>CAMYMR010000083.1 GCA_947259285.1 uncultured Woeseiaceae bacterium | reverse complement strand
TCGTAGTCACGGCCTTGCCAATCCTTCACGGGAGTTCCGTCTTCTTTGCCTTCCCACCATGGCTCGTTGTCTTCGGTCACGGCGACGTTGGTAAAGATCGTGTCGTGCGTGATCATGTCATAGGCGTTCTTGTTAGTCTTGGAGTTGGTACCCGGCACAACGCCAAAGTATCCCGATTCCGGGTTGATGGCCCTGAGCTTGCCGGTGTCGTCCGGATGCAGCCAGGCGATGTCATCGCCGAGTGTCCAGACCTTCCAGTCGTGCAACTCGGCCGGTGGTATCAGCATGGCCAGGTTGGTTTTGCCACAGGCCGAAGGGAATGCGCAGGCGATGTAATGTACCGCGCCTTCCGGATTCTCGAGCCCGACGATCAACATATGTTCCGCAAGCCAGCCTTCTTCTCGTGCCTGGTGACTGGCGATACGCAGCGCGTGGCATTTTTTTCCGAGCAGGGCATTGCCGCCGTAACCTGAGCCGAAGCTCATGATCGAGAGCTCGTCCGGGAAGTGCATGTGACAAAAGTGCCCTCACGTTCGATGCGCTCAAGCGCCTGGTCACCCATCCGCGTCATCAGTTTCATGTTGATAACCACATAGGGGCTGTCGGTTATCTCGACGCCGCAGCGTGAATAGGGCGAAGCAATCGGACCCATGCAATAAGGGATGACGTACATTGTCCGACCGCGCATGCAGCCCGCGAAAAGCTCGTCCATCTTCGCGTGGGCGTCGGCGGGCTTCATCCAGTTATTGTTCTGGCCGGCATCTTCCTGAGACTCGGTGCAGACGAATGTCAGGTGTTCGACGCGGGCGACGTCATTGGGATCGGATCGATGCAGGTAACAGTTAGGGTAGGTTTTTTCGTTCAGTTTCAGGAGGGTGCCGTCGGCGAGCATCAGGTCCACCAACTCCTGGTACTCCTCTTCGGACCCCGAGCACCAACGGATGCTGTCGGGCTGTGTGTGACTGGCGACCTGGTCAACCCAGGACTGCAATGCGGCTAACTTGCTTGTCATTGAGCGATTCTCTGATGAAGGGGATTGCCGTGATTCTTGTGCGGTCGAAGCCTAAAGTTTCTTCTGCAATTATAACGGCCCGACGCCCGTTTACAGTATGTGAATACCGGTAGTTACGCTGTGGATTTCGGCACTTGGCGGCGTCAGAGCATTATTGACAAAAAGACGGGACGCCGCCGGACAGGGTCGCCTCGAAGCTGTGCAAGAGCTCGAATCGCCTCGACACGTCGCCGCTGGCGGCATCGGCGCTAAAACGCCACGCCACTACGTCGACGCGGTCGCAGCGGTCTGCGCCCTGGTTGATCACGAACGCCAGTAACAGGGTTTGCTGCAACTGCGCCGGGCTGTAGCTGTCGATGACCTTCTTCTGCGACGCGCTGAAGAAGCGGAACTGCCAGAGGTATTCGGTGAATTCGCGTAGCGTAGCGGTATCCAAAAGCTCGGTATTGAGGCGGCCGGAATAACCGTCCAGCAGGTTGCGATCCACGCCGCCGCGGTCCGCGTAACTGCATTTAAATATTCGGGCGTAGCCTGGTGACGTGATCTCGTCGATATTGCCGACATCCTGTGTGTAGGCCAGCTCTCGCACAAATTCGAAGTATCGATCGGTTTCATGGGAGGTGACGTAATAACCGTTGACGGCACGCGACTGATTGTCGGCGTCCTCGAGCGCCTGAGCTTCGACGAGATCATCGCTGCAAAGCTCGTAAGAATTGGATTCGTCGAGCACATGATGAATTGTGTAGCTGCGAGTCGTCTCTGCGCGCTCATCGACATAAAAGTCGTCCGGAACGCTGTAATCGACATCATAGGCCTTGGCAAGAATGTCGGCATCGCTCGGCAAGATGTAATCCGGACCGGCGCTGGAGTTCTGTTGAGTAAGGTTCGAATCTGACGATCCTGAACCGCCGCAGGCGGCCGCGATTGCCAGTATCGATAGCAGCGATGGCGTCGTGAACTTCATCGTATCCGAAACAACGGGTCCCGAGACTGCCCTGCGAGGCGTATGCGGCGTGAGGCGTCACGCGGCGGGACGGTTGTCGGTCGTCAGGCGGCCGCGGCTTTCTTGCGCCAGATACACAGCTGTGAGGGCGCCTGCACCCCCATCTTCACCCGATTATTATTCGAGGAGAAAATCGTAATCTCGATCGGTCCGCTGCTGAACAAATCGCCGAGCGTCATGCTCGGGTCGATGTCGTCACCCGGGCGAATCTCGATCGATTCGGCGTCTTTTCGGCTCACAATTAACATAGCTCAGTGTCCTTGCTTCACAATGTAAGATCAGGCCTCGGCAAGGGAACGTCGGCTGAAGTCGCCGGATTCCTCGCCGTTGCGGCCGTAGGTATCGGACCCGGGCGCAACGCCGCGGAGAACCGAAAGGCTGGTTTCGAAATGTTGCTGGCGTAGACGAATGATTGCGCCATTAGTCAGGTTCAGGGCGTTTCCTTTGGCAGCAACAGCCATGAGTTCTGCCCAGCGGTCGTCGATGGCACCGTCTTCGTCGCACCAGCGCATGAGGTCACTCATCTGGTCCGGCCCGGCCGCAAATCCCCACTGCTGGCACAGCGCGTCGCGTTCTTGATCGAGGACACCGAGTTTTCCGGCGTGGTCGTCCTTACCGGGCACGATAGCGTTGAGCGCATCGGTATCCTGAGTCTCGAGGGCACGGCGCTCGGCCTCTAGCGATTCCTGCAACGCGAGCGCCTCAGACAGGCAAGCGCCGAGTATGTCGACGATCTGCAAGCGAGCTTCAGCGGGGGAAGGGCGTTGCATCATTACTATTCACCGAATGATCGGTCGAGCCGGATCATCGCTTCGGCGATCGCGTCGGAGTCGATCTGATACTCGCCATTCTCAATGGCTGACTTGATCTCGGCCACGCGGGCGCTGTCGACCGCCGGCAGAGAGGCGAGCGTCTTGTCCAGGCGCTCGAGCAACTTGGCATTGCTGGTGAGATTGACGGTATCGGTTGCCGAGCGGGCATCTGCCGATGCCTTCTCGGGCGCGACCGACTCCTTCGAGACCTTGCTGCCGGTCCCGGCCTCGTCGACCTTGCCGCCTATCTTGCCCAGTGTTCCATGATCCATAGGACCGATCCTGTTTGTCATAACGTATAAACCTCAACGATCATTGTTGCTAGACCTGATATCGGCCACCGATGGCGATACTTTAGGCTTCGCGTGGATAATTTGTTTGCCCGCGGCCACCAGAATCTCGACGTGTTCGCGAGACCGGACGACGCCCTCGACGACCCGGCCGGATGTGGTGTTTTCGACCCGGATTCGCTGGTCGATCGCGCCGTCCGTCAGGGCCTTGCCGCTCATCTGAATGTTGATCCCGCCCGTTGCGACGGTCAACGTCACCGTCTGACCCCGTTTTACGGCGATATCGGCCTGCACCATTGCAGGCGTCAGGATTCGACCGGCGATCAACTGGGATTTCAGCCGCTGGCCGACCAGCGTCTTGATGTTCGAATGGTAACCGGACAGTAAGCGCGATACGTCGCGTTTCTCGACAACGAGGTCCTCCGCCGTTAGCACGTGGCCGCGAGGTAGCGTGCGGCTGGCGACCAATACCTTGTCGGTGACGATGACTTCGACCGGCAAATACACTTTCCAGGGTTTCTCGCCGGTGCAACGCACGCCGACGATGGTCCGCACCTCGATCTTGGCGCCGCGGCGCATGAACGGCTCGAGTTCCTCGCTGCATAAGGCCAGCCGATGGCGCGAATCGAGCGTGCCGGCCCTAACTGACGTGCGCTTTGCTTTCGGACCGATTCTGCCAAGCACATAGGCTTCTGCCGCGGCGGCGATGCTTTCGGTCGGCTGCCATCGCTGCGGGGCGCCTGTAGCGCTGGCGGCGAGCGACACGAGTATGACGGCGCAGATATTCGCCATACGACGGGCGTCGATTTCGCGTCGCCTTTTGGCCAGAGCCGTCAAATTACCGACGATTGTTGAAGCACGTCCGGACATTATTCGCTCATTCTCCTATCTGTTACTCCAGCGCTGGCAACGTTTTGCCGCAAATCGGCCAGCGTCCGACGGTGCTGTTCGCGCCGCTCACAATTCTCTCTACAGATAGTAGTGCAATTGCCATGCCAGCTTTGGGGAGTAGGGCCGTGCCGGGCTGCAGATAACTGCCGGCAAGCGGCAAGGTCTTGCCGCAATGATAGGAGAAATGCCTATCGGAATCGTATCGGCCGATGTCTCGCGACCTTTAGCGGAGCACGATTTCAGATTGGCACAGGCTTTGCATAGAGATTTGCAGGAAGTTGAATTCCAGGAATTGAGGCAATGGAAATACCTGCGTTAGCACAGTACGAACGGGCGCTGTCGTTTCGAGCGCATCGAAACGAGGTGCTGTCGTCGAATATCGCGAATGCTGATACGCCGAATTACAAGGCGCGTGACCTCGACTTCGGTCAGGCACTGAAAAGCGCGCGGCAGCAGTCGATCAGCCTGACAAGAACCAGTGAGCTGCATAAGCAGGCCTGGGGAACGTCCGAAATCGGGGCGAAAACGATGTATCGCGTTCCGACCCAGCCATCACTCGATGGCAATACCGTCAGCACCGATGTCGAGCAGGCGCAGTTCGCCGAGAACGCCCTGCAATACCGCGCAAGCCTGGCCTTTCTGGATGGCTCGATTCGCACTTTACGCATGGCGATAAAGGGAGGTGAATAATGTCTCTATTCAATGTCTTTGACGTCGCCGGGAGCGCTATGAACGCGCAGTCGGTGCGCATGAACGTCACTGCGAGCAATCTGGCGAATGCCGGGAGCGTCAGCGGCGACCCGTCGCAGGTATACCGCGCGAAACACCCCGTCTTCTCGACCTTCAGCACATCGCTGGCCGACCAGAGCGGGGTGGCCGGTGTCCAGCTTGACGGCGTCGTCGAGAGCTCGGCACCGCTACAGCTGCTCTATCAACCCGATCACCCCGAAGCTGACGCCGACGGTAACGTCTACGCGACCAACGTCAACACCGTCGAAGAAATGGTGAACATGATTTCGGCCTCGCGCTCCTACAAGAACAACGTGGAAATGATCAACACGACGAAGGATTTGCTGTTGCAGACCCTGTCGCTCGGACGCTGATTTCTAACAGAGGCTTAGATATGACAACGCTTGGACCCATCGACAATTTTCAAGAATTCGCGCCGCCGCCTGAGCAAAAGCCGCGTGACCAGCTCGGGCAGGAGGACTTCCTGACGCTGATGATTTCGCAGTTTCGAAACCAGGATCCTTTCGAACCCATGGACAACGGCGAGTTTCTCGGTCAGCTGGCGCAGTTCAGCACCGTTAACGGTATTTCCTCACTAAACAGCGCATTCAGCGGGCTCGCCGGTTCGATGCAGGATAACCAGGCGCTGCAGGCAGCCGGCCTTGTGGGCCGCTCGGTACTCGCGGTGAGCGATATCGGTTCCCTGAACGAGGGGGGCTCGATAAACGGAGGCCTCGAGCTGGAATCCAGCGCCGGCAATGTGCAGATCGACATCACGAATCGCTCCGGCGAACTCGTGCAGCGTCTCAACCTAGGCCAACAGCCTGCCGGCATGGTGCGATTCAGCTGGGACGGTGTTGACGCCTCCGGACAGCGCGCCGACAGCGGGCAGTACCAGGTGACGGCACGCGCCATTCGCGGCACCGACATTGAAAGCGCACCGACGGTCATCGAGGCCGAAATTCAGAGCGTCACACTTGGCCAGTTCGGCGGTGGAATGACGTTGAACCTCGCGGGCGGACAGCAGATGCCGCTCGGACAGATCTACCAGATTATTGGATAAGACACTCAACCTACGCAATTAGAAAACGGACTTTACCCAGGAGAAACACATGCCATTTGCAATAGCACTCAGCGGACTGAACGCCGCATCGGCCGACCTCGGCGTTACCGCGAATAACGTCGCCAACGTCAATACCACGGGATTCAAAATGTCGCGCGCACAGTTCAGCGAAGTATTCGCCGTCGGCACGCAGAGCGTTAGCTCAAGCGCCGCGGGCAGCGGCGTGCGCCTGTCGGCGATCGCGCAGCAATTCACGCAAGGCAACATCGACTTCACGGATAACGCCCTCGACCTTGCGATCGGCGGCGAAGGCTTCTTCGTTATCAGCGACAACGGGGCCCGCAGCTATACGCGCGCCGGCGCTTTCGGCGTGGACAACGAGGGCTACGTTACGAATGCCCAGGGTGCGAGGCTGCAGTCCTATCCCTACGCGGGCAGCGGCTTGTTCAATACGGGCACGCCGGTTGACCTGCAGCTGACCATCGGCGCCAACCCGCCGGCGGCGACGACGCGTGCGGCGTTCGGCATCAACCTGCCTGCGGACGCGCCGGTGCCTGCCAACCCGGTTTTCGATCCGACCGATCCCAGCAGCTTCAACCACACCACGTCGGTCACGGTCTATGACTCGCTCGGCGCGGCGCATACCGCGACCGTTTACTTCATCAAGGATGCCGCACCCAATACGTGGAACACCGAAATCCAGATTGACGGCAACGCGGTTACGGGTGCGGCGCCCGTTGTATTCAACCCGGACGGCAGCTTGAACTCTCCCGCGGGTGGCCTGATGCCGCTGGGCGCTTACACGCCCGGAACCGGCGCGCAGGACATCGTCATGGGACTGGATTTCGGCACTGCGACCCAGTTTGGCGACTCGTTTGGCGTTAACTCGCTGTCGCAGGACGGATTCACCACGGGCCGCCTGACCGGCGTTAGCGTTGACGCAGAGGGAGTGGTGTTCGCGCGATTCACCAACGGCCAATCGACGTCGCTCGGCAAACTGGCGCTGGCGAATTTCGTCAACCCGCAGGGTCTGCAGCAGCTCGGTGACACCACCTGGGGCGAGTCGTTCCAGTCCGGTGACGCGCTGCTGGGCGAGGCTGGCACTGCGTCGTTCGGCAACATTCAGTCCGGCGCCCTCGAGGCCTCGAACGTCGACCTGACCGCGCAGCTGGTGAATATGATCACGGCGCAGCGAAATTTCCAGGCGAACGCCCAGGCGATCGAGACGGCCGACACTATCACCCAGACGGTAATCAACATCCGCTAGGCCTAACACCAGACTAGCGAACGAGATTCGATTATGGACGAAATGGTTTACCTCGCGATGACCGGCGCCATGCAGACAGAGTATGCGCAGACCATCAACAGTAATAATCTGGCGAACGTCTCGACAACCGGTTTTCGCGCCGATCTGCACTCGTTCAGTTCGGTGCCGATTGATGGTCCCGGTATCGAGACGCGCATCAATCCGGTCGTCGAATCCTACGGTACGGACTTCTCGCAAGGGCCAATAGCCACGACCGGTCGGGATCTCGATATCGCCATCCAGGGCGACGGCTTTATCGCCGTGCAGGCACCCGACGGCACCGAGGCCTACACCCGAGCGGGTGATCTTCGCGTTGAAGCGGGCGGGCTGTTATCGACCGGCTCGGGTCATCTGATTATGGGCGACGGCGGTCCGGTCGCGATCCCGCCTAATGCCAGTTTGCTGATCGGCAGAGACGGGACCATCTCCGTGCAGCCGCTGAGTCAGGGACCGGAAACGCTGGCCATTGTTGATCGCATCAAGCTGGTCAATCCGGATGTCGCCCGGTTACAGAAGGGGTCCGACGGATTACTGCGTCTGCCGGAGGGCGAGATCGCAGATGCGGATGCCAGCGTGTCCGTGATGTCCGGTGCACTGGAGCAAAGCAACGTGAATGTGGCCAAGACCCTCGTGAATATGATTGAGCTCGCGCGCCAGTACGAGATGCAGGTGAATGTGATCAAGCAATCGGAAGAAAATGCGGACGCCGCGGCACAGATGATGAGCCTCGGCTAAGCGCGTAGTTGGATAGGAGATATCGATGAATCAGGCTTTATGGGTCGCCAAGACAGGGCTGGATGCGCAGCAGACGCGCATGGCGGTCGTGTCCAATAACCTGGCGAACGTCAACACGACAGGATTCAAGCAGGGTCGCGCAGTCTTCGAAGATCTGCTGTACCAGACCGTTCGCCAGTCCGGTGGCCAGACCTCGCAGGAGACGTTGCTCCCGTCCGGCATGAATCTCGGCACGGGCGTGCGCGTCGTAGCAACCGAGAAACTGTTTACCCAGGGAAGTGTCCTGCGGACCGAAAACGCGCTGGACGTCGCGATCAGCGGCCGCGGTTTCTTCCAGGTTGAACGGCCTGACGGCACCATTGCTTACAGCCGCGACGGCAATTTTCAGCGCAATGATCAGGGTGACCTGGTAACCGCGAGCGGTTATCGAATACAGCCCGGCATTACAATACCGGATCAGGCGCAGTCGATAACCATCGGCGTTGACGGCACCGTATCGGTGCAGCTCTCCGGTCAAGCTGCGCCAACCCAGGTAGGCAGCCTGGAGATCGTCGATTTCATTAACCCGGTCGGCCTGCAGCCGGTCGGCGAAAACCTGTTTATCGAGACAGCCGCCAGCGGTACGCCGCAGCCGGGCACGCCGGGCCAGAACGGCCTCGGACAGCTCGAGCAGGGTGCGCTGGAGGGCTCGAACGTTAACGTCGTGTCCGAGCTGGTCAACATGATCGAAACGCAGCGCGCCTACGAGATGAACTCGAAAGCGATTTCCACGAACGACCAGATGATGCAGTACATCAATAACAACCTGTAAGGAATATTCATGATCCGCTACTGCCACAAATTGATTCTCGCGTCCGCCGTGACGATGCTGGGTGCGGGCTGTGCATCAGTCGATGTCTTCGAGGAAAGCTACGAGCCGCCGTGGCCGGCCGAACCCGAATACAGTCCGCCGACATCGGGCTCGATCTACAACGACGGCAAGGACATTCGGCTGTTCGAGGACCGCAAGGCCACGCGGGTTGGCGATATTCTGACCGTTAGGCTCAAGGAGCGGACGGATGCCAGCAAGAACTCGCAGACCTCGACGGCGAAAGTGACCGAAGCGACACTCGCTAATCCGACCGTTTTTGGCCGTTCATTGACGAAGGACGGCACGCCGTTGTTCGAGGGTTCTCTGAGCGGAGATTCGTCGTTTGACGGGATCGGATCAAGCAGCCAGAGCAACAGCCTGATTGGCGACATTACTGTGACCGTCGTTCAGCGTCTGCCGAACGGCAATATGCGCATTCGCGGCGAGAAATGGGTAAACCTCAACCAGGGCCGCGAGTTTATTCGTCTGTCCGGAATTATTCGGCCGGATGACATCGAGCCGGACAACTCACTGCAATCGTTTCGCATCGCCGACGCGCAGATTACTTACAGCAGCAAGGGCGTTCTGGCCGCAGCAAATCGCATGGGCCTGATCTCGCGCTTTTTCAACTCCGTATTCCACCCGTACTAGGCAGGGGACGACCTAATGCACCTCACTTATCGAACGCGCGTCCATTTGAAACACATTGCTCTGGTTATGCTGCTGTTTGCCGCGTTTGTCGCCGAGCAGGCGATGGCCGATCGCGTCAAGGATCTCGCCAGCGTTGCCGGGGTGCGCAATAACCAGCTAACGGGATACGGCCTGGTGGTCGGCCTCAATGGGACCGGAGACCAGACGACGCAGACACCGTTCACCGTACAGAGCATCGTCAACATGCTGACGCAGTTTGGTATCACGATTCCGCCCGGCGTGAGCCTGCAGCTCAAGAACGTGGCCGCCGTGACGGTTCATGCCGATCTGCCGCCGTTCGCGAAGCCCGGGCAGACCATTGATGTAACCGTCTCCTCGATCGGTAACGCAAAAAGCCTCCGCGGCGGCGCGCTGTTAATGGCACCGATGCGCGGTGCCGATGGCAACGTGTATGCAATAGCGCAGGGCAATCTCGTCGTCGGCGGTTTCGGCGCGTCGGGGAACGATGGCTCCAAAGTGACCGTTAACATCCCGAGTGCCGGTCGAATTCCTAACGGTGCCACCGTCGAGCGGGCGGTGCCCAGCGACTTCCTGACCAACGAAGCCGTCGTGCTCAATCTGCATGTGCCGGATTTCACGACGTCGAACCGCCTGGCCGAGCAAATCAATCGGACCATGGGTCCTGGAACTGCGGAATCGCTGGACGCCGTGTCCGTGGTCGTTCGTGCGCCGGCGGATGCGTCACAGCGCACCGCGTTCGTGTCGGCTCTTCAGACACTCGAGGTGACGCCCGGCGAAGTACAGGCGCGCGTCATCGTCAATTCGCGAACGGGAACTGTCGTGATTGGCGACAACGTTCGTGTCACGCCCGCTGCCGTATCGCACGGTTCCCTCGTCGTGACTATCAGTGAGTCGCCGTTTGCGAGTCAGCCGACGGCGCCGTTCAGCGATAGCGGCGAGACCGTCGTCCTGCCCGATTCGGAAGTCAGCATTACGGAAGAAGACGCCAGCATGTTCCTGTTCGAGCCCGGCACGA
Source organism: uncultured Woeseiaceae bacterium (assembly GCA_947259285.1). Classification (GTDB taxonomy): domain Bacteria; phylum Pseudomonadota; class Gammaproteobacteria; order Steroidobacterales; family Woeseiaceae; genus UBA1847. The sequence continues at coordinate 5,562 of CAMYMR010000083.1, read as the reverse complement.
GTCTCGATGAGATCGTGCAGGCGGTCAACCGAGTTGGCGCAGCGCCGGGCGACCTTGTGGCAATTCTCGAGGCACTGAAGCAGGCGGGTGCGTTGCGTGCCGAGCTCATAGTGATTTAGGAGCAGGTGAGGCGCTTCGATGACCGCGACGATTACCGATTTCAGCCAGTTCACTGGTCTACGCGCCGCCGCCCAGCAAAATGATCCCGCCAAAGCATGCTGAAGAGCATGCGCGAAGCGTCGCTGGGTGATCCGATCTTCGGCGATAGCGATCAGCATGAAATGTACCAGGGCATGATGGATCAGCAGCTGGCGCTCGAGATGGCCAGTGGCAAAGGCGTTGGCCTGGCGGACATGCTGGTGCGGCAGCTCGGTGGAACCGAGGCGACAACGCCTGCCGGGCCTGAACGCAATTTTTCGTTGAGCAACGTTCCGCGAAGGCATTTCAGCGCACCTTTGTATTCGTCGGCACCAGCGCCGTCGAATACTCCGGAGCCGCCGCGCTCGCCGGTGCCGGTGAGCGAACAACCTGCCTGGTCCGATCCGAAGACATTTGCCCGCGACATCTGGCCATATGCGGAGCGGGCCGGTCGACATCTTAACGTCGCTCCCGAGGCCATCGTTGCCCAGGCCGCGCTGGAGACCGGCTGGGGCGCCCACGTCATGTCCGACAGGAAGGGCCAAAGTAGCTTCAATCTGTTCGGTATCAAGTCGGGCGGCGGCTGGAGAGGCGAGCAGGTTGAACGTCAGACACTCGAGTTCGAGAATGGCGTGCCACGGCCGCAAAAAGCGAAGTTTCGCGCCTATAGCGATGTCGCCGCGGTGTTTGAGGATGGTTACGCGACCGATCCCAAATACGCCGACAAACTGACCGGCGTTCTCAACAGCAAGACGATGCAATCTGTGATCCGAGACCTAAAGAATTCCGGAGCTCGGCCGATAGCAAACCAACTGTCGCCGCGCGTGCAATAAAGAGGCGACGGACGCCAGGGGAAAACGATGCCAGATGCTCTAAATATCAGCCTCACCGGGATGCGTGCGTTTCAACGTGCACTGCAGGTGACGAGCCACAACATCGCGAACGCGAACACGCCCGGCTATAGCCGCCAGGTTGCCGAACTGTCTGCGCGGGTCGGTGGTGGCCAGGGCAATACCTACCTCGGCGGCGGCACCCAGGTTTCTACCATTCGCCGCATATACGATGGCCTGCAGATTGATCAGCTGCGTTCGGCGAGCACCGGTTTTTCACGTTTTGACACGCTCAACAACCTGTCGAGCCGAATCGACACGCTGCTTGCCGACCCGGATACGGGGCTTAACAGTGGCCTGCAGTCGTTTTTTAATTCGGTGCAGGATGTCGCCAATGATCCATCCTCGATCTCGACGCGGCAGGCATTAATCGGCGAAGCGGAGGGCGTGGCCAGTCGATTTCAGCTACTGGATGCGCGCCTCGGCGAGCTCGAAGAGGAGGTGAACGGCCGCCTGACGCTTGCCGTCGACGACATCAATCGGATCGCGACGTCTATTGCCGACCTTAACTCGAAGATTGCACTGGCGAACAATGCGGCGACGCCGCCGAATGACCTGCTCGATGCACGAGACGCGCTCGTTCTCGAGCTCTCAGGGCAAGTTTCCGTTGCCACAACGTTGCAGGACGACGGCTCGATGAGCGTATTCATAGGCTCCGGCCAGTCACTGGTCACCGGCGGCAACGCGCGTCAGCTCACCGTAGGCGGCAGCGAGTTCGATCTTACCCGCATGGTTGTTGCCTACGAGGGACCCGCGGGCAGCACGCCGCTGGACACGTCGTCGACCGGTGGCAACCTCGGCGCATTGCTCGAATTTCGCTCGCAAATCCTGGATCCCGCGCGACAGTCGCTGGGACAGACAGCCGTCGCATTCGCGTCAAGCATGAACGAACAGAATGCGTCGGGCATGGATCTCCGCGGCAATCTCGGCGGCGACCTGTTTAGCGTTGCGCCGCCGACCGTACTGTATTCCAACGAGAACACCGGGTCGGGCACGGCGAGTGTCTCGGTGAACGACCTCGGAGTACTGACGGGGGGCGATTATGTGCTCGGATTCGATGGGGCGTCGTATAGCCTGTCTCGCGATGATACGGGCGAAGTCATTCCGCTGAGCGGATCCGGCACTGGCGCCGATCCGTTCGTTGGCGACGGTATTAGCATCGTTGTTGGCGGTGCGCCGGCCGCCGGAGACCGATTATTGATTCGCACCGGTCAGGATGCAGCGGCTTCTCTGCGGAGCATAGTCTCTGACGCGCAGTCCATCGCGATGGCGGCGCCAACTCGCGCTGAGATTTCGCAGGGCAATATTGGCAACGCCACGATCAGTCCGGCAAATGTCGTCGATCAAAGCGATCCGAACCTGCTGGCAAGCTCGGTGATCGAGTTCACGAGCCCAACGACCTACAGCATCAACGGCGCCGGGAGCTTCTCGTATACGGACGGTGATGCGATCATCATCAACGGCAGCTCTGTCACGATCAGCGGCAATCCGTCGTCGGGTGATCAGTTTACGATCGAGGCGAATTATGGCGCCTCCGGCGATAACCGCAACGGCCTGCTGATGGCCGACGTGCAGTCCGCCGGCCTTCTGGACGGCGGCACGATCAGCATCAACGAGAGCTACGGCCGACTGGTGTCGAGCGTCGGAGCGATGACGCATCAGATTCAGGGCAGTCTCGACGCGCAGGGCGTCGTGCTTTCGAACGCGGAAGCACAAGTTTCGGCGACATCGGGCGTTAACCTCGACGAGGAAGCGGCGAATCTGATCAAGTATCAGCAGGCCTACCAGGCCGTGGCGCAGGTCGTCGCTGTCGTCAACACAATGTTTGACAGCCTCATCGCTGCAACCAGGAGATAGCGATGCGAGTTTCGACCAGCGGTGCTTATACAAGCGGGCTCTCGGCCATGCAGCGGCTGCAGGCCGCGCTTGACCAGACGCAGCGGCAGATATCCAGCGGACGACGTATTCTGACACCGTCCGATGATCCATTGGCATCCGCGCGGGCACTGCAAATTCGCGAATCAATAGGTCGCCTCGAGCAGTTCGACCGCAATGCCAATGTCGCAAGCAATCGGCTCGCGCAGGAAGAAGCATCACTCGGCTCGGTCAACAACGTGCTGCAACGCGTGCGTGAGCTCGCACTGCAGGCGAATAATGCCACTCAGACCAATGAGTCGCGCCAACTTATCGCTATCGAAATGCGGCAGAGTCTCGATCAGCTGGTGCAGATCGCGAACCAGAAAGACGGCAACGGCAGCTACCTGTTCTCAGGTAACCTCGATTCGACAACCCCCGTAACCCGAATGGGCGCGGCGTTCTCGTATAACGGTGACCAGGGGCAGCGCTATATCCAGATTGGTGAAGGCCGGCAGGTGACCGATGGCGATTCGGGCGCCGCCGTGTTTTTCAACATTCGCAATGGCAACGGCTCGTTCTCGACGTCCGCCGCGAGCAGCAACAGCGGCAGTGCGATACTTGGCCCAGGGAGCGTAACGGACCCCAGTGCGTGGGATCAGGATCAATATACGCTCCGTTTCATCGATCCGGCGAATTATGAAGTGCTGGATTCCGCAGCGGCCGTCGTATCGACGGGAACGTTTCAGGATGGCGATACCCTCGCGTTTCGAGGCATCGAGTTCTCGCTTAGCGGCCAGCCGCAAGCCGGAGACGAGTTCACGGTCTCGCCAAGCCGCTATCAGGACGTGTTCTCAATGGTCGATCAACTTGCGACGGCACTGGAGACCGGTTCAACCGATCCCGCCTCGCAGGCCATGGTCAATAACGGGATCAACGCCGGCCTGCAAAACATCGATCAGGCGATCGGCAATATCCTGGACGTTCGCATCCAGGTTGGGTCTCGGCTAGCTGCTATCGAGAACCAGGTAGATAGCAACGGCGCTTTTAAATTGAACTATCAGGATACGCTTGCCAGCATCGAAGATCTCGATTACGCGGAGGCCCTTTCCCGGCTGAGCCTCGAGGTTACTACTCTGGAAGCAGCACAGCAGTCGTTCGTTCGCACGCAATCGCTGTCACTCTTTAACTACTTCTGACGCAGCGCGAATCGCTGACTCGAGAATCTTCCGAACTACGTCACATTTTTCGCAATTCTTCCTAAAGTTTTGCTGGCACCGGTCGGTGCGCATTTTCGCCTGTCTCGACGAATCTTCAAATAAACCCTAAAGGTCTGCCGTGAGCGACCGATAACTCCCCTGTACGGTGGTCTTGAATGGATTTCGTGGCCGTCAAATTTTCTCCGGTAGCACGAGCAGACCGGGACATATTGAAAACCAGGAGCTTTGACAATGGCACAGTCCATCAACACGAATGTTGCTTCGCTGAACGCGCAACGCAACCTGAATCGTTCGCAGGGTCTGTTGAACCAGTCGCTGGAGCGGCTNNAAGGATGATGCGGCAGGTCTCGCAATTTCCGAGCGCTTCACCACGCAGATTCGTGGCCTCAACCAGGCCGTACGAAACGCATCGGACGGCATCTCGCTGGCGCAGACGACAGAGAGCGCTCTCGGCGAGCTGACCAACAACCTGCAGCGTATACGTGAGCTGGCCGTACAGTCGGTCAACGCGACCAACTCGGCTTCTGACCGCGCGGCGTTGAACGCCGAGGTCCTGGAGCGTATCGCCGAGGTTGATCGTATTGCGAAGCAGACGAATTTCAACGGCGTGAAGGTCCTTGATGGTTCCTTCGGTACCGCCACCTTCCAGGTCGGCGCAAACGTCGGCGAGACGATTTCCGTTTCGTTGGATACGGACGTCACGTCTGCTGCTCTTGGCGACGTCAATACGTTCGGCGCTGCCGCAGCAAGCTTCGACACCGACAACGATGCGATTGCTATCGACCTGCAGTTTGGTGACGGCGCAACGGCTGATCTGTACGGCGAAGTCGCAATCGCGGGTGGCAGCACCGTGCAGGAGGCGGTTGATGCGATCAATGGCGCAAATATCAGCGGTATTACGGCATTCGTAAATGCCGATGACCAGATCCAGGTATTGTCAGAAATCGGCGACGTCGAATTCACGGAAGCTGGTGCCAGCACCAACGCACTCGGTCTCGACGGCAACAACACGGCCCTTGATACGAGCTATCTCGACACAGTCGGTGTTGACACGGTAACGAACGCCAACTTCGCGATCGCACGTATCGACTCGGCCCTGACGGCGGTAAATGGCCTCCGCGGCAACCTCGGCGCTATCCAGAACCGCTTCGAGTCGACCATCGTTAACCTGCAGACGGTTAGTGAAAACCTGGCGGCCTCTCGCGGTCGTATCCAGGACGCCGACTTCGCCGCAGAAACGGCAGCACTGACGAAAGCACAGATCCTGCAGCAGGCCGGCGTCGCCGTGCTGTCGCAGGCCAATGCACAGCCGCAGCTCGCCCTGAGCCTGTTGCAGTAAGCGAAAGCTAACAAGGAGTTAAGACAATGGCACAGTCCATCAACACGAATGTTGCTTCGCTGAACGCGCAACGCAACCTGAATCGTTCGCAGGGTCTGTTGAACCAGTCGCTGGAGCGGCT
>CAMYMR010000082.1 GCA_947259285.1 uncultured Woeseiaceae bacterium | reverse complement strand
AGGGCTGCGTGCGGGCGATGGGAAAGCACCCTGTAGGAGGCCGCCCCGGCGGCCGACATGCTGATGCGACCCGGCATCTGCCGCGCCGCACTAAGGGCAAGTCGCCCCCCGAGGGCACATCGCGCGCTGGGGCGCGCTCCTACGGTCACTCCGGCTACATACATAGTGGTAATTGGTGTTTTACCCAATGGACAACGGCGTAGTCAGGGTCTCTAATTTCTCTCAAGGTGAATTGACCGCGAAGGCCGGTCGGAGACGAAATGATGGACGGATTGACCCAGAGCTACACCTGTGGGGCATCGAGCAAACCGATTATTTACGAGACAATTGGCAACCACTTCGAAGGTGTGGTGGCGCAGTACCCCGATACGGAAGCGCTCGTCGTCTGTCATCAGGGCGTGCGGTGGACCTATGCTGAATTCAATCAAAAGGTCGACGAGCTTGCGGCGGGCCTGCTGCAACTCAAGATAACTCCCGGCGATCGCGTCGGTATCTGGGGACCCAATTCGGCCGAGTGGGTCGTAACGCAGATGGCCACGGCCAAGATCGGTGCGATCCTGGTCAACATCAACCCGGCCTACCGTCTGTACGAACTCGAGTATGCGCTCAACAAGTCGGGCTGCCGCGCAATCGTCAGCGCCGAAGCCTTCAAGTCCAGCAAGTACCTCGAGATGCTGTACGCGCTTGCGCCTTCGCTGAAGATGTGCCCGCCCGGAAAGCTGCGGTCGGCCAAGCTGCCGAAGCTGGAGATGGTGATCCGGATGGGCGAAGAAAAATCACCCGGCATGCTGAATTTTCCGGACGTCTGCGCGTCCGGTCGCGACGAAGATCGCAAGCGCCTCAGGGAGCTTAAAGATGAGCTGCGGCCTGACGACCCCATAAACATCCAGTTCACCTCCGGCACGACCGGTAGCCCGAAGGGCGCGACGCTGACGCATTGCAACATCCTGAATAACGGCTACCTGACGGGCCAGGGCATGCGCTTGTCGCCCAGCGATCGTCTGTGCATACCGGTCTTCGGCATGGTTTTGGGCAACCTCGCGGCATTCGCGCATGGTGCGACGGCGGTCTACCCGAGTGAAGTGTTTGACGCGGAGTCGACGTTACGGGCGATCGAAGCCGAGCGTTGCACGGCGCTGCACGGCGTACCAACGATGTTCGTGACGGAACTCAGCCACCCCGACTTCGAAAAGTTCGACCTGTCGACATTGCGTACGGGCGTCATGGCTGGGGCGCCGTGCCCGGTGGATGTCATGAAGCGCGTTATATCCGACATGAACATGAAGCACATCCTGATCGGCTATGGCCAGACCGAGGTCAGCCCCATCAATCACCTGACGCTGCCCGACGATCCGGTCGAGAAGCGCGTGGAGACAGTTGGCAGGGCAGTGCCGTGGGTGGAAATAAAGGTCATCGATGCCGATGGACGGGTCGTCCCGATTGGCGAACAGGGCGAGGTCTGCACCCGTGGATATTCCGTGATGCTCGGATACTGGAATGACGAGGAACAAACGCGAGACACGATCGATGAAGCCCGCTGGCTGCACTCCGGCGATCTCGGCGTAATGGACGAGGAGGGCTACCTCCGCATCGTAGGACGCATCAAGGACATGATTATTCGCGGCGGCGAAAACATCTATCCGCGCGAAGTCGAAGAGTTCCTGTACACGCATCCGAAAATCAAGGAAGTGCAGGTGTTCGGCGTGCCTGATCAGCGAATGGGCGAAGAGGTTTGTGCCTGGATTCAGACTGAGGAAGGCGAAAGTCTGACCGAGGATGAGGTGAAGGCGTTCTGCAAGGGCCAGATCACCCATTTCAAGATTCCGAAGTATGTTCGTTTCGTCGATGAATACCCGATGACTGTGACCGGCAAGATTCAGAAGTTCAAGATGAGCGAGCAGATGGCCGAGGAGCTTGCGAAGGTCGCCTGACAAAAAAAATAGGCAGTCGCGGTCAGACCGCGACTGCCCTGAAGACCAAGCTGTTTCCCTGAATTACAGGTTGAGATCCAGGCTCTTGACCACCTCGATGGGCACATAGTTGCTGCCGGCGGGGAGATTCTTGTCGAGCGCGTACTGGCGGGCTGCGCTCAGCGTCTGGCCGCCAATGATGCCGTCCAGGCCCGCTTTGTAGTAACCCTCGTCGGCAAGCGCCTTCTGCAGCGCGATCACGTTGTCGCGAGTCATGTTGACTTCGCACATGACCTGGCGCCATTCCATGCGTTCTTCAGTGGTCTTGTTGGTGCGCGTCACCGTCTGATACTCGGCCGGAATGCTGATGCGCTTCTCGCTTGCCGGAGCAGCCAGTTTTGTGACCGTAACGGTGTCGTACTTCGCCGGGATAACCACTTCACGCGTCGTCGCCGGCTGCTTCACGACCGTCTTGGTTACCGTCTTGTACTCAGCCGGTATTTCGATGGTGTTGGTGCGAGCCGGTGTTGCCAGGACACGTTTCTCAACGGTCTTGTACGTGGCGGGCACTTCGACCAGGCACATGATCTCACCCGTGTCCGTCGTCGACTGAGAAAGAACGTTGGCTGACTGCACCGTAGCGGGGCCCTTCTTCCATGCCGTGTGTGCAGGCTTATCAAGGACACGCTCAGTCACGGTTTCATAGACGGCAGGAACTTCGACGATCTTTGTCGATGCAGGCTTGACTAAAACACGCTCCTCGACTTCACCGTAGACCGCCGGAACTACCTCCAGCTTGGTCGAAGCTTCTTTGACCAGTACGGTTTCTTGCGCAGTTTCGTAGCGCGCCGGAATGACTTCGATACGTTCCGCCGCCTCACTCTTCAATACCTGTTCCGATACTGTCTGGTACTTTGCGGGAATCAGCACGCGTGCGTAGCACTGTCCTGCCTTCGGATTCGGGGGAAACAGGCTGGCATCAGATGATGTCGAAGCCATCGTGCTGCTGGCGTCGCCAGAAAGTGCCTCGGCTTCTTCCAGATCACGCTCTCTTGCCGCCAGCGCAGATTCCAGTTCACTGATGCGCTGCTGTGATGCCGCAAGATCGGCTGCCGTAATCGCGCTGCTCCCAGCATCAACGGACGTAGTATCCGCCGCCATGCTTGAACAGCCGCTGGCAATTGCGGCGCCTGCCACGATTGCGAGCATCTTCATATATCGCTGGTTCATTTACCTAACTCCTGATCTACGATCGTTGTGAAAGTAGCCGGAGTATAGGGATCGATTTGCACAGCAGGTCACACTGTAACAATCGTTGACAATGCGGTTGCTGGCCATGTCTTTCTTAATAGGAGGGCGCGAGGCCGGCTGCCCTCTATTTGCTAGTCAGACTTCGCGACCAGATCGATCTGGTCCTCGATCATTTCGAAACCGATGACTTCATTGGTGGTGGGGTCAAGCACCGGCGCACCCTGGGTCAGACACGTCGTTCTGCTATCCGAGTTATTTTTGAAGCACAAATCGGCACTCGAATGGATCGTCTGCTTTATCACTGAACCGTCGTCGAGGCTGACGAGAAGCATTGTCTCCCGGGCTACTTCCGGCGACTGCGATACGTCAACATTCTGCGCGATGGGTGCGGTAAGCGCCGACGACACTGGGCTGCTGCTACAGGCGCCAAGAGTAGTAAGCAATGGTAAGAGGATTACCAAGAACAGGATTCTCATAACACGCTCCACGGTCGAAAGTGACCCTGAACGTCTCAGGGCCTGCCCCTGTATTCCCGCCGGTCTTGACTCGCGAAATGCCTGCTTGCAGTCAGACTATCAGCAAGGCCGCAGCGGCAAACGTGACCCGCGTCGCACAAACTGAACGGCTACTGAAAGTTTGTTAACAAATGTCACAAATAACCATGCGCACATGCAGCTGGCGTAGACTTCGCGCCAGTTATCAACCTAAATTTTAAGTGAGAACAGGACATGTCAAAAAGCATCGAATCGATTGAGGGGATCGGACCAAAAACCGGTGAGGCGCTGCGCAACGCAGGAATACGTACGGTCGGTCAATTATTGGAATCAGGCGCCGATAAGCGGTCGCGTGTCGCGTTGGCGAGCAAGACTGGCATAAGCGAGGCGCGGCTTTTGAAGTGCGTCAACATGGCGGACCTGTTTCGTATTAACGGGGTTGCCAGCCAGTACGCAGAGCTGCTCGAATGCGCGGGCGTTGATACCGTCAAGGAGCTCAAACACCGCAACCCGGAAAACCTGGCAGCGGCAATGGCCGAAGTCAACAAAGCCAAAAACCTGGTTCGTCGTGCGCCGTCGAGCACCGTAGTCAGCGACTGGGTGGCGCAAGCGAAAAAGCTGCCGGCCAAGATTTCGCATTAGACGACGGGTCGAAGACAATCGAGCTGACAACGGAAGGACCTCGATGAGGATGTAAACTGCATGTGATGAGTGAGAAGATGGAAAATGTGAGCAGCAAGAAAGGCAAACCCATCGAAATTGCTGATCCGTTTGCGCGCAGGCTCATCGGTAAGTACCTCGAGAATCGCAAGGACGATATCGGCAAGTTGACTGCGGCGCTAGCCGATTCAGATTTCGAAACCATTCGCATCACCGGACACAACCTCTACGGGTCCGGAGCTGCGTACGGCCTCGAAGATATCTCGTTTATCGGCGCAAGCATCGAACATGCGGCGCACTTGAGGGATGTGCCGAAAATCAACAAGTCGATCGGTGAGTTGGAAGCTTTTCTGAAGAACCTGAAAGTCCTTTAGGACCTCGGCATCGAGCCTCAATTCAAGATAATTCTCTATAAATCCGGGTACTTGGCGAGTATGCGGTTATAATGGAGACGTACTGGCACGAAAATTTCAAGAAAAATGTGGCCAGAACTCAGGAAAACACGCAGTGCCTGAATTGTCGATGGATGGGAGCAAAGTTGCGAGTTGCGATTCTCGAGGACGATCCTGATCAGGCGGAACTAACGAAGCTCTGGCTGACAAACGCGGACCATACGGTCGATTGCTACGGCGATGCGGCCGCGTTTCTGCGTGCCGTACGGCGCGATAGCTTCGATCTGTACGTGCTCGACTGGATGCTGCCGGATCTCAGCGGCATCGAGGTTTTGGAAAAGCTGCGCAGAGAGATGAGCGACTATACGCCCGTCGTTATTGCGACGGCGAAGGATGAAGAACAGAGTATCGTTCGCGGCCTCGAAGCGGGTGCCGACGATTACCTGGTCAAGCCAATTCGGCAGGCTGAACTGGCAGCGCGGGTGTCGGCAATACTGCGCCGGGTGGCCGGCAATAAACCGGAAGAAGAGGAACTGGACGTCGCGCCGTACTCAGTCAGCCTTGCGAACAAGACGGTCAGCCTGAGCGGCGAAAAGATACAGCTGACGAATCGTGAGTTCGAGCTGGCGCTTTTCCTGTTTCGTAACGCCGGGAAGATGGTGTCGCGCAATCACATGCTCGAGTCCATTTGGGGAATCGAGAATAAATCGGTATCGACCCGAACCGTCGATACGCATGTCAGCCGCTTGCGAAAAAAGCTTAAGTTAAGCGAGGAAAACGGCTGGATACTGTCTGCGATATACCAGCATGGGTATCGGATAGAGAGGGTCGACGCATAGCGACGTATGCGAATTGGAAATAGTACTGGGGTAAGAGGTCATGGCAAAAAAACAAACTCGAAATCAATCCGCGTTGTCGGACGATAACGTGGACGGTAACGTCGACAAAATTCGCGAGATTCTGTTTGGTGGACAGATGCGGGACTACGAGCAGCGATTCGCAGATCTTGAAACGCGGCTCACAAAAAATGTCGAACTCATTTCCAGCAACTTCGAAAAGCGCATGGAGCGGCTCGACACATTTGCCCGGAGGGAACTGGACAAGCTTGCCGAGCAGGTAAAAGAAGAGCGCAAGGCTCGCCGTGAGGAAGGCAAGCAGGGGTCAAAAGAGCTCAAGGCGGTGGCGGATCAGGTAGAGACATGGTGCGCCGAGCTCGAAGAACAGATCGGCGGTGAGGCGCAAGAGCTGCGCGGGTTGCTGCAAGAGCAGAGCGAGGAGCTGTCAGGAATGATCCAGGATACTCACGAGCAGCTCAGCAAGAACCTGACAGCAGAGGCCCGCAACCTGGAGGATGGAAAACTCGCCCGGGAAGACCTGGCCGCATTGCTGACCGAAGTTGCGTTACGGCTGAAAAAAGACTTCAAGCTGCCAAGCGCCTGAGTGGCCGATTGAGCCGAAATCAAGATGAATGATCTCGATCAGCTAAAGGAACTCCTTTTCGGTGCTGAAAAGGAAGCGCTGGATTCCATTGCTGAACGTGTCGAGCGACGCGAAGTGCGAACGGTCGACGTCGCCGACATACTGCCGGAGGCAATTCACCAGAGCCACAAAAAAGACTCCGAGCTGGTCGAGTCTCTCACCGAGCCGGTCGGCGAGTGCCTGCAGCAAGCATTCCGGGATGATCCGCAAACCTACGGCGATGCGCTGTACCCGGTCATGGGGCCGGCGATTCGGAAATCCATCATGCACGCGCTTCGCACATTCACGCAGCAAATCAACGAAGCGGTCGAACACAGCATCAGCCCCAAGGGCCTGAGATGGCGCTGGCAGGCTTCCAGGGCCGGCGTACCATTCGGTGAATACCTCCTGCAAAAAACGCTGCAATTTCGTGTCGAACAGGCGTATCTGATCAGCCGGGAAAACGGCCTGCTGGTGGGACATGTCCACCACGAGCGCTCCAAGATCAAGGACAGCGATGCGGTTTCGGCGATGTTTACGGCCATTCAGGACTTCGTTAAAGAATCGTTCTCGCCGGACCGCACGGGTCGGCTCGAGTCAGCGGATATGGGCGACTTTACGCTTTGGGCGGTGCACGGGCCGCACGCCTTACTCGTCTGTGTAATACGGGGCGTGCCGCCCAAGAGCCTGCGGGCGGAATTGAGTGCGATCCTGGAACGCATACATTTTCGGTACGGTGAGGCTATTCGGCAATACAAAGGAGACACCTCAACGATTCCCGATGTGGATGTCGAACTCGAGCGATGCCTGCAGTTTGAAGCGCGAGAGGAAACTGAGAAGAAACGCCGTGGTCCGCCGGCGATGGTGATCATTCTGTTACTGCTGCTTCTGTCTGCCGCGGCATTCTTCCTGGTGCGAGACTGGCTGTACTCGCAGCAGCTCGAAACGCTTACGACGGCACTCGAGTCGACGCCCGGTCTTTATGTCACGGACATCGAGCGGGATGGTCAGAATTTCACCGTTCGCGGGCTGCGGGATCCTCTCGCTTCAAGCGTCGTCGACGTCGCTGAAAGCGTCGATATATCGGCGGATCGACTTCGTGTCGCTACGCAGCCGTTTCAGTCGCTACAGCCCGAGATTATCGCTGCACGGGCGGCGCAGATATTCGGTCAGCCCGCGTTGGTCAGTTTCGACGTTTCCGATACAACGCTGATCGTCAAAGGCGACGCGCCGTCGCAGTGGCAGCGGCAGTTGAAATTACGATTCGGCAGTCTTGCAGGCGTCGATTCGCTCGATGTCAGCGGGCTTACAGCCAGCGACCGGCAGCAATTTATGGACCGGGTTGCAGCGCTCGGCGACCGCAAGTTCTTTTTTCGGCGCGGCATCGAGTTCGCGGACGGGAACGAAGAGGGGCTACGCAAATATGCTTCCGAGCTTCGCGACCTTCAGAAAGACGCCGCCGATCTGGATTTTTCAGTGAATGTTAGCCTCGTGGGATCGGCGGATAGCTCCGGTACGGGAGCCATTAATACGGCGCTCGCTGATCGTCGTGCGAACGTGGTCGCCGGCATTCTTGCGTCGTCCGGAGTCACTGCACGCGTCGTCCGCCGTCCAGATCAGGTGTTTGGCGACGGTGAGGCACGGGAAGACTTGACCAAGCGGTTTGTTGAGATCAACCTGCAGACGCAGTCATTGTCTGACCTGCCATGACACCGTTGACGAGCAAAGTGTGTGTCGTCGGCGACTTTGCCGTCGGTAAGACCAGCGTTACCGAACGATTTGTTAACAATCAGTTTTCGGACAAGTACCTTAGTACCGTTGGCGTCAAGATCGACACGAAAGAAATCGAGTCGCAGTCATTAGGTACGACGCACAAGCTGGTGATCTGGGATGTAGCCGGATCGGATGAGTTTGGCGCTACGGAATTTGCCTACCTGCGTGGAGCGAGCGGCTATATCTTTGTTGCCGACGGTACCCGGCCGGATACGCTGGCCGTTGTCGAGCACCTTCACGGCCAGATTACCCAGACCTACGGTCCGGCGCCGTTCGTGCTGCTGGTGAACAAGCGCGATCTCGAGAGTGAATGGATCGTCAGCGATGAATATATCGACGCCCTCACTGATGCCTATGAAAATGTCTATCGGACCAGCGCCAAAACAGGAGACGATGTCGAACAGGCGATCTGTCGACTCGCCGAGCTGATCGTCGAGAAAGAAGTACGAAGTGCCTGATGGAGTATCCCCCGCAAGTCGTTGCCTACCTGCAAGACGAATTTCTGCTGCGGACACGACCCTTCTGTTTCCTGGTCGATAACGACTATCGCCTCGTCGAAAGCTGGGGCGACGGTAAATGGTGCGGTCTGGCGGGAATCGAACCCGGTGCGGATATGCGTGAGCCGGCCCCCTTTTTGGTCGGCATTCCACTCGAAGTAAACCAGAAGTTTGAGATCATCGAGACGCCGGTCCGATCCTTCGTAAACATGCACGTGATTCCGGACGGCGGCGAGTGCTACCTGGTTCTCCTGGACGCGAGCGACGATCATGCCCCAATTCACTCCAGGCAACAGTCAGTCAACGAGCTGCGCCTCATGCATGCCCGCCAGCACAAGCTGATCGGCCGGCAAAGAGAGCTGATAAGCGAGCTTGTCGAGGCAAAGTCGGAGCTGGACCATCATCGTCGTGAAGCAGAACGTATCAGCGAAAACAAAAGTCGCTTCATTGCAATGATGTCGCACGAGTTTCGGACTCCGCTCGCATCGATCATCAACTACGCGGAGCTTGCGAAAGACGAGGCGACGAGCCGCAATGACGTGCAAAAGAGTATCGAGACCATATCCCGATCGGCGCAGCATCTGACGTCCCTCGTAGAAGCGGTATTGGACGATGCCAGCCTCGACGCTGGCCAGCTTGAGTTGTTTGAGCACGATTTCGATGTACTTGCGTTGCTCAGTGACATGGCGGCGATGATGGCGCCAATGGCCGCTGAGAAGGGGCTTTCATTCGCTACATTTGTCGAGCCGGATGTACCGAGGATGATCCATGCGGACGAGGTGCGTCTCCGGCAAATTCTGATCAACCTGCTTGGCAACGCCGTCAAGTTCACGGACGAAGGCGGCGTAAAGCTGACGGTGACCTACAATAATGAGCGGCTGGCCGTCACAGTGAGCGACTCGGGGCCGGGAATAAGCGTCGAAGATCAGGAACGAGTCTTTCAGGCGTTCGAACGGGGAAGCAGCCAGGGTGCGACAGGTGCGGGTCTTGGCCTGACCATTACGCTGCGGCTGGTCGAGCTGATGCACGGCGAAGTATCGCTGGACTCGATGCCGGGGGAAGGCTGCACGGTGAGTGTACATGTGCCAATAAAGGCCAGCGACGATGCCTCACCCAGGGGTGCCGAGATTCTTCCGACTCCGAGTGATGACACGATCGCGAGCAAAGCACTGAGCATTCTAATTTGTGACGACGATGAAGACATGCTTGCCCTGATCGAGCACTACCTGCATCGCTCAGGATACGGATTGATAACAAGCTCGGACAGCGCTGAGGCGATCGAGAAGGCCCTGAAGTACGATCCCGACCTTGTGCTCATGGACTGCAACATCCCTGGCGTCGGCGGCGTGGTGGCCGCGAAAGTGTTACGCGACCGCGGCTACACCAAGCCGATCGTCGCGCTCACCGCGTCAAAGCTGAGTGACGAGCAAAAGGTCGCGTTCACTCATTTCTTCAGAAAGCCGGCGCCGATGCAGGAGCTGCTAACTGAAATACGGCGTCTGACACACTGACGCGATTCCAAATTGTGAACGATTGTTGCGAATCGTCGATCCACGGACCTTTCTCGATAACATCCCTTTTCGAACTTCTTAACGAAGCTGGGGCGAGAAGCCTCACGATTGACAGGGGATAAATAATGTTTAACGAATTCAAGACATTTGCAATGCGCGGCAACGTTGTCGACATGGCGGTCGGTATCATTATCGGTGGGGCGTTTGGCAAGATCATCAGCTCCTTCGTATCCGACGTTATCATGCCGCCGATCGGCTTGCTGATGGGGAATGTCGACTTCAGCCAGCTGTTCATCAACCTGAGCGAGACAAGCTACGAATCGCTTGCGTTGGCCCAGGAGGCTGGTGCACCTACGATCAACTACGGCGTGTTTATCAACACCGTTCTTGACTTCATCATTATCGCGTTCGCTATTTTCATGGTTATCCGTGGAATGAACAAGATGAAGAAAAAGGAAGAGGAAAAACCGGCTGAGCCAGCGAAGCCCTCGGAAGAGGTGCAGCTGCTGACGGAAATCCGCGACGCACTCAATAATCGCGGTTAAACAGCAGGGTTTGCACGGAGAGCGGGGCGCCTCTTAGGGGGCGCCCCTTTTTACGTTCCGGTGATACCACAAGATGATGTACCCTCTCGCGCGTGCAGAGATTACTCTTCCTCATGGCGGCCTCGGTCGCCCCGCTCATCGCTGCGGCCAGTGAAAGTGAAATCGACGAAGTCGTTGTCACCGCGACGCGCCGTGCCGTCAGCAGCGAGCAGGTGTCGTCGGGTCTCACGCTGGTCGGTAGCGAGCGGGTCGTTCCCGAGAAACTGGTCACGGACGCGCTGGCGTCGAGCGTCGGTGTCTATCTTCAGCAGACCACGCCGGGGCAGGGCGCGGCGATCATCCGCGGGTTAAAGGGGTCGTCGATACTGCACCTCGTCGACGGCATCCGTCTTAACAACGCCATCTTTCGTAGTGCACCGACGCAGTACTTCGCACTGGTGCCGATCACGGCGGTCGAACGAGTAGAGGTCCTGCGGGGAACGCCGACGTCGCTTTACGGCAATGATGCCGTCGGTGGTGTAGTCCAGCTGGTGACACGGGTGCCCGAATTTGAGGGTGCGACGACGCAAGTGCGGGGGGAGGCGTTTGCTTCCTTCGACACAGCCGAGTTGGGCAAAAACGTGCGGGCGACAATCGATGTCGGTAACAACGCACTCGCGTCGACGTTCAGCGCCGAGTACCTGAAGACAGGCGATCGTCGAACCGGGAGCGGCGATCGTATCGGCCCGAGCGGCTATGAGGCGAAAGCGGCCCGACTGGCGAT
>CAMYMR010000081.1 GCA_947259285.1 uncultured Woeseiaceae bacterium | reverse complement strand
CCAATCTGATCAAGCAGCGCGGCAAGGTCTCCAATATCCTCAAGGTCCATAGTCTCAACCCCGAGGCGATGGGCGCACACCTTGACCTGTACATGACGTTGATGTTCGGCAAATCCGGTCTGAGTCGGGCCGAGCGCGAGGCCATCGCGGTGGTCGTATCGGCGAACAATGACTGCCAGTATTGCGTCAACCATCACGCCGAGGCGCTAAAACGCTATGTCAACGATGAAGAAATGATCGAAACGTTGAAGCATGCAGACGGTCTGGAAACCTTCGAACCGCGTTTGAGCAACATAGTGCGCCATGCCGAGAAACTGACGACTGCGCCCGGAGCAATGACCGAAAGCGATCTTGGCGAACTACGCGCTGTCGGCCTGACGGAAAAAGACATCCTGGACCTCACGCTGATTGTCGCCTATTTCAATTTCGTTAACCGTGTAGCCATGGGCCTCGGCGTGACCTTTTCTGCCGAAGAAATTGTCGGCTACCGTGACGATTAGATAACGAGCCTTCGATGTCTCTCGCTTGCCGGTTCCTGCTCCTTGGCTGCCTGTTCGTATCTGCCGCCGCGATGGCGCAGACAGGGTCGGCGCTGCGTGATGCCGGTCCCATACCGATTGGGCTCGCTGGGAGTGAGGACCCTTCTCTGACCCGCGTGTATATCGTCCAACTACGGGAACCATCGACGGCCGCGCATCATGCCGAATTATCAAAAACAGCCGCGCTTTCCGCTCCGGTCGTTAGGAAGCATTCTCGCCTCGACAAAAGTAATCCGGTGCTCAAAGCGTATGCGGAGCAGCTGGCCGATGAACAAGACCGGGTATTGAGCAAGGCCGGGCCCGGTACCGAAAAGATATACAGCTATCGGTTCGGACTGAACGGTTTCGCCGCCCGCATGAGCGTGGCACAGGCGCAGAAGCTTACGAATCTCCCGGAGGTGGTTCACGTCTGGGAGGATGAGATCCGCCCGATGGCGTTGCGCTCCAGCCCAACCTTCCTGGGTCTTTTTGACACTGTTGATGGCTTGAGAAGCGTCGAAGGTCTTGACGGCGACGGCGTCATAATCGGCGTCATTGACAGTGGCGTTGCGCCCGAGCATCCGGCCTTGCGGGACACGCGTGAAGCGGATCGGCCGTCGCTGTGTCGCAGCAGCTGGGCAGAGACAACGCTTCTCGGGCGGTGGTTGTGTGGGCGCTATCGGAGAGCCCCGGACGTCCTCGTCTTTGAAGAGACGGAGTCCTGGAACGGCGTATGCGAATCCGGCGAGCGCTTCGAGGAAACTGACTGCAACAACAAGCTGATTGGCGCGCGCTGGTTTATCGATGGCGCTCTCGAATCCGGCCCTATCGACGACGGCGAGATTCGTTCGGCGCGAGACGTAGACGGCCACGGCACTCATACGATGACAACAGCGGCCGGCAACCGCAGCAGTGCATCGATATTTGGAACATCAATCGGCGATATTGAAGGAATCGCGCCCAAAGCGCGGGTCGCGGCGTATAAAGCTTGCTGGCTCCGTCCGGGCGCCACGCGCGCAAGTTGCAACACCTCGGACCTTGTCAACGCTATCGATGCAGCCGTCGCCGACGGTGTCGATATCATCAGTTATTCGATCGGCAGTTCATTAAGGAGAGTCACCGCACCCGATGATGTCGCGCTGCTGGCCGCGGCCAAGGCCGGCGTGCTGGCGGTAGTTGCCGCCGGTAACGAGGGGCCGAACCTCGGAACCATCGGCTCACCGGCCGGCGGGCCATGGGTCATCACCACCGGCGCCTCGAGCCGCGACGGTGAGTCATCGGTGGAGGCACTGCAGATCACCGAACCGTCAGGTCTCGCCGGCAAGTACGCGACAAAAGAGGCCAATTTTACGCCGCCGTTACAAGACAGTGATCCGATCGAGGGGCTGCTTGTTCTGGTCGATGATGACGACGAGTCATTGCCCGACGGCTCCACCGGCACTACGTCAGACGCCTGCCAGGCGCTGATTAACGGCGACGTCGTCAGCGGTAACATCGCCCTGATTCAGCGCACCGGCTGCCTGTTTGAGGACATGGTGAAGAACGCCGCCGATGCTGGCGCTATCGCGGCCGTGGTTTACAACAATGCCGGCGATCCGATCGTTATGTTTGGGACAGAAGGTTTGTCGGACATACCGGCGCTGATGATCGGGCAAGCCGACGCCAACCTGATCATTGCGGAGCTTGATGCCGGCAATGACGTAACCGTAGTGCTCGACAAAAGCTTCCTGTTGACCACTGCCGATACGGGAAACGTGATGGCCGCGTTTTCGGCCCGCGGCCCGGCAGCCGTCAGCGCTATCCTCAAGCCCGACGTGACCGCCCCGGGCATCAACATCCTGGCAGGCTTCACACCGGATGCCGCCAACGCCGCATCCGGCGAAAACTATGCTTACCTGAGCGGTACCTCGATGTCGACACCGCATGTTGCCGGTGCCGCCGCTCTGCTGTTGCAGGCGCATCCGACCTGGACGCCTTCTGCGATAAAGTCGGCATTGATGACCTCAGCCCGGCAGGATGTAAAGGCGTCAGCCGGTCTGGGTGACGCGAGTCCGTTCGATTTTGGCGCTGGCCACATTGCGCCGAACAGAGCCTTGGACCCAGGACTCGTTTTCGATGTGAGCGATGACGAATATGATGCATTCGCCTGCGGCGTCGAATCTCCCGCCGTCTCGTCAGCGCGCTGTGATGAACTCGCCGCGGCGGGCTTTTCACTCGCGGCCGCTGACCTGAATCAGCCGTCCATATCGACGTCGACGCTCGCCGTGCAGCAAACGATCCAGCGGCGCGCAACAAACGTAAGCGACGAGGCGGAGTCCTTTACCGTGGCAGCGTCCGCGCCGCCGGGCATGAACATCGACGTCACTCCGTCGAGCCTGACGCTTTCGCCGGGCGATTCAGCGGTTTTCGACGTGACGCTCTCCTACCTGTCCGGCCCGCTCGACCTCTGGCGCTTCGGTTCACTCACGTGGACCGGCGAATCGCGCGACGTCTACATGCCGATTGCCGTAAAGCCGACGTCAATATCGGCACCCGGCGAGGTCACGAGTTTCGGCGGCACCGGCACGCAGAGTTTCGAGGTTGAGTTTGGTTACGATGGTGGTTACTCCCCCGGCGTACATGGGCTGAACCTCCCGCTGCTGTCCGACGCCGACGGTAACGGCGATGGTTTCAGCTTTGTCGATAACGACCCCGGCAAGACCTTCTCCTTCCGCTCGGACAATGGCGTCACGCAGCACGTGATATCGGTGCCGCCCGATCAGCTCTATATTCGTTTTTCCCTGTTCGATGATCTGACGGACGGCGACGACGATCTCGACATGTACGTTTACTACTGCGGTGCCGACGGAACGAGCTGCTCCAAGATCGGCGAGAGTGGCGAACCGACTTCGGAGGAAGAATTCAACGTGTTTCGACCGGCGGCCGGACTGTACGCGGTCCTGATCCACGGTTTCCAGACCGACCAGGTCTCCGGTGGCCCGGGGGCCGTATATCAGCTGCTGGCGTGGGGCATTGGCATCAACGACGACAAAGGCAACATGACGGCCTCCGGGCCGGCGTTTGTTGCTCCCGGCACGAAAGCGGACGTAACCATAAGCTGGTCCGGCTTGTTAGCGGACCAGCGCTATCTCGGCGGTATTTCACACAACACGCCACAGGGCCTTTCTGCGCTAACGGTCGTCTCGATCCGCAACTAAAGACGACCCGCCGCTATGGGATCAGGACAGCCAGCCTTTCGCTTTGGCCGACTGCGAGTACCAAATCTCGATAATACAAATAAGCAACACGAGCGTCGGCAAATACAGCGCGCTTGTCCCCCAGACTTCGAGTCCGTCGCTCAGGACAAATGAATTCAGGTCCTGTACCAGCACGCCGACCAGAGACACGACAAAGACCGGCACCGCCAGCGCCATGCGTGCAAAAAGCAGTGCCGCGCCGATCACGCCGGCGGTGACGGCAATCGCGTAGGCCGACGTCGCCCAGACAGGCATGTTCTGGAGGAACGCCTGCTGCGCCGGACTGAAGTTTTCGGCGATGACTTCTGGCGTCATTGTTACCTGGTCGTAGTAGATCATCAGACCCAGGAAGTTCCAGAGCAGAAAGAAACCGGCAACGATCCAGTAGGACGTTGGCGGTTTGCCATTCAAGGTATCAGACATAGCGGGGTCCTCCCTTGCTTTATTCTTTTTGGGTTTTGTTTATTGACGGCAAGGATACCGTATACAACGCACTAGCGGTCTGGCAAGCGATTGCGTGTTCAGCCCCGGTTTTTCGCCAATGCCACACAGTCCTTGTGGCGAAAACAGGAAACAACATGATCGTTAACCATGCCCGTGGCCTGCATGTGAGCATACACAATGGTGCTACCGACAAACTTGAAGCCGCGCGCTTTCAGGTCCTTACTCAGCGCGTCTGACTCGGGCGACGTGGCCGGCGTATCGCTGTCTTTCCTGATCTTGTTTTGTATCGGTTCGCCGTCGACGAAACCCCAGATATACTCGGAGAATGTGCCAAACTCCTCCTGTACCTCAAGAAACGCTTTCGCGTTGCTGACCGCCGATTCGACTTTCAGTCTATTCCTGACGACGGCCGGATCCGTAAGGATTTTCTCAATGCGCTTTTTCGTAAACCGGGCAACTTTCTGCACATCGAAGTCGGCGAAATTCTTCCTGTAACCGCTGCGCTTATTCAATATCGTCGACCAGCTCAGGCCCGCCTGCGCGCCCTCCAGTATCAAAAACTCGAACTGGGTTTGGTCGTCCCACACGGGCACTCCCCACTCTTCATCATGGTAGGTAATGTAGTCAAGGCTCACGCCTTCGGCCCATTTACAGCGCGTGACGGCTTTGCTCATCGTATTTTCTCTTAACGCGGGAATGAGACAATCTATCAGCGTAGCCCCCCTCCGTCAGCACACAAATTTTTGTTGCGTACACAAAAAAGCCCGCGCAGATGCGCGGGCTTTGGTACAACGCAGTCCTGTGTCGGTCTTAGATAGATCCGCCGTCGCCTTCCTTCTCGCCGCAGGAACCTTCGCCTTTCTTATCACCGCCACAAGAGCCTTCGCCACAGCTGCCTTCGCCTTCTTTCTCGCTGTCGCCGCCACAGGAACCCTCACCACAGCTGCCTTCGCCCTTCTTATCTTTGTCGCCGCCACAGGAACCTTCGCCGCAGCTGCCTTCGCCGGCGCCGAGCATGTAACCGGAACTTAGCGCCGACATTTCGAACGGGCTTTCGGCCGATTCGGCGTTGACAGCACCGCTGATCGCGAACGTTCCGGCCAGCGCCGCACCAATAGCCAGTGCAACCGGCTTAATTACTTTCTTCTCTGACATTTTTAAGATCTCCTACCAGGATTGATTGCCCAAGACCGGGCGTTCGTTTCTCAGCTCGAGGGATACTAGGTATCCCACCTCACTGAATTCACAACACTCTTTTGAATGCGCTCGAGCTTTTCTTCTCGAGCACCAATAATTGCAATGCTGCCGTCGCCAACCGGCAGGATTACGCCGTGGATGTTTTCCCCGCCGAGCGGCACGGCCGACGCAACCTCTTCTTCGGGCATCAGCAGAATAGTGACCGGCCCGTGCTCCCCCTGAATGACCAGGTGCGGCACCGTCTTGCCATTTATCACACAGCTCTGAGCATAGGTAATCAGGCCCGCGCTGTGATCCATGCTCGCGATATCTGCAGGCACCACGGAACCGAGGCGCGTGTCGGATACCGGCTTTGTCGATGGTCTCAGCGAGTACGGCTCGTGATCGAGGTGCGCCACGACTTCGTCGGCCAGAGACTCGTAGCCTGCTCCGATGCTGAACATGCGGACACCGATCACGACCGCGAGCATGACGCTTGCTGCCAGCGCATACCAGGCCGGTCTCGCATACGGTTTGCGTGCCGGCAACGATACGACGTTGTCTGAACCCGCGTTGCCGACATCGACAGGAGGCAGCTCTGGCAGTTTCAATGCCGGCACGGTGATTTCAAGCGCCCTGGCGATCTCGCCATCCAGTGCCCGCATCTCGGCTCGAAAAGCCTGACACGCTTCGCAGATCGACAGATGATCCGCATCGCCGTCGAAGGACGGATCCGCTGCAACCGCTTGTCTGTACTCTTCGCAATTCATCGTATTACTGCGCGCTCAGGAGTCGTCCTCTCGCGCCACTTTTTCCTTCAGTTTCAGACGGGCCCGATGCAGTCGCGTCAATACTGCTCCCTGTTTCAAGCCCATCATTTCTCCAATCTCGGTCGTGCTGTAGCCCATCAGGACCTGCAGAACCAGCGGTTCGCGATAATCCTCGTCCAGCGTAAAAATTGCCTCTCTGAGGTCGTTCAACGCCTCATCCGGCCCTTCTGCCAACAACGCCGCCTGAGATGCCGTCAAATTATCGATGTCGACTGTCTCCAGGCGTCGCCGCTCAAAGTAGCGCGCATTCTCCCGCCGAACGATTGTCAGCAGCCACTGCTTCGCGGCAGCATCATCTCTCAGCGCGTCCAGCGACTTCCAGGCCCTTAACATGGCTTCCTGGACGACGTCCTCGGCGATCGCTTTGTCCCTCGACAGCCAGGCCGCGTAGCGGTACATATCAGCGTGAAATACCGCGACTAATTTGTCGAATCGGCGCCTTCGCCCACGCTCAGTACTGCTATCGTTCATCCGAGATGACCCACTTCGTATGGCTTTTATTACCGTAATCGCCTATTACAGGCATTAATTCGTGGAAACCCTACCTAAATACAGGGAAAATAAGAACTTCTCTTTATTATTCTAATTAGCTATGAGTGCATCGCCCCCCGGACAGTTCCCGGAACTCCGCCTTCGGCGCAGCCGCCGAACGCCGGCTCTTCGTCGCCTGGTCGCCGAAACCACCCTCTCCAGCGCCGATTTCATCTACCCGGTGTTCGTGCTGGACGGTGAGGGCCGCCGCGAGCCGGTGCAGTCCATGCCCGGCGTCACGCGCAAAAGCATCGACGGCCTGCTTCCCGAGCTTACAGAAGCTCACGGCCTCGGCATACCGGCCGTCGCCCTGTTTCCGGTGATTGACGCGAAGCACAAGACACTCGACGGCGCCGAGTGCGCAAACCCTGACGGGCTTGTACAGCGCACGGTACGCGCAATCAAGGACGAGCTACCGGAGCTGGCGGTCATAACCGACGTAGCGCTGGATCCGTATACGACCCACGGTCAGGACGGCATCATCGACGACAGTGGCTACGTGGTCAATGACCTTACTGTTGCCATGCTGGTTCGACAGACCTTGTCACACGCCGAAGCCGGTGCCGACGTCGTCGCTCCTTCCGACATGATGGACGGCCGCGTCGGAGCAATGCGCGGTGCACTCGAAGAAAACGGTTTTGTTAACACGCTGATCCTCGCCTATGCCGCCAAGTTTGCGTCAGCATTCTACGGCCCGTTTCGCGATGCGGTCGGTTCCGCGGCGAATCTTGGCAGCGGCGACAAGTCCACTTACCAGGTAGCGCCCTCCAACAGTGATGAGGCGGTACGCGAAGTCGCGCTGGATCTCAACGAAGGCGCTGACTTTGTCATGGTCAAGCCGGCAATGCCGTACCTGGACATCGTTCGTCGCGTCAAGGATACCTACGGCGTGCCGACGTTCGCTTACCAGGTCAGCGGCGAGTACGCGATGCAGAAGGCGGCGGCGGAAAACGGCTTGCTCGACGAACGCGCCACCGTACTGGAGTCGCTGTTGGGAATAAAACGGGCTGGCGCCAACGCTATTCTGACCTACTTCGCAATCGACGCAGCGCGTTGGCTCGAGGAGCGAAATTAGTGTCGATTGACCGTTATGGTGTAATGGGATACCCGGTGTCGCATAGCCGGTCTCCTGTGATACATCGCCTTTTCGCCCTTCAGACCAGTCAGGACATGCAGTATGAGTTGCTGCAGGTCACGCCCGAAAAACTGGAGATCGCCGTGCGTCAATTTCAGCGTACCGGCGGGAAAGGCCTCAATGTTACGGTCCCGCACAAGAGTGAGATTACCCGCCTGGTCGACCATCTGAGCGAGCGCGCCAGCACCGCTGGCGCAGTCAACACGCTGACCTTCAAAGAGGATGAGATTCTCGGCGACAACACCGACGGCTTCGGGCTCATGCGGGACCTGGTCGCCAATCTCGGTCTGACACTCGAGGGCTCAAATATCCTGGTACTCGGAGCCGGTGGCGCAACCCGGGGCATCATCGGCCCGCTGCTCGACATGCAGCCGGCTTCTGTGAGAATTGCGAATCGAACGCTGGGCAAGGCTCAGGCGCTTGCGGATCACTTTTCACGCTCGGGGCCCGTAACGGCCTGTCGCTTCAACGTGGTGCCGGTGAGCGACCAGTACGACCTGATCATTAATGCGACGTCGGCGGGATTACATGGCGAGTCGCCACCCTATCCGTCCGCCGCCGTATCCGAGTCAACCGTTTGTTATGACCTGTCTTATGGGCTAAACGCGACGCCATTCAGCGCCTGGGCGATTGAGCACGGTGCCGCGCAGGCGGTCATGGGGTGGGGCATGCTGGTCGAGCAGGCCGCCGAATCGTTCCGTATCTGGCGCGGCATCCGTCCAAATACAGCCGAAGTGCTGAAGCACATGAAGATCACCGCATAGTCACCAGTTCTTCCGCGCTCGTTGGGTGGATCGCAACGGTATCGTCAAAGTCCGCCTTTGTTGCACCCATTCGAATCGCAACGGCAAATCCCTGCATCATCTCGTCGGCCCCCTCGCCGATTACGTGACAGCCGATGACGCGCTCTTCGTCCCCCGTCGTAATCAGCTTCATCGATGAGCGCTGCTTGTCCTCGCCCAGCGCGTAGTACATCGGCGTAAACGCAGACGTGTAGACCTTCACGTCATCGCCGTACTCGGCACGCGCTTCATCTTCGGTCATGCCAACCGTGCCGATAGTCGGATGGCTGAAGATGACGGTTGGAATCAGGTGGTAGTCGAGATGTCTCCCTTGCATGTCGCCATAGAGACGGTCAGCGAGCCTCCGCCCTGCCGCTATCGCTACCGGCGTCAGCGCTTCTCGTCCCGTCACATCACCGAGCGCGAAGATATTGTCCACATTGGTCTGCTGGTACTCGTCCGTCGGTATAAACCCGTCCTTGTCGATCTGTAATCCGGCTTGCGTCACGTCGAGCGCTTCGGTATTGGGGGCACGTCCCACGGCCCAGACTAACGCGTCGACCGGACCGAACGATCGTCCGTCTTCTGCATGCAGAACCATCCCGTCGCCCGTCTTGTGCACAGACTCGGGTATCACGCCGGTGTCGAGCGCGATGCCACTGTTTTGCATCGCCTGCATCAGCTCGGTGCTCAGCATCTTGTCGAAGCTGCGCAGCACGCCTTCCTTGCGCACGACGACGTGGGTCTCGCTACCCAGCGCATTGAATACACCGGCAAGCTCCACCGAAACGTAGCCGCTGCCGGCAAGCAGCACTCGCTTCGGACGCGTTTCGAGTTCGAAGAAATCGTCCGACGTAATGCCCATTTCAGCCCCGGGAATCTCGGGCACAATCGGCCGCCCGCCCGTCGCAACGACGATTCTCTCTGCCTGGTAACTGCGGCCATCAACGTCCACGGTATTCGCGTCGACGAAACGCGCACCGCCCTTGATATGCGTGACGCCTCGTTTGTCGAGATTACTGGCGTAAATGTTATTCAGTCGCTCGATGTAGGCATCTCGCCGCAACTTGAGCGCGCCCCAGTCATGACCGTTCAGCGTGACGTCGAACCCGTAGTCCGGCGCATGGTGAAACTGGTGCGCATGGTGCGCGGCGTACCACATCACTTTCTTCGGCACGCAGCCGACGTTGACGCAGGTGCCGCCCAATGGCCGGTACTCGACAACGGCCGCTTTTGCGCCGTACTCTGC
This sequence comes from uncultured Woeseiaceae bacterium, assembly GCA_947259285.1. Taxonomy (GTDB): domain Bacteria; phylum Pseudomonadota; class Gammaproteobacteria; order Steroidobacterales; family Woeseiaceae; genus UBA1847. Next base: position 5,458 of record CAMYMR010000081.1, on the reverse strand, counting down.
CGCACGCTGCGCATGTGCGAGCCCGCCGCTGCCCCCGCCGATTACCAGGAGGTCGAATTTATCTGTCACGTTTTTCTCCGTTTCTACGCTCGATCGGGCGCATCGCATCGATGACGACGCATGTTAGTATTGGCCGCCGCCCGAACGATATCAACGCACTTCATGAGTAACCCCCTGCTTGACACCGCTTCTCTGCCGCGCTTCGGCGACATCATGCCGGAGCACGTCATGCCCGCCATCGAAAAGGTCGTTGCCGACCATCGGGCGAAACTGGATGCGCTGCTCAGCATCGACGGTAAGCCCAACATCGACTCTCTGGTCGGCCCGGTCGAGCACATGGAGCACATGCTGGGGCGAATCTGGTCGCCGGTCAGTCACCTGCAAAGTGTACTGGGCTCGCCGGACTGGCGTGAGGCTTACAAAGAAGCACTTCCTCTACTGACCGAGCATGGTACCGAAATATCACAGAACGAACGACTGCAGCGCGCCTATGCAGAGGTCCGCAGGAACCTGCCTGCTGAAGCAAGCTCGGCAAGCCGCAGCGCGGTCGATCAGGCGCTGCGCGACTTTCACCTGGCCGGCGTCGACCTCGAGAAAGACGCGAAGGAGCGTTTCAAGGCGATCATGCAGGAGCTTGCTGCGACCCAGGCGAGCTTCGAACACAAGGTCCAGGATGCGTCCGACGCCTGGTCTCTTCATATCAGCGACGCCAAACGGCTCGATGGGCTCCCGGATCAAGCGCTAACGCGCGCCGCCGACGATGCGGCCAGGAAAGAAACCGATGGCTGGTTGCTGTCGCTCGACTATCCGACCTTTCACGCGGTTATGACGCACGCGGTCGACCGGGATCTCCGGGAGGCGTTTTACCGTGCCTGGGTGACGCGCGGGTCAGACCAGGGCGAGAGCGCAGAGTGGGATAACAGCGACAACATCGCAAGGATCCTCGCGCTGCGGCACGAGGCTGCAAACCTGGTCGGCTTTGCCACTTATGCCGACTATTCGCTGGCAACGAAAATGGCCGATTCGACGGAGCAGGTTATTTCCTTTCTTCGGGAATTGGCAGCGCACTCGCGCAGCACCGCGGAGCACGAGTACCGGGCGCTGTCGGAATTCGCGGGCATCGAGCTCCAGCCCTGGGACGTTGCGTTCTGGCTCGAACAGTACAAGCAATCGAAGTTCTCTATCTCCAACGAGCAACTTAAACAGTACTTTCCGGTGGATACGGTCGTCGAGGGTCTGTTCGCGCTGGCAGCACGCCTGTATGACGTCACGTTGTCGCAAAATGACTCGGTTGCAGTCTGGCACGAAGATGTTCGCTACTTTGAGGTGCGCGAGAAAACGGGGCAGGCACTCGGTGGATTTTACACCGACCTCTTCGCGCGCAATGGCAAACGCACGGGCGCATGGATCGATGAGTGCGTCGGTCGCATGCAGCTCAACGGTGAGCTGGAACTGCCGGTGGGCTACCTCGTCTGCAATTTTTCTCCGCGGGACGAAAACGGTGTGTCCCTCCTGACGCATGACGACGTCGTAACTCTCTTTCACGAGTTTGGGCACATGCTCCATCACTTGCTCACGCAAGTCGGGTTTCCGAGTATTTCCGGAATTAACGGTGTGCCGTGGGACGCTGTGGAATTACCCAGCCAGTTCATGGAAAACTTCGCCTGGAGCTACGACGTATTGACTCGTTGTTCGGCGCATGCGGAAAGTGGCGAGCCGCTGCCTCGCGAACTATTCGATAAGTTAAACGACAGCCGCCACGCCGGTGCGGCATTCGCCATGATGCGACAGGTTGAGCTCGGCTTGTACGACTTCAGACTGCACGCAGAATACACGCCGGACCGTCCGCCACGCGTCCTGGAGACGCTGGCCGAAGTGCGCGAAGAGGTCTCGTTAATTCGACACCCGGACTACAACCGGCTCCCCCATGCGTTTTCTCACATTTTCGCGGGCGGTTATGCGGCCGGCTACTACAGCTATAAGTGGGCTGAAGTGCTGGCAGCCGATGCTTTTGCTGCGTTCGAAGAAGCCGGTATTTTCGATCAGGCAACGGCACAACGATTTCGCCGCGAGATCCTCGAGGTCGGCGGAAGCCGCGACGTTATGCAGGCGTATATCGCCTTTCGCGGTCGAGAGCCGTCGATCGAGCCGCTGCTTCGACAGAACGGGATACAGCCTGCGTGAAGATCGCAACCTGGAACGTGAACTCGATGAACGTGAGGCAGGGTCACGTCATCGAATGGCTCCAGTCGCAGGATCCGGATGTTCTCGTGCTGCAGGAAATTAAGCAGCCTACGGATAGATTTCCGGCGGATGCTCTTCGCGCTATTGGCTATCGCTCCGTCGCGAGCGGACAGAAGACCTACAACGGCGTTGCAATTATCAGCAAGGCCGAGGCCACGAACCCGGTGACAGAACTACCTGGGTTGGACGATCCTCAGCGCCGTGTTCTGGCGACGACCATAGAGGATATCCGCGTCATTGACCTTTATGTGCCCAACGGTTCGGACGTTGGTTCGGACAAATATCGCTACAAGCTTGGCTGGCTGGCGTCGCTCAGAGACTTCCTGCAATCGGAGATGCGGGAACATGAGAACCTGGTCGTGCTCGGAGATTTCAACATCGCGCCGGCCGACGAGGATGTGCATGACCCGGAAAAATGGGGTGACGCCATTCTCTGCAGCCCGCTCGAACGGCAGGCTCTTAAAACGCTACTCGATCTCGGTCTGACGGACGTGTTTCGCAAATTCGATCAGCCAGAAAAGACCTTTAGTTGGTGGGACTATCGTGCTGCTGGCTTTCGACGCAACGCCGGCCTGCGAATCGATCTAATCCTTTCCAGCGCCTCTATGGCGGAACGCTGCACTGCTAGTTACGTCGATAAGGAACCGCGCCGTTGGGACCGTCCTTCGGATCACGCGCCGGTAGTCGCCGAGTTCGATGTCTGACGAGGCGTAAAGAAAATCGACATAACATATTCCGCGTTTTGCATCGGTGCGCGATCCGGTGGCCGTGTATCATTGTCAGAAAAAAGATCGGACAACTGAATGTCTCAAGATCGCCGCAACGATTACGACGTTACCGACACCGTGCAGGTCAGCAATCCTGCGGCGGTGAGAGAGGCCGTGCACGAACTGTTTTTCCGAACGTTTCCGGGCACTTCGTTCGACAAACTCTGGCTTGCTTTCTACGATTTTGAGCGTCTGTTCACAGGCCGCTATCCTGGCTACCTGGGCTGCGACACGACCTATCATGACATGCAGCACACGCTCGACATGACATTGGCACTGGCACGTCTTGTCGCAGGTTACGAGCGCAGCGTCGAACCGGCCGACAAGCTCGGCTCAGCCCGCGCGCAGATGGCGATTATCACGTCACTGTTTCACGATTCCGGATACATCCGACATATAGATCGCGACAAGGATTTCACCAACGGCGCCGAGTTCACCCTTTATCACGTATCGCGCAGCGCGGACTTCCTGCGACGTTATCTACCCGAGCTCGGACTCAAGCAGGACGTAGCGGTTAGCAGCATGATTGTCCACTTTACCGGCTATGAGCTGGACCTCGACGACATCGAACTTGACGATCCTCGAGACATCATATGCGGGCACCTTATCGGTACCGCCGACCTGATCGCGCAGATGGCCGACCGTTGCTATCTGGAAAAATGTCGCGATCGCCTTTACAAGGAATTTGTCGTGGGCGGTGTCGCGGTAGAAAAAGGAGGTCCCGGCGAGTATATGGTGCGCTACAAGTCGGGGGAGGACCTGCTGGAAAAGACACCGATGTTCTACCAACAGGTCATGCGTGATCGTTTGAACAGGAAATTCAACCGTGTCTATCGCTACATCGAGGTCCTGTACAGTGGCCACAACCCTTATATAGACGCTATACGTCGAAATATTACGCACCTCATGCACATACTCGATACCGGAGACTGGTCGCTACTGCGCCGGGAGCCCGCTTTCTTCCTGGGCGTAACGAGCGCGGCTTACGAGATCGAGCAGCTCGTGGCACGTCAGCTAAAATCGTTTCGTGGTACCAGCGTCCCGACGAGCGACCCCTTACTGATGCCGGTCTGATTTGGCGCGCCACAGGCGCAGTGCATAATACTGTGACCGCGTCAGCCGCCTGTTCGACAAGAACGCCGCGAGTCCGGCGGCAAATACCCCATAAAAACCATCCGCGGGCGTGAGCACCTCGTCGAAGAAGACCGGCCACGTCATGCTTGTAACCGAACGCAGCACGTGCAGCGTGCTCGTATCGAATATCTCCGCGGTATAGGAAGCGGCCACGACGATATTTGACAGCAGTGCACCCGACAGCGTTAGCACCGCCGCCAGCATGGGAAAGCGCCAGTCGACACCACGGCCGGCCTGTCGAACAGCGAAGCCGAGCATGGCCCCGAGCAGTATCGTCATCCATGGGAAGACCCGATTGATGAGCGCCGAAAGTGCGATCCATAACACGCAGAAAATTACGATCGTGATCAGCCCCGCGACGAGCGCGCGACGCAACGACTGTGCTCGAACAATACGTTCTCCGTCTGCCGTACTCACGTCGCGCGGTTTTCCGGGGCCGTGTTTCTTTCTCAATCTTAAGGGCTGTTGAGGAGGCGCTTTGGGCATTTGTTCGGGTCTGTCTGGCGTTACTTGCCGCCGCTTCGGCGGATTGAAAAATGCACGCCGAAGTCCGGCGTCGTCGTTTCGTTGGGAGCAGCATCCTCGACAATAGAGAACAGCAGCGACAGACCACTTTTCTGCAGCCGATAGTCGAAACCCACCGCGAGTTGCAGCGAACTGCCGCCAAGTTCGTCGAGGTCGCTGTCGAAATACTCGCCCTGCGCATAAATCTGTGTCGTAATCGCGAAGCGTTCTGTCATCCACCAGGCGGCAGCGATGCCGCCATATGGCACGGTGCTGCGCTGAATATCTGTGAGTACCTCTCCCTCGCCCAACAGCAATACACCTGCGAAGCCAGAGAGATCGAGATCGCGCTGCCAAAGCGTTCTCTTGTCGGAGGCGTACAGGCCAGTCGAAAAGTCGGTGGTACCGCTGCCACGGAGTTCGTCTGCCTCGCCGGTCGGCAGCTTGATGCTGGATCTGACTGCGAGGGCGAGATCGCTGTTTTCGCTTGGCCTGCGGAGTGGCACCGCTGCGGTCAGCTGAATGTCGCCGATGCCAAAAGTAGACGAATCCAGCTCATAGAGGTCATCGCCATTGCCCGAGTATCTGAAACCCAGCTCGTTTCTGGTTCCATCCCGCTTGCCATTTGACAGACCGAGCAGGTCGTGCCAGCTCTCGATTGCGTTATCCAGGAACCCGCCGGCATGCCCAACCAGCGGTACGTCGATGCCGAGCTCGAGATTTCGCGTTACTCCTCGGCGCAGCGACAAGGTCAGGAAATAGCTTTCACCGTCTACGACGACCTCTTCGAACATGTTTTCACCGTCGTC
>CAMYMR010000080.1 GCA_947259285.1 uncultured Woeseiaceae bacterium | reverse complement strand
GCTTGATAAGCTTCGCGCCAACGGCCGAATCGTAACCGCGCCGATCGAAACAATCGAACTATCTGCGGGTGGCAGCGTGCGATGCATGCTCGCCGAAGTACACTTGCCAAACGCATAAGAACCCGGTCCAAGGACCTTTGAATCATTGAATTCGCCCCTAAATCTGAAATCACTTACTAATCCTTCGAACAGGAAAAATCCCATGGCCGGTGCAAAAGGACAGAAGAACTTCGTATTGATCATTGGTGGTATAGCGCTGCTGGCGTTCGTCGCCTCGAATTTTGTCAAGACGATTCCGGTCGGTCGCGTTGGAGTCGCGACCTTGTTCGGTAAGGCGCAAGCACAAGGCTATGAACAGGGAATACACATCCCGGTCAATCCGCTGTATCGCTGGACGCTGTTTGACGCAAGGCAGCAAACTCACCTGGAAACGGCCAATGTGCCGAGCCAGGATCAACTCCAGACCAAACTGGATGTAAGCGTGCAGTACCGTATCGACGGCGCGATGGCGCCCGACATCCTGGAGCAGACTGGTACTGCGGACGTCGCGGTTCGGGTTCATTTGATACCGAAACTACGATCATTGCTGCGCGAACAGGGGAAAAGCATTGTGCGCGCCGAGGACTTTTTCAGGGAAGAAACGCAAGAGACGCTACAGGTTGCCCTGACCGAAGGGCTCAGGGATTACCTGGAACCAAAAGGCATCATCGTGTCGGCCGTGTTAATTCGTGATATTACGCTGCCGCCGTTCATCGTACAGGCGATCGAACAAAAGAAGGAACGCGAACAGGCGGTCGAGCGGGAGCGCGCTGAGCTGGAGCGTGTGCGAACGGAACTGCAGCAGCAGGTCGCGCGTGCCGAGGCCGGCCGCGAAGCCGCCGAGCAGGAGGCCGCCAGGAAACGCATCCTGGCGGATGCGCAGGCCTATGAAATAACCCAGATCAACAATGCGATCGCACGCAATCAGGCGTATATTCAGCTGCAGTCACTCGAAGCGCTAAAGGCAATATCGAAAGATCCGGCCAGCAAAGTGTATTTCATGGATGGCTCCAGCCCGAGCCCGCTTCCCTTGATGCACCTGGGCGACCCTCAGCGCTAGCCCCGCATTCGATGCGTGTTAGATTGAACGGGAGTCGGGCGACTGGCTCCCGTTTGGTTTTTTCAGAACATACGTAATAGAAAAAAAGCAATGAGCAGCGACAAGATCCTGATGTGTCCACCGGACTTCTTCAACGTGGACTACGTGATTAACCCCTGGATGGCAGGCCAGGAAGAATCGCTGAGTCTGGAGCGTGCGAAGCAGCAGTGGCAGGCATTGCGCGACACGATAGCGCAGTTCGCCGAGATAGTGACGATCGAACCCCAGGCGGATCTCCCGGACATGGTGTTTACGGCGAACGCAGGCGTCGTCTACGGGAACAAGGCAATCGCCAGTCACTTCATGCCGCAAGAACGTCGGGGAGAAGAGCGTTACTTCAAGAAATGGTTCCGCAAGAACGGCTTCGAACTGCTGGATCTAGATGAACATATTGGATTCGAGGGTGCTGGCGATTGTCTGTTGGACCGCCGCGGATCCTGGCTTTGGACCGGCTACGGGTTTCGAACCGAGATCGAGGCGCACGCCGAAATTCGTGAGTTCTTCGACATCGAGGTTGTTTCGATACGCCTTACCGACGCGCGTTTCTATCACATCGACACCTGTTTCTGCCCGTTAACGGATGGCTTCCTGATGTATCATCCGCCCGCTTTCGACTACGATTCACGCATTGCGATCGAAAGTCGTATTCCACCGCACAAGCGCATCATCGTCGATACGATGGACGCCGGTAATTTCGCCTGCAATGCGGTCAATATCGACGACCGGGTTATCCTCAATAAAGCCTCGGAGCCGCTGAAGGCCCGGCTCATGCTGGCGGGATTCAGGGTGCACGAGGTTCCACTGAGTGAATTCCTGAAGGCCGGTGGTTCGGCGAAGTGCCTCACGCTCAAGGTTACTGAGCCCCGAAAATGACTAAGACGACGTCAGCATCACTTCAGTTTCGGATCTGGCCGAAAGATCCCGCGGCGCATCTGTTCGAGGTTCGGGTTAGCGTCACGGAACCGCAGGTATTTGCGATGCCGGCCTGGATACCCGGAAGTTACATGATTCGCGACTACGCGAAGCACGTCGTCTCGGTGCGGGCCGAAGCCGACGGCCGTGACGTTACCGTCGAGAAGCTGGACAAGAGTCGATGGCGCACCGCGAGAACGGACCGGGCTTTAACGTTAATTCTCGAGGTATTTGCGCATGACCAGAGCGTGCGAGGCGCTCACCTCGACGCGAACCACGCGTTCTTCAACGGAACCTGTGTCTTTCCGGCCGTGATCGGTCAGGAAGATCAGGCCTGTGATGTCGAAATCGTTGCTCCCGAAGCGCCTTATGGCAAAGGCTGGCGCGTTGCGACGTCGATGCGCCGTAGCTCGGCGCCGGAATACGGATTCGGCGGCTATGTGGCGCTGGACTATGCCGAACTGATTGATCACCCTGTCGAGATCGGCCTGTTGTCGATCGGCGAATTCGAGGTTCACGGGATTCCGCATGCGATCGCGATACGCGGCAAGACGCGAGTGGATATGGCGCGGCTTTGCCGCGATTTGCAGACCGTCTGCGAGCACCACATGACGTTTCTGGACGCGCCGTACGACCTCGATCGCTACCTGTTTCTTCTTAACGCTCCTGGCAGCGGCTACGGTGGTCTGGAGCATCGATGGTCATCCAGTCTGATTTGTGGCCGAGACAATCTGCCAGCCCGCGGGGATGAAGGCGTTTCGGACGAATACCGAACCTTCCTTGGCCTGGTGAGCCACGAATATTTTCACCTTTGGAACGTCAAGCGCATGAAGCCGGCCGCGTTTGCTCCCTACGACCTGTCGCAGGAAGTACACACGGGCCTGCTATGGGTATTCGAGGGGATCACGTCGTATTACGATGATCTGGCGCTGATCCGCTCCGGCCTGATCACGATCGAAAGCTACCTGGAGCTGCTCGGACAGACGGTCACGCGGGTGATTCGCGGCGGCGGTCGCCGCAAGCAAAGCATCGAGGCGTCCAGTTTTGACGCGTGGACCAAGTTCTACAAGCAGGATGCCAACGCGACGAATGCAGTCGTCAGCTACTACGCGAAGGGGGCGCTCGTCGCGCTTTGCCTCGATCTGAAGCTGCGCAACGAAACTGATGGCCGGATCTCGCTCGACGATATTATGAAAGAAGCATGGAAGCGCTGGGGGCAAAGCGGGGAAGGCATGCCGGAGCGCGGTCTGGAACGATTGTGCATCGAGGTATCGGGCGCCGACCTGGAAGATTTTTTCGACGCGACGGTTCGCGGCACGGGCGAGCTGCCGCTCGAGCCTTTGTTGAGCAGCCACGGCGTCAACTACTGCCTGCGTCGCTCGGCTGGCGGCAGCGACAAAGGCGGCAAGCCGTCGGACGAGGGCAAGCTGCCCGCTGTCTGGCTGGGCGCAACCCTCGGAGCGCGCGCCGGCAAGCCCTGTTTCCTGTCGGTCAACAATGGCGGGCCCGCGGAGCGGGCCGGCATCTCGCCTGGTGACGAGCTGGTTGCTCTGGATGGCTTGAGAATCGATATCGCGGGCTGCGAAGCCCGGACGCGCCGCTATCGGCCGGGCGATCGCTCTGATCTGACCGTGTTCCGCGGTGATGAGCTGATCACCGTTCGTATGAAATGGGCGGAGGCGCCGACCGATACCTGTTACCTGGTATTGGACGACGAGGCCGATGACGCTATGAGATCACGACGTGGTGACTGGTTGGGGCAATAATGCCCGTTCTCAATAGTCCGACCTTACGGCTGTTTATCGGCGCGGCGCTTATCAGCCTGTCCCCGGTTTGGGTCAAGTTAGTCAGCGTGTCGCCAACGACCAGCGGGTTCTATCGTGTCCTGATTGGCGGAATCGCGCTGGCGGTGTATCTCGTCTTCTCGGGCCAGCGCCTGCAACTCTCGAGACGCACCTGGCGAATCCTGCTGTTCGCCGCCGTATTCTTCGCGCTGGATTTGTGGTTCTGGCACCGCAGTATCAACTACGTTGGTCCTGGTCTGTCCACGTTGCTGGCAAATTTCCAGGTATTCATCATGACCGCGGCCGGTATCGTGATATTTCGGCAATCGCCGCGTCCGGTTCAGCTGTTCGCAATTCCAATGGCGGTGCTCGGCCTCGCGCTGATCGTCGGCCTGGACTGGGGAAGCTTGCCCAGCGACTATCGACTGGGCGTCATTTTCGGTTTACTGACGGCGGCTTCGTATGCTGGCTATCTGCTGTGCCTCCGGGAGTCGCGGCGGGATTCCAGACACCGCTTACCGACTCGCGAAGTTGCCATCATCTCGCTGGTGACGGCGGCAATTCTCGGATTATCTTCTGTCGTCGAAGGGCAGTCGCTGGCAATTACGACGCTCGATGATGCGGCGTGGCTGGTGGCCTACGGCATCCTCTCACACTGTCTCGGCTGGCTGTTTATCGCGAGCAGCCTGCCGCACGTGTCCACAACCGAAGCCGGCCTCGCGCTGCTGCTGCAACCGACATTGAGCTTCGTCTGGGACATAGTGTTCTTTGCCCGCCCGATGAGCGCGACCGAACTCATCGGGGCCGCGATCGCGCTGACCGCGATTTACCTCGGGTCACGGCCGGCATCAAAGCAGTCGCAAGGCGCCCGGTAACACGCCGAGCTGGAATCGCCGTTGTAGCGGCTGCACCTCGCCATCCAGATGCGATGCCACCGGCTCCGAAGACACGACCAATAATGCCGACACTGGCTGGTGTCGGATCTCGGACTCGGCAAGGTGTTCGCCCGACATCAGTTTGGGCAACAACGATATTAATCGGCGCCGCGACACCGGGTCGGCGATCATCAGCTCCAGCTTGCCATCGTCGTTCTTTGCCATTGGCGCGATATGAAACATGCCGCCGATCCAGGGACCATTGCTGATGCTTGCGAGCGTGGCCGGGCCGTTCCAGGAGAAATCGGTCGAGCTAATCTCGAGCCGTGGCGTTGCGATACCGTCCGCCATCGCACGAAAGATCGCCAGAAGGTAAACGAGATCCCCGATCGGCAGCCGATACGAGCGAGCGATGCGGGTTACCACCGCATCAAAACCTATCCCGGCGCCGTTGGCGAAAAAGCGATCGTTCATCGTACCGATATCAATCGTCTTCGCGTACTGGTCGGCAGCCAGCCTGTCCGCCAGCAGCTTCGACGCATGCTCCCAGTTGAGCGGTATGTCGCAGGCCTTGGCGAAGTCGTTGCCGGTGCCTGTTGGAATAACGCCCAGGGCTGCCGCATTAGCGGAACGCATCACGCCATTGACCGCCTCGTAAACGCTGCCATCGCCGCCGGCAACGACAATTCGCTTCGCGCCTCGATCAACCTGATCGCGAACCTGTTCTTCGAGGCTGCCGACAGCCTGACTCTGGTGCAGGTCCACCGGCAAATTCGCCTGTCGCAGTAGTTCAAGAATACGTTTTTGTCGCCGCCCGGCACGGCCGCGACCGGCAGTCGGATTGAGAAAGAGATGGATGGTGTCAGCAGCCATTATTGCCAGAACGGGACGGCGATGACCGATGCTACAATGCGCCCGACTGTTCTCGCAAAGTGAAATCGTAGATGTTGGAACTTGGCGTCAAGTTTCTGATCAGTTATTTCATCGGCTCGATCATGGGCGCCATGATCGTCGGCAGGCTGCGTGGCGGCGTCGACATTCGAACGATGGGCAGCGGCAACGCGGGCGGCACCAATGCGCTGCGAACACAAGGCCTGCTTTTTGCGCTGTTCGTGGTAGTGATCGATATCGGAAAGGGTGTCATCGGCGCCGGCGTCGTGCCCGGCCTCGAGCTGACTCTGGTGCCGACGGATCCCGAGGTATCGCGTGTCTGGCTGACGATGTGCTGCGCAGCCGCGGCGGTCATCGGGCACGTCTGGCCGATCTATCACGGTTTCGAAGGAGGCAAAGGCGCGGCAACATTTATCGGTACGCTTGTGATCCTGGATCCCACGCTGATTATCGAGGTCTTGCTGGTGTGGGCGGTAGTCGTCGCCCTGACCGGATACGTGGGGCTTGCCTCGATGACAGCCGCAACATCGCTGCCGATATGGCTCGGCATAACCCGTCTGCCCGACGATCAGCCGCTGTTTATTTATAGCGTTGCGATGGCGATGTTCATTATTTACTGCCACCGCTCCAACATTCAGCGGATGCGGCAGGGCGTGGAGAACCGCCATACGAAGCTGATGTTGTTTGGCCGAAAAGGCGTGAATACGAGCGACGATGCGGCTTGATCCAGACGTTATTCGTCGGACGCTGGACGACGCGACCGCAGAGCGGCTCGGTACAGTGGAAGTTTTCAGCGAAATCGGCTCGACCAATACCTACCTGATGCAGCAGCCGGGGCCTGTTCCAGGGCAATTTCGGGTGGCATTAACCGACAATCAAACCGCGGGTCGCGGCCGACACGGCCGCACGTGGCAGTCGCCGGCCGGATCCGGCCTATGCCTGTCGATGGCTTACTCCTTCGCATCCAGCCCAGCAAATCTTCCTGCGCTGACGCTCGCTATTGGTCTCGGCGCCATCGGCGCGCTGCAAGCGCTGGGTATAGACGGAGTCCAGCTAAAGTGGCCAAACGACCTGATCGTGATGAACGGCAAGCTGGGCGGAATTCTGACCGAGTCACAGACGCAGTCGGCCGGCGCAATAACCGTCGTCACCGGTATCGGCTTGAATATCGACTTGAGCGGCCAGCAAGACTTAATTGTGGAAGGCGAATGGGCGCGGCGCATTGTCGACCTGAAGAGTCAGGTTGAAAAGTTGCCCGCTCGAAACGAAATTGCGTCGAGCCTGATAATCGCACTGAGCAACATCCTGGTTGACTACGATGCCAACGGATTCGCGCAATACAGTCGCCGGTGGCGAAGCCATGACTGGCTGTTCGGCAAGGCGGTGACGATTGCTACGGCGAATAAGACGATCAGCGGCATCGGTGCCGGGGTCGCCAAAGACGGCGCCCTGCTGGTTGACACAAAAAAGTCGGGCCGGCAGCGGGTAACGTCGGGCACCGTAACGTCGGCGGGTCTCGAGGAAACGATTTCGTGACGGCGCTACTGCTCGATGTCGGAAACTCCCGCATCAAGTGGGGCGTCCTGGATCAGGGCGAGATTCGGCGAACCGGCCATATCTCACAGGAACGAATCAGGGACAACGGTCTGCAGGTGCTGACGACCCGGCTGCCTCGCCGTGTTGACGAGGTTATTGTCAGCAACGTCGCGGGCACGAGTTTCGCTACGCGGTTGTCGGGTGTCGTTGGCATGCACTGCGACTGCGACGTTCGTTTTGCGCGTGTCCAAAAGCAAGGTTGGGGCCTGCGCAACAGCTATACGCAGCCACGCCGCATGGGCGTGGACCGATGGGTGGCAATGGTGGGTGCCCGGGCGGAGGTCGAGGGGGCTTCCCTCGTCGTCGACGTGGGTACCGCGATTACGCTGGACGCGATCGACAAAGAAGGCGACCATCTCGGCGGGCAAATAATTCCGGGCGTTGCGACCATGGCGGATGCCCTGACGTCTGCGGCCAGCGATATTCCCGCGGTGCGCCCGTTGCCCCCGCGCGAAGGATCCTCGATGCAAATGTTCGCGCATAATACGGCGGCAGCAGTTCGGGAAGGCGCGGCAAATGCGATCGCCGGCGCCGTCGACAGGGCCATTCGCACGCTGCGCTCGAACGGCCATAAACCAACCGTCATCTTGACCGGCGGGGATGCGTCGCGCATTCTTGGCGCGTTAATCGTGAAGCCGCTGCACAGACCTCATCTCGTTCTACAGGGACTCGCGCAAATGCTTGATAGTGCCCAATGAAGAATCTTCTGTTACTGCTGTTGCTCGCCAATATTCTCTATTTCCTTTGGGGGCTTTACCACCAGGACGAGCCGCAGACCGGCGTTGCAATAATCAGGGAAGCCGATCTGGGCCCGCCGATGGACGTGACAGCCAGTCGCAGCCGTGACGACGTGGAGAGCGTCGGTGCGGTACTGGGGTTCGGCACCGCGTCCGACCTGAGAGTGGCTGTCGGCAGGTCCTGCGTGACGATCGGCCCGTTCAAAGTGAGAGACGATGCGGATTCGGCCGAGCTGATCTTTAGAAACCAGGGGATGAAGACCACGGTACGCTCGACCGAGAAGGAGATGTTCGTCGGTCACTGGGTGCAGATTCGAAACGTCGCCGATACCTCGACGGCGAACAAGATGCTCAACAAGTTGAATAAAGGTGGACTAACGGACGCGTATCTCGTGCGCACCGATGACGAGGGCTTGAAGATCTCGCTTGGACTGTTCGGCGACATTGACGGGGCTGAGAAGATCGAGCTGCAGGCAAGATCACTGAAGCTACCCGCGGAAATCGCGCCGCGTACGGCGGAGAGAACCGTCTTCTTCGTCGATGTTGCATTGCCGCCCGGGCAGGGAGCGGTCGCGATCGTCGAGAAGTACGGGGAAGAGCAGGTCCTGCTGCGCGACGCGGCAACGTGTCCGAAATAGTCGGCTTCGTGAAGACTTGTAAGAATGCCGTGAAAAGCCAATAATGCGGCCCGCCACGCGCTTGCTGTGGGCAGAAATCGCCGGCATAGCTCAGTTGGTAGAGCAACTGATTTGTAATCAGTAGGTCCCGCGTTCGAATCGTGGTGCCGGCACCAGACAAGAACGGGCTCCCTTACGGGGGCCCGTCTTTTTTGGCATAAATATTAAGGGTCGAACCGAGGTTGTTCAGAAAAGCAAGGGGCTGGCAGGTTACTTTCGGGCGTTCAGCTGCCCTTCAGCTAGTCTGTTCGATCATGGCCGCTTCGGATGCGTTGATCGAATCTCGATTCAATGGGCGAAGAACCCGACTATGTATTTTCGCCAATTGTCCGATCGAGCGCTCGGAACGATAATTGCTCCCAAGCGCTATGCTCAGGAGGCTACAGCTATGTATCGATTCCTCGCAGTTGCCGCAATATCGACGCTCACGGCATGTTCCGCTGGGCAATACTACAATCCAGAGGCCGATGAGCAGCTTACCGTTGGCACCGTCCAGAAAGAGATCCATATCGGTATGTCGGGCGCAGAGGTGGCCGAAGTGCTCGGCTCACCGAATATCGTTTCGACGGATGAAAACCGGAACGAAGTCTGGATATACGACAAGATCTCGACGCAATATGTGCGGGCGGATGCCAAAGCCGGGATTTTGGCTATCGGCGGCGGGTCTGACGTGATCGCGTCCGCCGGGGCGTCCGGCAGCCAGGCGTCCGGCGCGACCAGCCAGAGAACGCTCACGGTTGTCATCAAATTCGACGAAGCCAAGCAGGTACGCGACTTCGCCTACCACACGTCACGATTCTGATTGTGTGAATCGCTGTGTTTGCGCCGCGCGCTGACAACAGGGTGAAAATTGGCCGCCTGTCATTGCATGCAATGCTGGCGGTTCTGCTCGGCTCGTGCGCCACCATGCCCGACGACGCTTTCCGCCTGAGCGAGAGTGCCCTGGAGATGCGTGAAATTCAGACGCGCAGCTACAGTGACGTCTCCGATGTCGAGATACTGTCGGCATCATCGGCGGTGTTGCAGGATCTGGGATACGCTATAGACGAGGTCGAGAAGGAGCTCGGCGTGCTGTCGGCATCGAAGCGCGCCGATGCAAAGGATGCTGCGGAGATCGCCGGCAGTATCGCACTGGACGTTGCGGATTGTCTGCTGACTTTATTCATCGGCTGCGAAAGGGATTCTTTCGATGCGACCAAAGACGTTCAGGACATCAAAATGACCCTGGTAGTATTGCCGGTACTCGGCAAGGAACGGACTTACAGCGTTCGGCTTACCATGCAGCGGGTGGTGTGGGCTCGCGACGGCACGATTTACGACCAGGAAACGGTCAATGATGCTGCAGTTTATCAGGCATTCTTCGATAAGCTGTCGAAATCCGTATTCCTTGAGAAAGAGGGCGTTTGACTATGCGTATTCTGGTTGCATCCGTGGCTCTGATGGTTGCCGGCTGTGCGGCGCAAACCGCGGCCATAACGGCGGGCAGCAGCCAGGTCGAGCTTCGTCAGATGCAGACCCGTGAATACGAAACGCTGGACAAGCGTGGCACGCTACGGTCGGTCGTTGCGACGTTGCAGGATCTTGGTTTTGTCATCGACAAAGCGGATTACGAGTTGGCCACGATCTCGGCGACCAAGCTACAGAATTACGAAATACGCATGACGGTTACCGTGCGACAACGCGAAGGTGACCGTCTTGCGGTGCGCGCCAATGCGCGCTTTAATGAAAAGCCTATCGAGGACCCGCAGTCCTACCAGGACTTCTTTACCGCACTCGACAAGGCGATGTTCCTGACCCTGCACAAGGTGGATTGACGGGCGGATCGGCAACGCCACCAAGAAAAGGGGTCGAACCGAAGTTTGTTTTTTGTAGCGTCTCAGCTTGGCCCTTGTTGCCGGGACCAGGTTCTGTCGTTAGCGACTGGCGGTCAGGTCTTCCTGTTGAATCATGGCCAGCCATTCGGTGCGCAGCGCCGAGTCCGGCGCGAATATCAGGGCGACCGACACGCGAAAATCCATCTCCGAAGGCCAGTGATCGTAGGTTGGAGGCTTTTCTTCCAGGTCGACCCAGAGTTGGTAGTTACCGTTTGTAAAGACGTTGCGCCTGCGCTTCCAGTGTCCGTATTGCTGCTCGGCCAATCGCAAGTAGTGATCGGCGAACGCCTGCGCCTTTCGTTTGCTCGAGAAGTACCAGCCACCAAAGATGCTACCGATAACCGAACTCTCCGGCGACACGTACAGGCTCAGAGAACCCATGTGCTGATGCCGCTGCTCTGGGTCCACCGCGTAATACATCGCGCCCGTTATGAGGGATTTACCCACAGACCCCGGTGGAACCGCGTACCTTTCACCCAGCTTGAAACCGAGAAACTCGCCGTTGTTCGCATCGGCGATGGCCGACGAGCTGAAGAAGATCAGGGTCATTAGAATAATTATGGAACTGGCAATCAAGCCTGCCGGTGATTTTTCAATTAATCGGGGTCGAGCCGAAGTTTCTGAAAAACTCGGTTCGACCCCGACCAGAATGTCGGCCCGGTTAATTGCTGCTGCCCTCTTCACGCCGGGTGCGCAAATTCAGGATGACGTCATCGAACGTCTCGATGCCGAAGTTCGGGTCTATTTCGCTCGTGAGCACCTCAGATTGAATGATGTCATTACTGTTGCCGAAGATGCTCGAGATATCGTACATGGCGTCGATGATCGCATCTCGCGTCGCGACTTCGAGCAACCGCGCCCCGTCCTTGAGACGGTCACCGGGGGAGAGCTTTGTGTCCGAGACGTGGCTCGTACCGATCGCCGTCGTCGAGAATAGCTGCTCACCATTGGCCGAGTGAATCGAGAGCTGCAGTGCCAGGCGAGCCGAAACATTGAGACGAGTCGAGCCAGATCCGGGCACGACGTCAACGACAGGCCGATACGTCAACAGTTCGTAGCTCAGGGTCGGTCGTCCCGCGGGCGCGTCAACCATCGTGCTCTTCGAAAAGTGCTGCCGGGTTATCGATAACAATGCCCGTTCCAGCGAAGGCCCGACGAGAACCGGAATAGAACTGAAAGCGTCTGCGTTTGAATGGGGCGTAACCTCAACGCGAAGGTTTCGAATCTGCGGTTCGATATAAAGATCAATCGCCTCTTCGACCCGATGACTCTTTACTTTGTAGTCTGGCAATGCGGCGTCTTTTACGCGAACGGTTTCAGGTACCGTCGTCGTACAGCCGAAAAGGAAGGTCATTATTAGAGCCGGCAGCGCCAGGCGACGCCGGTTCGTGTGTTTATCGTTTAGTTGCAACATATTCATACCATCGCCTGATAGGCAAATAACCCATTAAGACGCTAAGCGGTTACGCTCAGAGGCGCTGGTATAATCTTGCAGGAGGTGCGGAGTATCTTGCCGGCTTGTTGATCTACGCCTCTGTGAATCGGCGCGTTCAGGCTAAGGAGTGCTAATTCGCTGCGACAGCCGACCGGTCATCGGGCAGGTTCAAAAGTGCCCGCACATACGCGGTGTCTGCAGTACCGTCCGGCCTGTCGTCGAGTTCCGCGCAGTAATTCGACGGCGATGTCCCTATATAACGGCGAAAGGTCCGCGAGAAGTATGACGCGTCGTTGAATCCGATGGCGTAAGCAACATCGGTGACGTTCGTATTGGGATTTTTCAAGAGTCGACATGACTCGAGAATACGGTAGCGGACCACATAGTCCTGAAAAGTAATTCCGTAAGTCTCGCGAAAGGTCCGACTGAATCGAAAGGGGCTCATGCCGCACAGCTCGGATACTTTCTCATTGCGGATTTTGAAGCGAAAGTTTCGCTTGACGTAGTACAGGGCAGGAAGCAGCCGTAC
>CAMYMR010000079.1 GCA_947259285.1 uncultured Woeseiaceae bacterium | reverse complement strand
CAGTTCGTCATAGGCGAAAATGTCGGTCGGATCGGCCATGCCGACCAAAAGACCGTCTTTGTCTTGTTTCAGTACTAGTGCGCGAAGTCTGCGCGCCTGCACCTCGGGCAGGAGTTTGACGGTCTCGGCTGAGAGCTTGATGCTGCCGAGATCCAGGTATTCGATTTCCAGGCGCTTGGCGAGGAAGCGGTAAAGATCCGCCTCATCGATCGCGCCAACCTCTGTCAGTGCACGGCCAAGCTTGTGCCCCGTGCTTTTCTGCAGGGCCAGTGCCTGATCCAGCTGTTCCTGCGTGATGGCATCGGCGTCCAGCAACAGCTCGCCGAGCCGCATTTTCTTACGGCGGGCCAGTTTGGACACGTTTGCGCTGGATGTGCTCATCGTCGCTCAGCCGCGGGCCTAGTGCCCGGAGCCCTGCCTGATGCGCTGCAGCGACTCATCGGCCATCTGATTCCAGGCATCGTCGCCGTCGATAACGATAGGCTTCAGCAGGATCACGAGTTCGGTCTTTCGTTCGACGGATCGCTGGCTCTTGAACAGCCCGCCGACGCCCGGAATCTTGCTCAACCCGGGCGTGCCATAACTTTCATCGGTCATCGAATTGCGCATCAGGCCGCCAATGACGATGATCTGCCCGCTGCGCGCCTTCACGATGCTGTCCGATTCGCGGATTTCGCTGAAGGCCAGCGGCAGCGCGTCGGTCTCGCCGGAGATCGTCAGGATCTTCTGCTGATCGGTGACATTGCTCACCGTTGGATGAATATGCAGCGTTACTTCGCCGTCCTCGCTGATCTGCGGCGTGACGTCCAGGGCGATACCCGAGAAGAATGGCGTCAGTTCGACGTCTCTCGATGTCGTTGAAGATGTGCCGGTCACCGTGTTGCTGGAGACGTCGGTCACAAAGAACTCATCGGTACCGGCCTTAATGACGGCTTTCTGGTTGTTCAGTGTCGAAACACGCGGGCTGGACAGCACGCGCGTGTCACCCTGCAGCTCGAGGAGTTCGAGGAAGGCGTTGAAGTCGCCGATATCGAACGCCATGGTAAATGCGCCGCCCAGCGTGGACGTCGCAAAACCGGTGATCGGATTCCCCGGTTGCAGGTTAATCGGGTCACCACCGAGATCTTCCGGGTCACCCGTGAAGCCTGGCGGTGGCGCCAGCTGCCCGAAGGTGTAGGTATCGCCGCTGCTGTTCTGCGCGACGGCAACCCAGTTGATGCCCGAGCGGAAGCCGTCGCTGAGCTGAACCTCGACAATCTTGGCTTCCAGCACAACCTGGCGTTGGGCGATATCCTGAATGGCATCCAGGTAGTCGCTGATGCTGCGGAGCTTGTCGGGCATTGCCCGAACGACGATGACGCCGGTCTGCGAGTTCACGACGACCTGGTGACCCTCGGCACCGCCGATCATCTGCTCCAGCGTGGACTGCAGCTCCTTCCAGAAGTCAGCCTGGTAGTTCGTCTCTATGCCTGAGCCGCTGATCTGCTGATCGTCCCGCGTATCGCCAACGGGCTGGTCGGTAACCAGGCCACTGGCACGATTGCTTCTGTTGCGGCTGTTCTGCCTCGATTCGCTGACCTGACCGGAACTGACGCGCGTGCGGGATACACCCGAGCGCTGCAGGTTGAGATAGTTGATCTGGAAGATGCGACTTTGCAGCGTGGCCGGGAACACGATGTAGCCGGCAGCACTCTGCCTGTAGTTGTAGCCATAGACTTCGCTGACAACGTCCAGGACTTCCTCGACGGTTACGTTCTGCAGCATCAGCGAGATGTTGCCGCTGACCTCCGGATGCACGACGATGTTGTGCTCGGTCTGATCGACGAGCGCCATGAAGAACGCCTGCGCCGGCGTATCCTCGCTGTTCAGGTTAAAGCGTGCGGCATCGTCGGCTTTGTCCACCGGCGGCGCGTTCTGCACCGGCGGCGGCGCGACGTCACGCACAGGCGGCTTCCTGGAGGCATTCTCCAACGCTGTCTCTATCTCGCTGTGTGTCTGCTCACCGCGGACCGGTGCTGATTCCCGTGTCGGCATCATGGCGTCGCAGCCACTCAGGACGATTAGCGCTGTGCTAACTGTCACGATCTTTTTCAACATGAGTTGTTTTCTCCGGTGATCTTCATCGGCATATCGCTCCTCAGTTCAACCTTGCCGTTACGCGCTTGCCGTCCATTTCCAGGATCAGCTGGTCTTTCTCGATCGAGATAACTCGCGCCCCGCTCAATGAGCTGCCAACGCCTACGCGCCGGCCGTTGACGATCGCAACGCGCCGATCGTCCGAAACGATGATTGCGTTGACGACGAATCGGGGAGACGCAGCCGCGCGCTGCTCAACGGCCGTGTACGGGCGTGTCGGATCGCGGAGCACCTCATCGGCCAGGCAAAGGCCCGAGGCCAGCGTCAGCAGAACGACCGCAAACTGTTGTGCTCGCCTACGCACCGATCCACTCCTCATCGAGACTCAGCGTGCCCACCTCAATGCGGATGCGATTGCGCGGGTATTCGATGACGTCGAGCTCCAGGACCTGCCAGTACAGGCGCCAGGGCAACGCCTCGATGGCGCTGAGATACTCGAGACAGGCGGCATAGCTTCCCTCGACCTCGATCTCGAGACCGTGTCGATAAAAAGTCACCGCTTCCGGCTCTTCATCCGCGGACAGCGAGTCCGGCGTCGTATTGCGAATTCGCACCAGCGTCAGTCGCGACTGTTCTTTAAGAACGCCCTCGAGGACCTGCGCCATTTCGGCAGGGTCGATCAGTTCGGCCGCGTGATCGCCGAGCGCGGCGTTGATCTCGTCAATTCGCCGGCGCAGAGAAGCAATACGTGAGCGCTGCTCGTCGCCGCCACCGGCGAGCTGAAATATCTGGTCTTCGAGGTTCTGGTTTGCCGCCGATATGCGCTGCTCGAGAGCCGCGAGTTCGGCGCGCGTCTCGGTTGCGCGTTGTTCGAGCGGCTGCATCAGCAGCGTGTGCCAGATTGCAGCAATCAGTACCAACGCTGTAATCATTACGAGCAGTCGCTCGCGCACGGAAAGCGCGTCGATTTTTGCGAGTATGGGTGCTATCGAAGCGTTGATTTCGTCGAGGTACTTCACCGGCTGTCCCTCACGTCGGCAGTCAGCAGGGCGTCGCTGTCCATCGAGAAAGACACGGCGGTCTCTCCGTCATCAACCGGATTGTCGATCTGGAAATGATGAAAGCGCTGTTTCGCAAAAGGTTTTTCGGAGGCCAGGCCCTGAACGTAAAGCGGTATCAGCTCCGCGCGAATGGCGCGGCCTTCGAGGCGGGTCTTGTCACCCATTGCCGAAAGGGCGATGTGATTGAGCCACAGTCCATCGATGTCCTGGCGGGACAGGGCACGCAGGTGACGCGAGAAGCCGTGCGTATCCCCAAGCGATGACCCCTGGATGAGGTTTAGCGCCGCCTGGCGCTCGGCGAGCAGGCGCAGGCTGTCATCGAGCTGCTCGGCCCAGTTGGTCTCACCGGTGACGGCGTTGATCAGGGGCCCGATGTTCTCCAGGCGATCGAGGAGCACCGACTCCTGGCGCGCGACGATCGTGAGTTCTTCCTGGACCCCATCGACCCGATGTTGCGCAAAGACGTAAGTCAACAACATGCCGAACACGACGATCGCGGTAGCCTGCAGCATGAACCAGGCAGGAAAGAGCCGCATCTGAGGGCGGAACTCGGCGTGATAGAGGTTGATCTGCTGGTTCACGATCGCGCCGCGTTTTGAGCTGCCTGGTCCTGACGCAGCGCGGCGCCAACCGCGATCAGGCAACCGCCCTGATCTTCGGATGAGACTTCGTCCTCGAGGCTGAACAGGTCCTCGAAATCAATCCTCTCGACCGACAGTCCCAGGTGGTCGGTCAGGGCGGCGGGCAGAGCGTCGAGGCCGGCCCCGGGCCCGAGGACTATCTGCCTGACGGGGCGACAGTCGTAGTGACTCTCGTAATAATCGAGCGAGCGCTGGATATCGAGAGCGATTCCACCGACGAGATCCTGCATTGCAAAGTCGTCGGATGCGGCGCCCTCGAGCGCTCGTCGGCCGGTGTCCAGACGTCGCGTGAGATGCAGGACACCCTTACGCGTGATCGTCAGGTAGCCACAGTCTTCGGTGAAGTGCAGGAACGCGACGCCGTCGGTGTCCTGAGGCAACAGCACGGCGATGTTACGAAGGCAGAGCTCGGGGATGTCGATCACATCCATGCGCAATTCCGCCTGCTTCATGAGTTCGATTTGTTGCAGAACTTCGGTCCGTCGGGTTACTACGGCGTAGGCCGTCTGCGGTGCTCCCGGGTTGGCGTGGGGCGGCATTTCCAGCACCTCGATCACCGCCTCTTCAACCGGGAAGTCGATCAGGTCTTTCAGGCGCCAACGCACCGCTGCCAGCAGCTCATCGGCGGGGACATTCGGCATTTCCAGGAGCTGAAGTTGATAGGCGTCGGCTCCCAGCACGGCGGAGACCGGCGTTCGATCAAGATTCATATCGTCGGCGCAGGAGGCGGCACGATCGGTCCAGTCCGCGTCCGATGTTGTGGCTTCCAGGACGCGAACCGCGAGTTTCGGGCGTTTGCCGTCCAGCGATTGAACACGCGCGAGGCCGGCGCGAGCGCCATCCAGCGCAATGCCTGCCCGCGTATTCTTCGCAAAAGCCCCTTTGAATTGTCGCAACATAGCCCGGCACCTGACGCCGTTTTACAAAACCAGTGTTCTTTGTATCGGTAGGGCGTTGGGTATCTTTAGGGGGGTCAGTTCGGTAAAAGCTATATTTCATGCGCCCTTGCGGCGCGCGTGGCTTACAATTGCCGAAACGCCAAGGAGTCCGACAAATGAGCTTGAGTTCGTCAGGAGCACCCGGTCAGACCTGGTCCTCCGGGTTCACCTTCATACTGGCGGCCGTCGGTGCCGCGGTCGGGCTCGGCAACATCTGGAAGTTTCCCTTCGTCGTCGGCGTCAGCGGCGGCGGCGCGTTCGTCCTCGTGTACCTCGCCTGCGTGATCTTCGTCGCGATCCCGATTCTGATCGCTGAGCTCTGGATTGGCCGTAGCGGCGGCCATAGCCCACCGGTCGCCATGCGCGTAGTCGCCGAGAAGGCGGGTCATTCGAAGGCATGGTTCATCGTTGGCTGGATGGGCATGCTGGTCGGCTACCTGATCGCGACCTATTACAGCGTTATCGCCGGCTGGACCCTTGCGTATATATTCAAGGCCGGCAGCGGTTTCGGCGGTGCGGATCCTCTGACCGTCGCGAATCAGTTTGATGATCTGTTGGCCAGCCCGCTGGTCATGGCAGGCTGGCACACCGTATTTATCACGATCGCTTTATTCATCGTCGGCCGCGGTTTACGCGACGGCATCGAGCGCGCGGTGAAGCTCCTGATGCCGGCGCTGTTCGTCATGCTGGTCGTGATGATTGGCTACGCGGCGGTGGAGGGAGACTTCGCCGCCGGCGTCAGTTTCCTGTTCAGCACCGACTTCAGCAAGATCGACGGTACCGCCGTCCTCACCGCGATCGGCCAGTCATTTTTCTCGATCAGCGTCGCGATGGGTTTGATCATGACCTACGGATCGTATGTGCCGAAAGAGGTGTCGCTGACGAAGTCGGCGCTCATAATTGCAGGCGCGGATACCGTGGTCGCGCTGCTCGCGGGACTGATGATCTTCCCGCTCGTGTTTGCCAACGGACTCGATCCTGGTTCAGGGCCAGGACTGATCTTCCGGACTTTGCCGGCCGCGTTCGTCGGCATGAGCGGTGGCGCGCTGTTCGGCGCGCTGTTCTTCATTCTGTTGGCGTTTGCTGCGGTGACGTCCATCATCGCGATTATCGCGCCCATCGTCGCGTACGCGGAGGGCAAATGGGGCATGACACGGCGTAAAGGCTGCATCGTGTTTGGCACGCTCGCGTGGGCGATCGGGCTTGTTACGGTGTTGTCCTTCAATCTGTGGGACGACATTACGCCGCTAAGCGCGATACGCCCGTTCGCCGAAATGAATTTCTTTGCTCTGATCGACTATTTCACCGCTAACCTGATGATGCCTTTGGGTGGCATATTGATGGCCGTATTTGTCGGCTGGTTGATCAAGCCTCGCGTGCTCGCGGAAGATCTTTCGTTTGGTAGTACGGCCATGTTCACTATCTGGCTTTGGATGATCCGCGTTATCGCACCGCTAGCGATTCTTGGAGTGCTGTACAGCAGCCTGTGATTGGCTATTGTTTCTTGACGCTGTAGACCACGTCCACGTTGCGGACCGAGCCGGAGCGCGATTCGACCATCAGCCGACGGCTTAGCTGATACCGCAGCAACAGTGTGCCAAGGCTGTCTACCACGCCGTAGGCGTACTCGATGAACAGGCGATCGCCGAAGCGCTTGCCCGCAACGAGCTGGCGATTCTCGGCGCCGCCCTGGATGCCCAGCGTTTCGAGCCCCAGCTGGTTGCGAACGCGGGAAGCGACGCTGCCGGCCTTCGTCAGGCCGAGCGCAAAGGCCGCCTGGTTCAGCATGTCGCCTTCCTCGGAGTTTGCGCTATTCAAGGGCCGGCCGGTTAGAAGATAGGAGAGCGCCTCCGCATCACCTAACGGAGGCTCGCTATAAACCTCGGAACTGAGCGAGGTCGGCGTTCCGGTCAGGTGGATACCGGCCACCGTCTTGTCGCTGGCGGTGCGTGTCGCCCGGACATTCAGGGCAGGGTTCGTCAGCGGTCCGTTGAAGACCAGCTCACCGCTCTCTATCTCGAGGTTCTGACCGTAGGCCCGGTAGCGCCCCTCGCGCAGAACAACGCGTCCGAATCCCTGGAAAGGCGACTGGCTCTTTCCGCTTATTCGCAGCGAACCCTCCAGTCCCGTTGTCAGCCCGAAGCCCGAGAAAAACACCTGCTCGCCGAGTTCCGTTGTTACGTTGACGAACAGCATTCGGTGCGGCGTCGCTGTGGCTGCGTCGCCACGATGCACTACGGCGTCAGCCGAGGACTTTTTGGTCGTCTCCGGCACCGACCGGACGGTAATGTTGGCCTCGGGAATGCCCAGGCTTCCGCTTACGCGCGTTGCGCGTTCGTCGAACACGACGTCGATGGCGGGCGATGCCGTGGCCTGCATGTCGGGCAGGCGGATTAGCGTGAAGTTCTCGCCATCGAGGCGGATTTCGGTGCGTACGCCTTTTCCCGCGCTCAGCGACGTCTGGCCTTTGATTTTCAGGAAGCCGTCGCCGGATTTCGCGCTGCCCGAGAGTGCCAGTTCGCCGGACTTGCTTTGGCGCAGCAGGAGCTCGACGTCGGTGACGGAAACCCCAGCGCGGCGAATATCGACCGAGCCATTGCTCAATCCGAGTTCACCGGCGAACTCGGGCGCCACCAAAGTGCCCGATGCATCCAGGCGGCCAAAGATCCGGCCGACCGGGTTGGCGACGTCGGGGACGAAAAAGGAAGCCAGTGCCAGGTCGTTGAACTCCATGTTTCCCTGGCCAGCTATCGAAGACTCCGGATCGAACAGATCGGCGATCTCTATACTGCCGACCGCACGGTCGGTCGCATTGTCGAGCCGGAACTCGAATTCACCGACAAGCTTGTTGTCGACGACGCTCGCCACGACCGAGGCTTCTTCAAATCTGGCTGCAACCTCGTCGCCCTCGAAGGTTGTAACCAGGGCGAGCCCGTCGATTCGCAGATTCGCGTTGGCATTCAGCTGACGGTTGGCAAAGCTGCCGCTCGCCGATGCATTGATCACGCCGAGTATCGACGCCCCCTCCGGGAGGCTTTGCGGCAGGGCGGCGAGCGGCAGCCCGTTGATCGAAGATTCGAACTCGAGTGCTCCGGAAAAGTCATAGTCGAGCGCCGCGCACACGGCGCCTTCAATCGAGTGATCTGATAGACAAAGCTGACCCAGCTTGAGCCGGGCTTTTGACACTGAGAAGCTCGCCGGCTCGCCCAGGGTCCACTCGCCAAGCGGCTCGCGACGCACGACAAGTTCCTGGACAGTGCCGTTCCACTGATCGTCCGCGAATCGGCCGTCGATATTGGCCGCGACGCTGCCCTGTTCGACGGAAGAAAGGGTCAGGTCCACGCGGCCGTTGCCGGTGGCCGGCAGGTCAAATTCTACGTCGAGCGTATCGACGGCATAGTCCTCCCATTCGAGCCCTTCGCCACGGACGTTGCCAGATGCCTGGAAAGTCTTCAGATCAGAAACGAGGCGAAGATCGCTGTTGATCAGGCCCGCGCCTCCCAGGCCAAACTGGCTGAAATCCGGGAAGCGCACCCGGGCGTTCAGCTCCAGCTGCTTTCCGTAGGAACCGTCCAGGTTGGCGCGGTTATCGCCAACGCGAATCACGGCATCGTCGAAACTCAGCTGTTCATCGGCAAAAGACAGTTTGCCGCTGCCTTCAACCGGGTGACCGTTCAGCTCCCCGACAAGACGGTCGATGTCGAAGTCAAGCCGTGGTCGTCCAGCCGCAAGTTGGCCCGATGTAACGCCAGCAAGCTCGAGCTTGCCGCTCAAGCGATCGTCGACGACGGCCGGATTCAGGTCGGATAGCTGGACATCGAAACGCCAGCCCAGTTGCGGCGATAGTGACAGCTCGCCGTCAGTGACGAGCCGTGCCCATTCATTCGCTGCCGACAGCGATTCGAAATCGATGCGATCACCGACGAGACGTCCGCGTGTCTCCACGGCAATGGCGGGCACGTCGGCTGTCGAGATGGTGCTTGCGCCATCGAAGGCCAGGTCGCTCAAAGGCCCCATGAGTTTAAGCTCACCGTCGGTCGCCTCTATCGTCGCGGCGTCGCCGCGCTGTATCTGGATTTGCCGCCAGGTATTGGTGAGATCGACGGACGGCGTGTGTTCGACCAGCGCGACGGTGCCCTTGGTCTCGATTTCATAAGGCGCATCGAGGTTGTGCTGCAGCTGGTATCCCGATGCGTCGCCGCGCAGCCGGAGAAGGCCCGACAAAGTCGGTTGTTCGGGAAGTCGAAGCTCCCATGCGCCAGTCGCGTCTGCCGGGTAGCTGCCGCTCAGCGTCGCGTTTGCCGCGACGCTGATATCCGCAAGCTCGCTCTCGAGGTCGAAGCGTTGCACCGCCAGCGTCGATCCGGCCAGCCGCCCGCTGAGTCGAATTCGCTGAATTTCGAATTCACGGTCCGCGGCGGAGATGCGCGCATCCGAAATCGATGCGCTTTCCAGCTCCAGCGTCACCGGAAGATCGACAGTGAACGGCTCGGGGTCTTTACCCGTATCCCCGGCGTCGCCGATCAAAATGTCGACGGTTCGCAGATCCAGGTAATTGATCCGTACCACCCTGCGTAGCAAAGGCCCCAGTTCAACGCGGGTATCGAGCTCTGCGACGAACACCTCTGCAGCCGTATCCGTCCAGCTAACGTTGTGGAAGTTCAGGCCCTCTAACATCGTCCCGTTCACGGCTTCGACCTGCAGCGCGGCCGGCAGCCTCGGTTTCGCCTGTGCGAGCAACCAGCGTGCGCCGCTTTCCGTGGTGACCAGCCACGCGGCCGCGATGCCGACGAGCACGATGAGCCCGAACACGCCGCCGGCCGACCATTGGATGAGGCGCCGGATCACAGGTCCGCCCCCAGCTGTATGTGCAGACGCACGCTACGGTCCGACTTGTTGAGCGGGTGGCCCAGGTAGAAACGCAGCGGGCCGACGGGGGACAGCCACTTCAGGCCGATACCGACGCCAACCGCAGGATCCACATCGAAATCGTCAAACGCGTTGCCCGCATCGACGAAAACGGCACCGTAGAAATTACCGCGCAGCAGATGTTCGTATTCGATGCTGGCTACCAGAAGGTTGCTGCCGCCGATAACGTTGCCGAGTTCATCTTTCGGGCCGAGCGAATCGTAGTCGAAACCCCGAACAGATTCGTCACCGCCGGCAAAGAAACGCACCGATGGCGGCAACTCACCGAATTCGGATTTCGCCGTGGCGCCAATGGTCGCGCGTACTAGCAGACGACTGCTGTCTGAAATTGACCGAACGAGCCGGCCTGTGATGACCGTCTGCAGGAAGGAGGTGCTGGAGCCGAGGAACTCGCCGGTGCCGCGCAGTTCAACGGTAAGCCTGCGGCCTCTTGTCGGGAGAATGTCACGATCGGCACGCTTATGATCGAACGCGACGGCCGGCAGCATTAAGCGGGTCCGCTCCGATTCCACGCCAACGTCGAATCGCTCATAGCTGAGGTCGAGCGACAAGGTGCGCAGCCAGTTGCTGCTGATGCGCTTCGTTCGGCGGAATCCCACTCTCGCGGTTTCGTTCTCGAACGTGTCGTTGTCTTCCCGGCTTAGCGCTGCCGTATAGCTCAGCCATTCGGTGCGCGGATCAGCCATCGGCCGTCGGTGCTCCGCCGTCAGGCCCTGTATGATTGGCGAGACGCCGATATCGGCCTTGAATCGATGACCCTTTCGATTGAGGCGGCGATTGTGGTAACCGGCCCGAAGTCGGGGTCCCGTATCGGTCGAAAAGCCGGCGCCCACCGTGTACTCGATGCGATCGGCAGGTTCGAGTAGCACCTGCACCGGTATTTTTCCATCCGACGCCTCTTCGGTTACCGGCACGAGCTCGATGCGCGAGAAATAGCCGCTGAACGAGAGATCGCCATAGGCTTTGTTCAGCAATCGGCTGTCGTAGGGCATTCCCGATTCGAACTCGAAAAAACGCCGAACCAGGCTTTCTTCGAGGACATTCTCCTCTACCCGGATATCGCCGAAGTTGTAGCGCGGGCCGGTCTGGTACAGCAGCGAAATGTCCGCACTGAGTTCG
>CAMYMR010000078.1 GCA_947259285.1 uncultured Woeseiaceae bacterium | reverse complement strand
TGCTCCAGGCCAATTGCGTAACTACCGCGTCGGAAGCGATAACGCTTTTCTATGACGACACCGCCCTCGTCCGCCCAGCGCAGCGGCACGGTAAGCTCGTCGGCAGCGCCAAGCTCGTACGATGCTTGCTCGCCGCTGAGCGCTGTCAGGTGCGTCGCTTCCGCGCCGCCCGCCGTCGCACGCACGCCGGACTCTATGAGCCCGATCGCCTCGGGGCGGGTATCCAGCAGCTCGACCAGCGTGTCTGGGCGGTCTTTGGCCACCGGATATTTGAGCAACACCGCGTTCTGCAGCGTGCCGCCTTTGGTGCTGATTTCCAGCGTGAAAACGTCAGTCGTTACGCGGATGCTGGGGGCCGCTGGCGTCGCCACCGATGACGGGCCGGTACCGGCTGCCGGTGGCAAAGAGGATGGCGCGCCGGAGTCACTGATTTCGGGCAGATCGTCATCGAGCGGCTGCGGTGCGCTTACCTCTGGTGCTGCGGGATCCCCGGCCTGATCCGTAGCAGCCGGTGTCGGTTTCGGCCCGTAGTCCTGAACCCAGGTTTGGTAGGTCATCCATGCCATCAGGCCAAAGAACGCCCAAATCAGCAGTCGTTGGTTATCCATCGATTAACTGTCCTACCGTATGCGGTTCGCTTTCTGACATCGGCGCCAATGCCCGTCGAGGCTCGCAAACAGCTGTCTATTGGTGGCCGTGGCCGCCGCCGGTTGATTGATCACCACTACGTCTAAGTCCTTTAGCGATTCCTGCTGTCCACGAAATGATTCCCTGACAACTCGCTTAACACGATTTCGTGCCGTCGCCCGACGACAGTTCCTCTTGGAAATTGCCAGACCGAGTCTCGCAAGGCCCATTTCATTACGTCTGCACAGCACTGTAAAGAATTCGTCCCTGCTGCGCGTCGCTTTTTCGAACACGCGCCCAAACGCGGCCGCATCGAGGAGCCGGTTGTCTTTCCCAAACCGGTTGCCTGAACGGCACGTCAATCCTGAAGGGGGGCTCTTCGTCGCGTCCGACGCCGATTGGACTACGGCGCCAACCGCGCTCGCCCTTTTGCGCGGCGGCGCTTCAACACGGCGCGCCCGGCTTTGGTTGCCATGCGGGCACGGAAACCGTGGGTGCGTGCGCGCTTTATTTTGCTGGGCTGGTATGTGCGTTTCATGGCGTTCTACCTGGTCATTAAGCCGGCCTGCGTCGGGCCGTACTTTTTGGAGGGCGGCAAGGGTACGCAGATGGCCAGACAGTGTCAACAGAGGTCGGTTTTCACGCCGATTTCGGGCCTTGGCAACCTGTGGATAACCGCATCTGGCGGCGTCCCCTGTTACGCGTTAGACTGCTCGATCGTTCGCTATCTTTGTTAATCTTTCGCGGCCCCGGGGCCGCCCACCGGGGAATGGTTTGTCTGCTGAATCGACGCTTTGGAATCAATGCCTACGCGTCCTGCAGGTAGAGCTACCCGAGCAACAGTTCAATACGTGGATTCGGCCGCTTCAGGCCGTGGACGACGACGACGCACTTCGGCTCCTTGCGCCTAACCGCTTCGTCGTGGACTGGCTGCGGCAGCACTACATGGACCGCATTCTCGAACTCGTTGGTGATGGCGGCGACAGTATTGAAGTGTTGCTCGAGGTCGGATCCCGCGGGGCTACATCGCGGCCCGGCGCATCAAAGAGACCGGCGGCCGAGACGGTACGAGCAACGACCGTGACGCCCGTTGTGTCCCGGCTGAACGCCAGCTTCACGTTCAAGAGTTTTGTCGAGGGTAAGAGCAATCAGCTGGCGAGAGCCGCCGCGAGCCAGGTTGGTGAAAACCCGGGCAAGTCGTATAACCCTTTGTTCATTTACGGCGGCGTCGGTCTCGGCAAGACACACCTGATGCATGCCATCGGCAACGCGATGGTTGCCAGTAACCCAAATGCGCGCGTCAGTTACGTACATTCTGAACGCTTTGTCGGCGATATGGTTCGAGGCTTACAGCACAACACAATTTCCGAATTCAAGCGTTCTTACCGCTCTCTTGATGCGTTACTCATTGATGATATTCAGTTTTTTGCCGGCAAAGAGCGCTCGCAAGAAGAATTCTTCCATACCTTCAATGCGCTCCTCGAGGGTCAGCGTCAAATTGTGCTGACCTGTGATCGATACCCTAAAGAGGTTACCGGTCTGGAAGAACGGCTTAAGTCAAGGTTTGGTTGGGGTTTGACCGTCGCCATTGAGCCGCCAGAACTCGAAACTTCGGTCGCGATCCTCATGAGCAAAGCGGCGGCAGAAGATGTTGCACTTCCGGAGGAGGTGGCGTTTTTTATTGCCAAGCGCATCCGGTCCAACGTACGCGAACTCGAGGGAGCGCTTCGACGAGTTATCGCCAACTACCGATTTACGGGCCGGGCCATCGACCTGGAGTTCGCCAAGGAAGCGCTGAGGGATCTGCTTGCGGTTCAGGATCGACTCGTCTCAATCGAAAACATCCAGAAAACAGTCGCAGACTACTTTAAGATTCGCGTCGGCGACTTGCTGTCGAAAAAGCGCAGTCGGTCGATCGCCCGGCCCAGACAATTCGGCATGGCGCTCGCGAAAGAATTAACCAATCACAGTCTGCCGGAAATTGGCGATGCTTTCGGCGGCCGGGACCATACAACGGTCTTGCACGGTTGTCGGCGCATCGAGGCTCTGCGGGAGATGGACAAGCGCATTGATGATGACTATTTGAATTTGTTGAGAACCTTGACAGGATGATGTGGATAACGGGTGTAAAAAGCGTTGATTGATTTTTATCCACAGAATATGCACAGCTATCAAGGCGCGGATACACCTTGTGTTAGTCAGTTTTAATTAGGATAAGTTATTGAATTATAAGGATCTTTATAAATTATCCACAGGCTGTTTGATCCTTAATAATAAATATAAACTATAAAATTCCAGTATTTATTAACAGGTGGAACCTATGAAGTTTACCGCAGCTCGGGAAGCGCTGTTAAAACCATTGCAGGCTGTTATCGGTGTAGTGGAAAGGCGGCAGACGATGCCAATTCTATCGAATGTACTCATTATCGCCCGAGAAGGTCAGCTTTCCGTCACGGCGACTGATCTGGAGGTGGAGCTGGTAGCAAGCACAGAGGTAGACACGCAGTCGGGTGGTGAAATTACGGTATCCGGTCGTAAGCTGCTGGATATATGCCGCGCGGTTCCGGAAGGTTCCACTGTCAGCGTCAATCTGAGTGGAGAGAAGCTCAACGTCCGGGCAGGAAGGAGCCGGTTTAACCTCGCGACGTTACCGGCGGCGGAGTTTCCGGTTGTAGAGGACATCAAGGCTGGGCAGACAATCCAGGTCTCGCAGGGAGCGCTCGGTCGTCTGATTGAGAAGACGCATTTTTCGATGGCGCAGCAGGATGTTCGCTATTACCTGAACGGCATGTTGCTGGAGACCAGTGCGAACTATTTGCGGGCGGTCGCTACAGACGGTCATCGCCTCGCTTTGAGCCAGACGGCGCTTTCGGCAGGGCTTGAGGATCAGCAGGTGATTGTGCCGAGGAAGGGTGTCCTGGAGCTTCAGCGCCTCATGAGCGGCGAGGGGGAACTGAATATTGAGCTCGGCTCCAATCATATTCGGATTCAGCTGGACGGTATTCGCTTCACGTCGAAACTCATTGATGGCCGTTTCCCGGAATACGAGCGGGTAATTCCAAAAGAATCGTCGAACGAGCTTAAAGCAGACAGGGCGGAGTTCAAGGGCGCCCTGCAGCGAACGGCAATCCTCTCGAACGAGAAATACAGGGGGATCAGGCTGGTCATACGCGATAGCGGCGTCGTTCTGCAAGCCCATAATCCGGAGCAAGAGGAGGCGGAGGAAGAGCTGGAGGTCGAGTACAGCGGCGAGGATATCGAGATAGGCTTCAATGTGAATTACCTGCTCGATGCGTTGGGGGCGGTGGAAGGAGATTCCGTGACGCTGTCGGTTCAAGACAGTAACTCGAGCTGCCTGATTCGCCAGCCGGGAAATGAGGACAGCACGTTCGTGGTCATGCCGATGCGGCTGTAGGCCACAAAGCGGGCGATCAATACGGGTCGATGATACGGTTTTTTCGGGCGACCAACTTCCGCTGTCTCGAAAGCGCCGAATTGACGCTCTCGGCGGACTTCAATCTGATTTACGGCGCCAACGCCTCGGGCAAGACGAGCCTGCTGGAGGCAATCGCCTACCTGGGCCGCGGTAAATCATTTCGCGGCGCGTCAACAGCCGATCTGATCAATCATGGCAAGGACGAGTTCCTGTTGTTTGGCGAGGTGCAGAGCCACGCGAGGGTGTGCAACGTCGGAGCCCGCAATAGCCGCAACGGGCTAGAGGTTCGGGTTGATGGAGACAGTGAGGGGGGCGCGGCGGCGCTCGCCGACGCGCTGCCGCTGCAGGTTATCGATCCGGATGTTCACAATCTGGTGTCCGGGGGACCAGAGCTTCGCCGTCGATTCCTGGATTGGGTGGCGTTTCACGTGGAACATGAGCACCTGCTGGCCTGGCGGAAATTCAGGCGGGCACTCAAGCAGCGAAACGCAGCGCTCAAGGCAAGAGCGACGCCCGCGACGATTCGGAGCTGGAATGTCGAGTTCGAGGTGCTCGCTGAGGCGCTGGACGGGTCGCGCAGGCGCGTCCTGGAGGTTACCCGCGAAAGCCTGACTCGCTTTGGCCAAAAACTCCTGGGCACCGAGCTTCGTTTCGAGTATCAGCGCGGATGGAACAAGGAAAAAAGCCTCGGCGAGGCACTGGAGGAGGGGCTCCCGCGCGATCAGCAGCTAGGCGCAACGCAGCACGGACCGCACCGGGCAGACCTCAAGATCAGCTACGATGAGCGACAGGCCAGGAAGCTGGTATCTCGCGGGCAGCAAAAGCTGTTGGCGAGCGCGATGGTTCTGGCAGCCACCGAGACGGCTCAGACGGCGCTGGAGAGGCCGCTGCTCCTGTTACTGGATGACCCGGCCGCGGAACTGGACGCGGGCTCTCTGGCGCGGCTAATGACCGCGGTGTCGGAGCTCGGGTGCCAGGTTGTTGCGACGAGTCTCGAGCCGAGCGCGCTCACACCGCCGCCGGGCGCCGCCCTGTTCCACGTGGAACAGGGGAAGTTGACGGTTATCGAGGCGCCCGACAATACACCAGCCTGAAGCTGAATGGCGGCACCCAAAACACCTTGAAAAAGAACGCTTTGAGGGTACTTTCAGCACACCATTTTGATACAATACGTCGGTTACGCCCAGAGGATACAGAATGACCGACGACACCAGCTATACTTCCAGTAATATCAAGGTCTTAAAGGGTCTCGAGGCCGTTCGGAAAAGGCCGGGAATGTACATCGGAGATACCGATGACGGGACGGGCCTCCATCACATGGTTTTTGAGGTCGTCGACAACTCCATTGACGAGGCCCTGGCTGGTTTTTGCAGCACGATTACGGTGACGATTCATGCCGATGAATCGGTCACGGTCAGCGATGACGGCCGCGGCATTCCGGTGGACATGCACCCTGAGGAGGGGCGATCGGCCGCCGAGGTGATAATGACGGTGCTGCATGCCGGCGGTAAGTTTGACGACAACTCCTATAAAGTCAGCGGCGGGCTCCATGGTGTGGGGGTCTCGGTTGTCAATGCTTTGTCCGAGCATCTCGTTCTGACAATTCATCGGGACGAGAAGATCTATCAGCAGGAGTATGTGCACGGCGAGCCGTCATCGCCGCTCGCCGAGATGGGCCCGTCGGACCGAACGGGCACGACGCTTCGCTTCCGACCCAGCGCGGGTACGTTCACGAACATCGAATTCCATTACGACATCCTGGCAAGACGGCTTCGGGAGCTGTCATTCCTGAACTCGGGCGTTCGCATCCACCTGGTTGATGAGCGAGAGGAGCGGGAAGACCTTTTTCACTACCAGGGCGGGATCCACGCTTTCGTTGAGCACCTGAACCGGAACAAGACCCCCGTGCACCCGACGGCCTTCCATTTCATCGCGACGAAAGACGAGGTTTCCGTGGAGGCCGCGCTGCAGTGGAACGATGGCTACCAGGAAAACATGTTCTGCTACACCAACAACATCCCTCAGCGAGATGGCGGGACGCATCTTGCCGGCTTCCGGAGCGCGCTGACGCGCACCTTGAACGCGTATATCGAGGCCCTGCCGAGTACACGGAAGGACAAATACACGCCAAGCGGCGACGACGCGCGCGAGGGACTGACCGCGGTGCTTTCGGTAAAAGTGCCAGATCCCAAGTTTTCCTCGCAAACCAAGGACAAATTAGTTTCATCTGAAATTAAAGGCATCGTCGAGCAGGCAATGGCGGCCAAACTTGAGGAATACCTGCTCGAACATCCGCAGGACGCAAAGGCCATCGTTTCAAAGATTATCGACGCGTCCCGGGCAAGAGAGGCCGCACGTAAAGCACGCGAGATGACGCGCCGTAAAGGCGCGCTGGACATAGCCGGGCTTCCCGGCAAACTGGCCGACTGCCAGGAGAAAGATCCCGCGCTGTCGGAGCTTTTTCTCGTCGAGGGCGATTCGGCGGGCGGATCCGCAAAGCAGGGCCGTGATCGTCGAACACAGGCGATTCTGCCGCTGAAGGGCAAAATCCTGAACGTCGAAAAGGCGCGCTTCGACAAGATGCTGTCGTCAGCAGAGGTGGGAACGCTGATTACCGCGCTTGGCTGTGGCATCGGTCGCGATGATTTCGACCCCGACAAATTACGGTACCACCGCGTCATTATCATGACCGATGCCGACGTCGACGGATCGCACATACGAACACTGCTGCTGACTTTTTTCTATCGGCAAATGCACGAACTGATCGAGCGTGGCCACATCTACATCGCGCAGCCGCCGCTCTACAAGATCAAGCGGGGCAAGCAGGAGGTGTATGTCAAAGACGACGCCGAGCTGAACAGCTATCTCCTCAATGCCGCGATGGATGGCGCGGCGCTGCATGTAAATAGCGAAGCGCCGCCGCTAAGCGGTGTCGGACTCGAAGCGCTCGCGCGGGAATACATCGCGGTCGAAAGTATTTTCGATCGCCTGTCGAATCGTTACGACGAGGTCGTACTACGCGCGCTGAGTGTCCTTCCTGCCGTGACGCCCGACACGGCGGACGATCTCGATGCACTGGAATCCTGGGCGCAAGAGCTCAGCGCCGTGCTGCCGAAACATACTGGCGATCGTGCGACCAATGGAGACGGTGGCAGCTACACGGCCACACTCGATCGAGGCGACGAAGACGGCGAGGGTGTTCGCATTGCCATTACGAAGGTGCTTCATGGTCTGGGCACGACGCGTTACCTGCCGCGCGAGTTTTTCGGCACGAGCGAGTACAGGCACATAACGGCGCTCTCCGAAAAGCTCGACGATCTGTTGTCAAAAGGCGCCAAGGTACGTCGAGGAGAGCGAGAGGCGCCTATCGAAACGTTTCCCGAAGCCGTCGAATGGCTGATGAATGAAGCTCGACGTGGCCAGTCGATTCAGCGTTACAAAGGCCTCGGCGAGATGAACCCCGACCAGCTCTGGGACACTACCGTTAACCCGGAAACGCGGCGCCTGCTGCAGGTGAAAATAGAAGATGCGGTTAAGGCGGACGAGATCTTTACGACCTTGATGGGCGACCAGGTAGAACCGCGACGCGACTTCATTGAGAAGAATGCCTTAACGGTCGAAAACCTCGACATATGATCGAAAATCGTTTCGACTAACCGACGCGAACTATGCGCTTGCCGTTACACGGATCGAATCGCCGCTCGACGAAGCGAACAGATGGCTCGAGGATGGCCGCGTTTCGTTACTCGGCGGTGACGAGTCGAACTACACGGATTTTGCGTTCGCGGCGATGACGGGCCTGTGGCTGATGCCTGCCGGCTACGGTGGGGGCAGGGCGGCAAATGTCCGGATAGAGCGACACCGGGTCCCCGCAGGCAGGCGAGAAGAAATCGAGTCCTGGGAGACCAGCTACGCGGATGTCGTGCGTATTGTCGAGCGGCTTTGCAGGGATGAGCGGCAAATCCAGGAGGGGGATGAATAGCCCCAAACTTTTGAGCGGGCTTAATGTCCAATCCGACGATGCAAGCGGTGATGATACGAACGGCGGCGGCGCTGGCGCTTATCTTGTTTTCTGGCTGTGCGACGCAGCCAGCATCGACGGCAGACGATGCGCTCTCTGACTTTGTCGCGGTTTCCGAGCTTGAGCCGCAGGATGTCGTGCGGTTTCGCGACCAGTTCAACACCCGGCCAATTTCAGATCTCTACGCGTTATTGCAGGCACGGGGAGACCACTACCTCGTTCAGTTTCGGCGCCGATGCCATGAGCTTTACGAAAACACGTTTCCCGCGGATATACGGCGTGACAGGAATGTCCTGCGAGCCGGCTTTGACACGATCCGAGGATGCAGGATTGACCAGATATTCTCGATCGATGCGTCACAGGCAGAGGAACTGAAGCTTCTTGCCAAGCGGCTGGAAGATAAATAAATCGTAAGGGAAGTAATGATGAGAAAACTAATCATGGGCGCGGCGGCGCTATTGGTGGTCGCGGCGTGCGGCCAAACGGACGACAAAGCAACCGTTGGCGTAATCGAGGCGCCGCTGATGTCGGGCATCGATGTGCAGTACATGGACAGGAGCGTGAATCCCGGGGACGACTTCTTCACCTATGTGAATGGCACCTGGTTGCGGGAAACGGAAATACCGGCGGATCGCTCGACCTTCGGCGGTTTTTCGGTTCTGGCCGATGAGTCGCAGGCGAACGTCAGGGCAATTGTCGAGGAATCGGCGAGCGGCGATTTTGCCATGGGCACCGACGAGCAAAAGGTTGGAGACCTGTATAAGTCCTATCTGGATTGGGACACGCGCAATGCGCGCGGCGTCAGGCCGCTGCAAGCGGAGCTCGATCGGATCAACAGCATAAATGATCATGCGGACCTCGCCGTTTATTTTGCAGAAACCGTCAAGCGCGGCCTCGATGCGCCGTTCGCGCTCGGCCAGTACGCAGACTTCAAGAACCCGACAACCTACATGATGTATGCAGTGCAAAGCGGGCTCGGGCTGCCGGATCGCGAGTACTACCTGCTGGATGACGAGAAGTCTGCGGCGATTCGCGAGCAGTACATTGCGCACATCGAAAAGATGTACGGCCTCGCCGGGCTGAGCGACGCCGCCGGGGCGGCCAGGACGATCATGGCGCTCGAAACCCGCCTGGCTGCGGAGCAGATGAAAAAAGAAGATACCCGGGACTTTGTGGCTCTGTACAAGAAGATCCCGCTCGGCGAGCTCGATGAGCTCATGCCGAAATTCAACTGGAACGGCTATCTGGCAGAGGCGGGCCTGACGGAGCTCGACGGCCTGGTTGTCATGATGCGCGATTACATGCGCGCGCTCGATGAGATCATGGTCACGACTGATCTCGATACATGGAAGACCTACCTGTCGTGGTCTGCGCTGAACAACAGGGCCGGACGACTGACTGAAGAGCTCGACGGACAAAATTTCGAGTTCTACGGCAAGACCTTACGGGGGACCCCTGAACAGCGTCCAATGTGGCGTCGCGGTGTAAATACGGTAAACGCGAGCCTGGGAGAGATTGTTGGCAAAGTGTACGTAAAGCGTCATTTTCCGCCCGAGGCGAAGGAGCGCATGTTGACGCTGGTGGGCAACCTGATCAATGCCTACGAGAAGAGCATCAAAGAGCTGGACTGGATGACGGACGAAACGAAGGCTCAGGCGCTCGACAAACTTTCCAAATTCACACCGAAAATCGGTTACCCGGACAAATGGCGCGATTATTCAGCTCTCAGCATCGACCCAGACGATTTGTATGGCAACCTCGAGCGTGCCGCTCGCGCCGAATATGAGCGCCGGCTCGACCGGCAAGGGGGCCCGGTCGACCGAAGCGAATGGAGCATAACGCCGCAAACGGTAAACGCGTACTACAGCCCGGCGCTCAATGAAATCGTGTTTCCGGCGGCCATACTGCAACCGCCGTTTTTCAATCTTGCGGCCGACGAGGCGGTTAACTACGGGGCCATCGGCGCTGTTATTGGGCACGAAATCGGACACGGTTTCGACGATGCGGGAAGCGCGTTCGACGGCGATGGAGTGTTGCGCAACTGGTGGACCGATGAGGACCGCGCGGAATTCGAAAACCGCACGGCAAAGCTCGTTGATCAGTACTCGGCGTTTCGGCCATTTGATGATCTCGCCGTAAACGGTGAATTTACGCTCGGCGAAAACATCGGAGATCTTGGTGGACTCAGTATTGGTCTGCTGGCTTACCAAATATCGCTGGACGGAACCGAGGCGCCGGTCATCGACGGACTCACGGGTACACAGCGAGTTTTCCTCGGTTACGGGCAGGTTTGGCGCAGCAAGGCACGTGACGAAGCGCTGCGCATGCAGATCGCGACCGACCCGCATTCACCGGCGAAGTACCGGGTCAATGGCGTGGTAAGGAACGTGCCCGCGTTCTATGAGGCGTTTGACGTACAGGATACGGCGGCGCTGTACCTGCCGCCCGAGGAGCGCGTCAAAATCTGGTAACCACGGTCTGGCCGGGGAGACCGCTATTTGTAGGCGCTGCTGATCTCGGCCATCTTGCCCTCGATCCAGGCCTGTACGATCAGATTCGTTTCCTTCGGCGACTGTGCCGATGCGTCAATGGGCGGCCCGACACAGAATCGGACGGTACCGGGACGCATCGAAAACTGCCTGCGTGGCCAGAAATCGCCGGCATTGTGCGCAACCGGTACGATGGGAACACCGGCCTCCTGAGCCAACGCCGCCCCGCTGATGCCATACTTTCGCGTCTTGCCTGAGTGCACGCGGGTGCCCTCCGGAAAGATCGTGACCCA
>CAMYMR010000077.1:11079-12410 GCA_947259285.1 uncultured Woeseiaceae bacterium | reverse complement strand
CGGCTGCAGGAGATCGAGGCGCTGTTGCCGGACGGCACGCTGTCCTCCTGTGCCGTTCCCGATACGAAACGACCGTCGGAATCGCTGGTGCCGTCAATGACTACACTTCAGATCAACGGCGGCCGCAGGAACAAGTTGCGACCGGGGGACCTGCTGGGCGCACTGACCGCCGCGGGTGGTGTGTCCGGCGACGCAGTGGGCGCGATCGACCTTTTCGAAACGCACAGCTACATAGCCGTAAGGCATGAAGAGGCCAGGAAGGCGCTGCAGCAACTGAGAAGCCGTCCGATCAAAGGCAAAAGGTATCGGGTTCGAATCCTGAAGTAAGGTCGAACTCGAGCGCGAGTATTTTCTTGCGGCAGAATGGCTGGCGAAGATCGTCGCCGGAAAATGCAGTCTGTTGCGTCGTTACCCGCGATATCCTAAGGGTGGCCCGGTTTGCCCGACACCGTAGTCCGGACATCCCAAGCAGCAAACGAACCGACGTAGTTGGTTTGGAACACCCGGGAGCTCCCCTCTCCCGGGTGTTTTTTTTTGGTAATCGGAACGAGCCGGCGGGATAATGTTCAGATGAGCCTACCTACCGTTGCAGGGCCAACAAAACTCAGCGCCGACGAACTGAAAGCGCTCGAACAGGCCTACGCGAAGCTCGAGAATCCGTCACTCGCGATACGGCTAAGCTCCGCGGTGGGTATGCCCGTCGAGGCCGTCACGCGAGAGCTCGGCAAGCGCGCGCCGGACGCCGTTGTCGAGGCTGTCAGCCAGTCCACGCACAAAGCGCTCGAGCTCGTGCTGCAAAGCTCGATGCGAAGTATCAAGGATGAAAGCACGGCGGCGGCGAGCCCGCGCCTGCATACCGCCGCCGCCATGACCACGGGCGCCGTCGCGGGCTTCTTCGGTCTTGAAACGCTGATCGTCGAATTGCCGTTGACCACCGGCATCATGTTCCGATCGATTGCGGATATCGCCCGAGCGGAAGGCGAGTCGCCGCAGGATCCCGAGACGCTGCTGAACTGCATGCAGGTCTTCGCGATGGGCAGCCGCACCTCGAGCAAAGACGACGCGGCCGAGACGTCGTATTACGGCGTGCGCGTTGCGCTAAGCAAAGCCGTGACCGACGCCCTGCAATACGTGGCGTCTCAGGGTGTGGGCAGCGCGAGCGCGCCGGCGCTGGTCCGACTGATATCGGCACTGGCGAGTCGGTTTGGCGTTGTCGTGACGCAGAAAGCAATGGCGCAGACGATTCCTGTGATCGGCGCAATCGGCGGCGGCCTGGTCAACACGATCTTCATATCCCATTTCCAGGACATGGCGCGTGGCCACTTCGCGAT
>CAMYMR010000077.1:0-11012 GCA_947259285.1 uncultured Woeseiaceae bacterium | reverse complement strand
GTTGTTCAGGCGGCCTACCTGCGACTGAAGGGCGGCGACGATCAGGCGCCGAACATTGTCGACTGATTTGCGACGCAGGGACTGCGATATGGCCCTGCGGCGGCATCATTCGAACGCTGAGCTGCGGAACCTCTTATAATCGACACAACACGGCGGGCCCTGCGGCCCAGAACAACAGCTACTCAGTGAGCCCAAATAATGCCGAAGGGTAAGGAA
The DNA here is from genome assembly GCA_947259285.1 of uncultured Woeseiaceae bacterium. Lineage (GTDB taxonomy): Bacteria > Pseudomonadota > Gammaproteobacteria > Steroidobacterales > Woeseiaceae > UBA1847. The sequence goes on along the minus strand of CAMYMR010000077.1, from coordinate 10,796 downwards.
TTCTGGAGTCGGGACTTCGCCACCCGCTTCGGTCACACGAAACTGGTGGATGAAAAGGACAAGTACCTGTTTGCGGCGGAGCCGCCCAGGTACCGGTTCAACGCGATTGGCACCGGCACGATGGGGCTCGAACATCTTCGCGTCACGATGTTCGAGGGCCGCGCCACGATACATGGTGTTTACGACCCCGAGCCCCTGAGCATCGCGAATGCCGAATCCGCGTTTGCTGCGTACACCGATGAGCCACTGAAGATCTACGATTCGCTGGAGGCGGCCTGTAACGACCCCGATGTCGATGGCTTGATTATCTGCACGCCCAACTTTACCCACATTGACGTAGTGCGGACCGCTGCGAAATCGGGCAAGCACATACTGCTCGAAAAACCCGTCGCAACGACGATAGCGGATGCCCATGAGATTGCTCAGATTGCAGAGAAGCACCCGGGGATCTTCCAGGTTGGGCTGCAGTATCGGTACAAGGCGATCTACACCGAAGCGATCCACGAAGCACTGGTGCGCAAGACACTCGGGGATATCAAAGTTATCAGTATGACCGAGCATCGCATGGCGTTCCTCGACAAGATCGGCCAGTGGAACAAGTTCTCGCGATTATCCGGCGGCACGCTGGTCGAGAAATGTTGCCACTACTTCGACCTGATCAATCTCTTTGCACAGTCGAAACCCGCGCGCGTGTTTGCGTCCGGCAGCATGGCGGTCAACTTCAAGGAATTCGAGCACGAGAAGGGCAAGTCCGACATCCTCGACAATGCGATGGTTGTCATCGAGTATGAAAGCGGCGTTCGTGCAAGTTTCGGGCTCGCGATGTTTGTGCCCATGTTCTACGAGGAGATCGTCCTCTGCGGCGACATCGGCCGCTTGCGCGCTTCCGAGAACATGGACTTTCTGCCGGGGGCGGCGCTGAAGTCGCAGCTCGAAATCTTCGGTGGCGAGACGTATCCGTCACGCGTGACAACGCCGTGTTACCCGGTAGCGATCGAGGAATCCGGCCACAGCGGCGCGACCTTCTTCGAGCACGTCCACTTCGTGGACAGCATCGATGCGGGCAAGAGCGACGGCCCGACGCCGATGGATGCGTTCTGGTCAGTGGTTGTTGGTCTCGCCGCAGAGGAGTCTGTAGCGACCGGGGCGGTCGTCGAGATTGAACGCCTACTGGCGGAAGCCGGGCTCCAGGACGCTAATCTATAACGATGTGCCGCATCGACACAGGCGGCGAAGCCTCAAACCCGCTTGGGTATGAGGCTTGCCGCTCGTGGTGGTTACGTTCCGTCTAGAAATCAGCGCGGAAACCTACGCCGAAATACCGGCGGCCATCTCTGGCCAACCGGGCACGCGTTCCATTGAATGTAGGAACATAGGCTTCATCGAGCAGGTTCTTGCCGTGAATGGTGAACTTGAAGCGTTCTTCATTGAACGTAAATGCGAGGCTCGCGTTGAGTAAGCTGTAGCCATCGATTTGCTGCCCAGGGTTCTCAAACTGAGCCGCGAATGACTCGCTCTGAAAACTGACATTTGCGTTCAAAATAACATGACCATCCCAGGCATTGACGGGCTGTCTAATCTCCGTCGCTAGACTACCTTTCACCTTGGGAGCAAACGGCAAGTCAGATTCGTCGCGGCTAAGACAGGTCTCTTCCTGAGTGGTGCCAATGACGTCGCGGCAATTCGGATCCGTAATCTGTGCGTCCGACAACGTGATGCCGCCAAAGATTGACACCTCGTCCGTGGGTTGCGCAATGAACTCGACCTCGAGACCTTCAGTAGTCACTTCGCCGGCACTCGTGAGCGTTGTAGTAATAGCGCCAGCCGTCAGGATGAAGTTGTTGGCCTGGAAGTTATCGTAAACCTGCCGAAACAACGTCGCCGAGATCAGTGCGCTCTCGAGTTGCCACTTGAAGCCGACTTCGAACGCATCCGAGGTCTCCTCTTCCCGCGGGACCGTGTCCCGGACCGGGTCCATGTTGAAGAACACGTTCCATGCCGGGCCTTTGTAACCGCTGGCGTAACTTGCAAACCCGAAGAATTCGTCGTTGAAGCTGTGATGCAATGAGAGCTTGCCGGAGATATTCTGCTCATCAACGGTGCCGGATGAAAATGGTTTGTCAGACGCAAGCGCGAAGACACCGCCATCGTCATTGTTGTCACCGTTCTGGTTGCCGAGAATATCCTTGTAACTGTCACCGACGCGGAAGCGTTCGTGGCTGTAGAAGTTTTCATCGTCCGTGTAGCGCAGACCGATCGTAACGCCGGTATCGTCAGTCCAGTGATACGTAGCCTGGCCGAACAGCGCGATGCTCTCGTTTTGCACAACCTGGAATGAATTGCCTGCCGGCAGGACGATATTTGTATCGGGACACGCGTCGGTCGCGCCCAGGCCGCTGATGTCCACGCCTCCTATCAGACCGCCCGGATCGTCTACGCACAGTGCATCGAACCGACCAAACTGGCGATCAACCTCTGCGTCCCAGTAAAAAAAGCCGGCCTGCCATTCGAGGTCGCCGTCTCCCGTCGACGTCAGGCGGAATTCCTGCGAAAACTGATCCCATTCCTGCGGGCCATAGTCGCGGGCGGTGGCCATGCCTACAAGGACTCCATCGACGCTTGCAAGTGTCTGAGCACCATCCGCGAAAATGTCACCTTCACGCTCCGTCGCGCCGTAAGGCGAGTCGTCGATGTCTTGCCGTTCGACGTTCTCCCAGTCGCGATAACCGGTTATCGACGTTAGTACGAATTTGTCGAACTCCCAGTCTAGCTGCGCGGTCAATGCATTACCCTCGTTCTCGGTCTGTTGCACGGCGTTGAGCGCAGCGACATCGGTTTCCAGCCCGTTCGGGATGCCACCCTGTTCAATCACAGCGAACGCGTTCGGTGAGCCATCGTCCTCGATGATGATCTCCGCACAACACAGGTCGTCGGTTTCGTAGTGTTCGCCGATTAGTCGCAAAGAAATCGCGTCATTAATGTCGAAGTCCACCATGCCGCGGACGCCCCAGCGGTCATAGCCATAGATGTCCTGGCCATTAAAGGCGTTTGTGACGAATCCGTCGAAGTCGCCCCAGTATCCATTCAGTCGATAGCGGACGCTATCGGATATCGGCCCTGACACGGAGCCTTTGAGGACCAGCTCGTTGTCATCAAAATACGAAATATCCGCCGATCCCTCGAACTCTTCGGTGGGCCCCTTCGAAACGATATTAATGACGCCCGAGGATGCGTTCTTGCCGAACAGTGTCCCCTGAGGGCCTCGCAGCACCTCGATCCGTTCAACGTCATAAAGATCGGCAAACGCCTGTCCCTGGCGAGCAAGTACAACACCATCCACAACAGTTGAAACACTAGGCTCGGCACCAACTGCGAATGAAATGGTACCGACGCCGCGCAATGACAGGTTGGAGTTACGATTGGTACCGCCCTTGCCATACGTCAGCGACGGAACCAGCACCTGGATACTCTCGAGAGAATTTAACGCGGTATCTGCAATCGTTTCTCCACCGATTGCGGTCACAGCTACCGGGACCGTACCGATGTTTTCTTCGCGTTTTTGTGCCGTGACGACGATCTCCTCGATCTGTGCCGCCACCGGCATGCTGAGGCCGAGCGCCAAAAGCGGAAATAATGCGGATACCGCCAGTTTGTCCCGCAGTCGTAGTTTTGCTGTTTTCATCTTTATTCCCCCTGCCGAAACGGCATTTACTAAGACCTATATCTTATAGATGACTATAATACAGAGCTTTGGTTCTTCATAGCAACGACACCGCTGTCTTATCGACCCGGAAGGTACCCCTGCTCAAGTCACGGTGCCACGTAATTCCTTAAGAAAACTATCTTGATCAATCACTTACAGCCTTCTCGTACGCCGAGTCAATCTGTGTCTCACAGGCGGCGATCGCAGCGTCGAGCTTGACCAGCCATTTTTCCCCGTACTGCTCGATATACCAGGCGCGCATGCCGCTTGCGGCCTCCCGAAACGCTGCCTTCTCCTCGAGTGTCGGCACGTACAGCGTGCCGCCCGATTCCTCAAACTCGCGATAAGCCTCAATTTCGCGGCGCTTGATGATGCCGCGCGTGACCGTCTTCAGCTCCTGGAACCCGTCGTAGACGATGCGCCGGATATCGGGGGGCAGTTCCTGCCAGCTCACCTCCGAGTACCACCACATTCCGCCCATGTAACTGTGGCCATCGAGCGTGACGAACTTGATCTGTTCATGGAGCTTCATGCCGACGATGTCCTGGATGCCGTTCTTGGTGCCCTCGACGACGCCGGTTGCCAAAGCGGTGTAGACCTCGGACCAGGCGACGGGCGTCGGGTTGCCGCCGAGCTGTCGCACCAGTTCCTGCTGAACGGGCGCCGAGATAGTTCGGAACTTGCGGCCGTCGATGTCCGCGGGCGTCCGTATCTGCGCGTCTGTCGATGCGAAATTTCTCCAGCCCCCGGTATTCGAGATGGTCATGAGTCGAATCGGCATATTCGACCCGAGGATCTCGCTGCGCAAATCGGCAATCATCGGCCCGTCGAGCACGCATTCGGCGACGGCATCATCACGAAATGTGTAGGGAAGGTCGAGAACCTGTCCCGGCCCAAAAATGCTGCCGAGGCTCCCGGTGGTCAGCATGAATACCTGCAAGACGCCGGTATGCATGCCCTCGAGGCATTCGCGTTCGTTGGAGCAGAATTGGCCGGACGGATACAGCTCCACTTCGGCACGGCCGTTGCTGCGGCTTTCAACATACTGCTTGAACACCAGCGCACCGTCGTAGTCTTCGTCTTCGGGCGAACCAAGAAACGAAAAGCGAATCGTGTAGTCGGCGTCCGAATCGCTACTTGACACTACGGTGCCGCCGACCGACGCGATGAAGATTACGGCAAATAGCGTTAGCAACATCTGTCTTCTGCTCATCTCTTTAACCTCAAGCGAAACCGAGTAAGCGCGGTAGCGTCATGGACAGCGCCGGGAAGTACGTTATGAGAAAGATGACCGTCACTTCGACGGCCAGGAAGGGCAGCATCTGACGCGCGATCGTCTCGACCTTTTCTTTCGATACCGAAGCGGCGACGAACAGCACGAGCCCCATCGGCGGTGTCGCCAGCCCAACGGTCACGTTGACGCACATCACGACGGCGAAGTGAATCGGGTCGACGCCCATCGCAATAAACAACGGTCCGAGGACCGGGCCGAGGATCAATACCGCGGGACCGGCGTCGAGGAACATGCCAACAAAAAACAGGAACAGGTTGGCGAGGAACAACAGTACGTACACGTTGTCGCTGGTCTGCATCATTCCGTTTGCGACCAGGGCGGCCAGGCCCGATACGGTAATGATCCAGGCAAACACGACCGACGCGCCAACAAGCAGCAGGATAACGCCTGACTGCACCGCCGACTCGATGAAGATCTTCGGCAGCTCCTTGAGTCGTAGCGTGCGGGTCAGAAACAGTGTGACGACCAGTGCATAGAAGGCGGCGACGGCCGCCGCTTCCGTCGGCGTGAAAATACCCGCCAGAATACCGCCCAGCAATATGACCGGCGTCAGCAAGGCCAGCGCTGTCCTACGGAACGCCTGGCCGCGCTCCCGCCAGGTCGCTTTGCGTCCGGCAACCGGGTAGTCGCGTTTCTTCGCGACAATGCTGGTCGCGACCATCAAGCCCACGGAAACCATGAGCCCCGGGATAAGCCCTGCCGCGAACAGCCCGGCGACCGACACGTTCATGATGAACGCGTAAAGGATCATGATGCCCGACGGCGGGATGATCGGACCAATGACCGATGATGCGGCCGTTACCGCGGCAGCGAAAGACCGGGAATAGCCGTTCTTCTCCATCGCCGGGATAAAGATCTTGCCGAGTGCCGAGGTGTCGGCCACGGCGGAGCCCGACAGCCCGGCGAACAACACCGACGAAAGGATATTGACCTGCGCCAGGCCGCCACGTACATGGCCGATCATGGACTGGCTGAAGTCGACGATCGAGCGGGTGATGCCGCCCGAGTTCATGAGTTGGCCCGCGAGGATGAAAAACGGCAGGGCCATCAGCGGGAACGAGTCCATGCCGCTGTACAGGCGTGACAGCAGCGCCTTGAAGAACATCTGGTCGCCTTCGATGGCGAGGCTCAGGCCCGGCCCGACCAGCAGCGCAAACACAACCGGCATTCCGGCGGCCATAAGGAAAATGAATATCCAGAAATACGATAGCGCCATAACGGCTATTCCCCTTCTTTGATTTCGCCGGCGCCGGCGATCTCAAAGTCTTCCTGGGGATGCAGCAATCCCAGTACGTCGCGGATGAGGAGTTCCGTTCCCACGAGCAGCATGGCGCCGAACGCAAACGGGACTACGAAAAAGAACCACCCGACCTGAATCGGCAGGCTTGCGGCCCTGATCGAAAAGCCTCGCTCGACCATGCCAAAGCTCTCGGACCAGAACACGACGATGACCCAGACAACCAGTACGTTCAGCACCAGGTGCAGCAGCCGTCGCAGGGTAACTGGGAGCTCGTCCGCGAACATCTGGATGCTGACGTTGGCACCGTTACGATATGCCCAGGGTGCGACCAGGAATGCACCCCAGACCATCATCGTTTTCGATACCTCTTCGGTCCAGATCAGCGAATCATTGAGGACATAGCGAAACACGATCTGCACGAGGACGATTCCCGTCATCGCGATCAGCAACATGCCGGCCGTATTTCGGGCGGTCACACTGATCCATTCATTAACGACCGACAGCAACCCGAGAATTTTTCGCAATATCGTGTCTCCCGGGTTCGTCATGGCTCAGGCGATCTGCAGCACAGGCAGATTCAGGCGGCTCGCGATCTGCCGCAGGGAATCGACGTGGTCGCCGTAGGCGAGTGAGAAATGATGCTCGAGGCCTTCTTCCATAATTTTGCTGCAGACCTCGGCCACCGGTTTGTCGAAGCGTACGACCCCCGACGTCCCGGTGAATGCCATGGGCGCGCGCAGCACTTCGGCCGCGGCCAGCATGAGCTTCCTCTCGTTCTTCGCCTGCGACAGGCGCGCAAGCGTTATGCGGCCCGGCTTGAGCGGAAACTGGTGCAGCAGCGGCATCTTGCGATTCGTGTGAATCGTTGCCTCGGCCTGCGCCTCGGGATCGCACATCGACAGCGGTGCAAGGCCGCAGTGCCAGAGCACCGCCGTGTTGTCCGATTCGTCGACATCGACAAGGTCTGCCATCCATACAGGCTCGCCTGCCAGCTCCTGCAGCATCAGCGTCGTTACGGATCCGTAAACGTCGGCTTCGCAGGCACTCGGTACGCCAGCCTGGTTCATCATTGCCATCGGTCCGCACGCCGCGCAGCCGTAGTCGACGAAGGTCTCCGGCCAGCAGCGCACGGCGATGCTGTCTGCCTTGTTCTCATCGGCGATGTCTTCGAGCGCGCAGAGCAGTCGGAACGAGCGCTCAAGCTGTTCCTGGTCGACGTCATCAAGCCCGGCCAGCGATTTCGCCGCCTCTGAACGATGCGCGCTCGCGCGCTCGGCCGATGCCGACTTTGCTTTCTCGAACGCGTCGGCAAGATTCACCCGGTCTACCGAGACGCCCGTCAAATCGTTCAGGTCCTTTGCATCGTACTCGCAGGTGTCGAAGCCCGCGGGGTGTTCACCGATGACGCTGACGCGCGCTTTGGCGAGCTTTTCGACAACGCGGTCGGCCGACGGGTCAGCACCCGGTTCAATGCGTTCGGCGGACAGCGGTGCGCTATGTTCATGAGACGCCAGCGCCGTCAGCTTCTCGCTGATATCTACAGCCTCGGGCGACGAAAAAAGCCAGCGATATTGAAGGCCGGCCTTCCCCAGCGCATGTGCCGCAAGGTTGATGCCGCAGTAGGCGTTGAGGCGCAGGCGACCGCCGATTCTCGGCTCCGGCACGCCCCATATGGCCACCGGCACCTCGCTTTGCCGCGCCATTTCAATCGTCATCGTCGCGTCGGTAAACGTCACCTGCAGGATCAACAGAAGGTCGAGGTCGCCGTGGCGCGCTATCTCGGCAAGCGCCGCCTCGGCTTGCTCCGTGTCGCAGGCGAGCGTGCGCGGCCCGACAGTCTCGATGCCGGCCGTGTCGAGTGCGGCGAACGCCTTGTTCTTCGTTTCCTCGGCGAACGCCATGTCAAAGGTCGTGCGCGCCAGCGCGACGACTCCGTACTTAAGCGTCACGTCGGGCTCTCCGTCACCTGTTGCAATAAGAATTCCTCGACATCGCCGCGTGTTGCACAGCCCGCGCGGCCGCTGCCGTTTCGCACCTTCAGGGCCGCGGCCGCGGAAGCAAATGTGACCGCGTCGCTGGTCGCCTGTCCCTCGGCGAGAGCCAACGCGAATGCGCCGTGCCAGACGTCGCCCGCACCCAGCGTGTCGCTTACCTTCACTTCGAATGCCGGCAAATGATGTAGCCGACCCTCTTCAATCACCAGCAATCCGTCGGCGCCGAGCGTAACGCAGCACCAGTTTTCGACCTGCTGGTGTACCGAACGGAGCCCGGCCTCCACGTCTTCTGTTCCCGAAAATTCGGCGAGACCGCGTGCCGAGAACGCCACGTGTGTCGCTGCTCTGACCAGATCACCGTCCTCGGGAACCGGCAAATCGGCGTCCAGGACAGCCGGCAAGTTGTTCCGCGTTGCCAGCTTCAGGCCGACAAGGGCGCCCTCAGGCCAGCGCGTGTCGACGAGCACCGCTGCTATGTCCAGAGGCGCATAGGCGTGCAGCCACTCGGGGTCCGCTTCCATGGCATCGTCGAGATAGTTGACGATCATGCGCTCGCCGGCGTTATCAACGAGTACGGCGGAGACCGATGAACGCCGGCCACCCATGCGCCGCACCAGCGTGCAGTCGACGCCGTAGCTTTCGAGTTCGGCGGCGATGAGATTGGCCAGCATGTCATCACCGACGCGTGTCGCCAGTTGCGCTGTTCCACCGAGCTTGCAGATCGCCACGGCAGCGGTGGCCGCGGGTCCTCCGCCGAGCGTTTCGAAATTCGTAGCACGATACTTTTCGGCAGCCGTGGGCATTGTGTCGATAGAGAACACAAAGTCCTGCACGGCCTGACCAATACAAAGCACTGTCGCCATGACTATTGCCCGACCCGAATCAGAGCTTGCACTGTGCGCTTAGCTGACATCGATCGCATAGACAATATTCCGGGTGTCGCAGCGGCTCGTGCGCAGTTCGGCACGCTCACCGTTGATGGACATTGCGATGCGCTCGATCCTGAGCAGCGGTGATCCCGGTTTGATACCCAGATCTTTCTCGTCCGCCTTCGTCGCCAGCACCGCCGACAGCTCTTCCTTGGCGAGAACGATATTGACACCGTAGACGCTCTGGTAGAGCGAGTAGAGCGTATTGGGCAGCGCGTCCTGATGGTCGATTTCCGGGAACAATTGCAACGGCACGACGCTCTTTTCGCTCACGGTGGGCACGCCGTCGATGAGCCGGACTCGCTTGATCTCGACGACGGTCGCCCCCCTGGACAGGTGCAGCTTGGTTGACTCTGCCGCGGTTGCGGCGCGCCGCTTGCAGCTTGCTTCGGTGCTTTCCGGGATGACGTGTTCGCCCTCCGCGCCAGGCCGGGCCAGGCGGAAAAACCGGAACAGCGAGTGTTCCTGAGTGTGCTCGGCGACGTAGGTGCCCTTGCCCTGATACCGAACCACGAGATTCTCGGCGGCCAGCGCATCCAGCGCTTTGCGGACGGTACCCTGGCTGACCCTGAGCTCGGCGGCAAGGGCGTGTTCGCTGGGCAGGGCCTCGGCCGGACGCCACTGGCCCTCGGCGATTCGCCGCACCAGGACGTGGTAAACCTGCTTGTACAGGGGCTGGAAGTCAGGGATCGGGTCCATTGCTCTCTCGGGTCTGGCGCGTACGGCGCAGACGGTGGCACGTTAACCGCTATTGCTCATAATTTATTGATATTGTATCTTATATAAGACTTTGAGGCATCCTTCTGAATAGATTCCGGTTGGGCCCCGAACAAAATAACAGCGAAGGAGCCAGGAGCAAAAATGAGTATTCCCCAGCTGCTTGTCCATGACAAAAAGGACAACGTTGGCGTCGTCGTTGTCGAAGGCCTGAAGGCCGGCACCGACATGCTATGCGTGGTCACCGAGGATAATTCGGATTTTCGTCTCGTCGTTAACGACGATGTGCCGATCGGGCACAAGGTCGCTTTACGTGACCTGTCGGAAGGTGAGACCGCGATCAAGTACGGCCAGGACATTGGCAAATTCGTTGCCGATATCCCGAAAGGCAATCACGTACACACACACAATCTGAAAACCAAGCGCTGGTAACGGGAAACATCATGGCAAACGCGAGCACTTTCTTTGGCTACCGTCGCGAGAACGGACGAGTCGGCGTACGCAACTATGTCGTTGTCCTCCCGGTCGATGATATTTCCAACGCGGCATGCGAAGCGGTCGCGAACAACATCAAGGGCACCATGGCGTTGCCGCACGCTTATGGACGACTGCAGTTTGGCGAGGATCTGGACCTGCATTTCCGCACCATGATCGGCACCGGTGCCAACCCCAACGTGGCGGCGTGTATCGTCATCGGCATCGAGCCCGGTTGGACCCAAAAAATCGTCGACGGTATCGCCGAGACCGGCAAGCCGGTCGCCGGTTTCTCGATCGAACAAAACGGCGACATCGAGACGATCGCCATGGCGTCGCGCAAGGCGAAGGAGTTTGTCCACCAGACCAGTGGCCAACAGCGCGAGGAATGCGACCTTTCCGAAATATGGGTATCGGCAAAATGCGGCGAGTCCGATACGACCAC
>CAMYMR010000076.1:11106-12861 GCA_947259285.1 uncultured Woeseiaceae bacterium | reverse complement strand
GTTCAGGTCGACTTCTTCGTGAAATGGCGAATCGTCGATCCGGTCCGCTACTACACGTCAACCGGCGGTGTCCTGACCGTCGCCAACGGCCGACTCTCGGAAATTATCAAGAACGCGATCGTGACCGAATTTGGCAAGCGTTCCGTTTCGGAGGCAATTTCCGTCGAACGCGCGGAGCTGATGCGAGACATGCGCATGACGGCCGCCGCCGCATCCGAGGATCTCGGCGTTTCGCTGATCGACTTCCGTGTCAAACAGGTTGAGTTCATGGACGAAGTGCGCAATTCGGTTTACCTGCAGATGGCGGCAGAGCGGGCGAGAATCGCGGCGGAACGTCGCGCCGAAGGCCGTGCGGCTGCTGAAGAAAAACGCGCCGCGGCCGACAAGGCGCGAACGGTAATTCTTGCCGACGCGTATCGCGACAGCCAGAAGATAAAGGGTGAGGGCGATGCGCGGGCGGCGGAAATATACGCGGACGCCTACAACAAAGATCCGGAATTCTATGCGTTCTACAGAAGCATCGATGCCTATCGCAAATCGATGGGCAAGAGCGGGGACGTGCTTATCCTCGATCCGAATAACGAGTTCTTTCGCTACCTGAATCAATCGGACGGTAAGCAATAGCCAGGAGTCAGATCGGAAGCCCGGTATGTACTGGACCGAAATACTGACCGCACTGGCGCTCGTCATGGTTATCGAGGGAATGTTGCCGTTTATATCGCCGACGAAGTATCGCCAGATGGTGGCCGAAATTACGCGTCTCAGTGACAACAATATTCGCAATATCGGCCTGGTGGTCATGATCGCCGGCCTTCTGCTCCTGTTTTTTGTGCGTGGCTAACGCAACTCAGGTAAACGACACGCAGACGGGAGAACCATGGGTAGAAACGTAGTTGTCATCGGTACTCAGTGGGGCGACGAGGGCAAGGGAAAGATCGTCGACCTGTTGACGGACCGTGCAGCCGCCGTTGTCCGCTTTCAAGGTGGCCACAACGCCGGGCACACGCTTGTCATTGGCGGCGAGAAGACGGTTCTGCACCTGATCCCTTCGGGCATCCTGCGCGATGGTGTGAAGTGCTTTATCGGAAACGGCGTTGTCCTTGCTCTGGACGCGTTGGTCGCCGAAGCGAATGCACTCATTGAAAGCGGTGTACCGGTTTACGAACGCCTGAGGATAAGCCCGGGGTGCCCACTTATATTGCCGTCGCACGTCGCGCTTGATGCGGCGAGAGAGAAGGCGCGCGGGTCGAGCGCTATTGGTACGACAGGCCGCGGTATTGGGCCTGCGTATGAAGATAAAGTTGCGCGACGAGCGTTGCGCGTATCCGATCTCTTTGTGCGTGAAAAATTCGCTGCGAAGCTTGGCGAGATTCTGGACTATCACAATTTCCTGCTAAAGAATTACTTCAAGGCCGATACGGTTGACTTTACGAGGACTCTTGACGAGGCGCTGACCTACGCGGAAGTCGTGGCGCCGATAACGACGGACATCACGCAGTTGCTCAAGGAGCTCGCCGACGACGACAAGAGCATCTTGTTCGAAGGCGCGCAGGGCAGTTTTCTCGACATTGATCACGGCACCTATCCGTACGTGACCTCATCGAACACCGTTGCCGCCGCGGCGAGCACGGGCACGGGTATCGGTCCGGGTAATCTCGACTATATCCTCGGAATCGTGAAGGCATATACGACGCGTGTTGGCGCCGGTCCATTTCCGACCGAGCTATTTGATGACCAGGGTGAACACCTCGCCCG
>CAMYMR010000076.1:0-11017 GCA_947259285.1 uncultured Woeseiaceae bacterium | reverse complement strand
CGCGATCGACGGAAAACCGATCAGTGGGGTGCCGGTCGTAGTCGATCGATTCGCCGAGTGCAAACCGATCTATGAAGAATGGCAGGGCTGGCAGGAGTCCACCGTCGGCGCTACGGAGTTCGGCGACTTGCCGAAAAAGGCACGGGACTACCTTGGGCGCATCGAAGAGCTTGCCGGGGTGCCAATCGATATCATCTCTACGGGACCGGATCGCGAGCAGACCATTATAAAGTCGCACCCGTTCGAGTAACCGCCCGTCGAGCCGCCGCAAGTCCAAGCATGCCCAGCAGGGCCAGCGATATTGGCCCGCCGCCGCCGCCGCTGCCGCCGCCGCTCGGTGCGCTTGTAGCGGATATGACGGTTACCGAGGCGGTGCTGGTATCCGACAGTCCCCCTGGATCGCTCACCTGTAGCTGAAAGCGCAGCAAGGTATCCGAACTTACTTCAGGCGCCGTGAATGACGCCGTGTCGGTATCCGCGTTACTCAACGTGACGGTCGGTCCGATGGTCTGGGTCCACGAAAAGCTGAGGCTGTCGCTGTCTGGATCATTGGATTGACTGCCGTTCAATACCACATTGTCGCCCGGCGCCGCATTCTGACTGGAGCCCGCAACGGCATTCGGTGCCTGGTTTACGCCGGAAGCATCCACAATGTCGACGCGAAGCTGGCTGGTTGTGCCCAACGTTGCGCCCGTGGCATTGCTCAATGTCATGGTGAAGAACTCGTCCGCCTCCCCGGAACCGTCATCGGCGATCGCATACTCAATCCATTTCGGATCCGCGTCTCCGTCGGTCCAGGTCAAGGTGCCGCCGGCCGGACCCGAGTAGTCCTGGCCGGCCGATGCGTCGCCGGCAATGACGTCAAAGTCAACCGACGCCGCGCCCACGGCGCTGCCGGTTCGCCCGACGACTATTACAGCGGTCCCGAATCCGCGCTCGGCCACGGAAACCGACGAATCAGCAAACGCGACTTCCCCCGGGCTGCCTGCATCACCAATGTAAACACTGGCGATACTCGGTGACGACAATGTTGCGCGGCCAGTCGGCGCGCTGAGCCGGATCAACAGCCGTTCGAGGCCTTCCGAGATACCGTCATCCAGCGCGGTGATGTCGATCACGCGATCGCTCGAATCCCCAGTGCTCCAGCTCAACGTGCCGCTGTAAGTTGATACGTCGTTTATCGTTGCCGTTGCCTCGACGATTTCCCACTGAACCGAAATCGCACCCGCGGAGCCCCCATCGCGACGCACACGGATGCTGCCAGGCTGCGTTTCCTCCACGCCAAATGACGAGTTGGAAAACGCGAGCGACCCTTCGGCGACATTCAGGGTCTTGTCGGCGACCACGTAAAAACCGCTGTCGATATCGCTGATCAGGACGATGCCGCTGGGTAGAAACGGGTACGTGCCCCATGCGCCTGGGAAACCGACGGTATCCGAAGCGGGATACGTATCAAAGCGACCTACGGTTGTCGGAGTCGCCGGGTTGGTAATGTCCAGTATCGTCAGGCCACGGGCGTAGTTGGACATGTAATATCGGTTACCGCGAACGAAACCGTTGTGATCGATGGCCGTCGTCGGGCCGGTCCAGGTGCCCGCCAGCGCCGGTGCCGTCAGGTCCGAGATCGAAAACACCCTGAGCGTCGTTAGCAAGCCGCGGTCGCGCTCATCGGTCTCATCCTGCACAAACAAGAATTGCTTGTCTTCTGACCACCAGCCGGAGTGCACATAGTCGGCGTTATCATAGGGTGTGCGACTCAGTCGCACCGGGTTCGAGGGGATTGAGACATCCCAGATATCGACGGTTGATTCATTGAAGTCAAACAAGACCTCACACTGCGCGGCAGCGCCCGCGTTGACGCATTGTGAATTCTTGCGGCTGTCCGTCACCGTCATAGAGGCCGCGTCGTGCATGTAAAGCCGGTCATTCTCCGGCTGGTTCGCCGGCGTCTCGGGAGCGGCAATGAACTCCGGCGCTGCTGGGACGCTCAGATCATAGCTGCGAAATCGGCCGTCGCTCCGGTTAGGTCCGGCGAGGATCAGTGTGGGCAAGCTGTCGCTGAGCGCGAGGCCGGTGCTGAAATCTGTTCCAGTCAAATAGACATTGTGTGCCGCTTCGAAATCGCTGGAATAGTCTACTCGTGAGATACGCTGTGGCAGTTCGCTGAGGTCAATAATGAAAAGACCATCGGAAGCGTTGTCCGCCGTGACGTAGGCGAACGCGTTCCAGCGGCCGTCCGCCGTGTTCCAGAATTGGTGAACCTTGATGTCTCGCCAGGTCGTCGTCTGACCATCAACAAATCCAACCTCGCGCGGATTCTCGGGGTCGCTTACGTCGTAGACAGCGGTGCCGATGCTGTAGCCGACAATGGCATACTCGCGATTGGTGTTGAGGTCCATGAACCCCCATATATCCGCGCCGCGCGCGCTCGGGGTTCGCTCGGCGATGTGCGCAAGCAGATCGACATTATTACAGGCGAAGCTGCCCGCGGTTCCGTTGACACATGGCGTTGCTGCCGCATTGCTCTGCAGGCTTGCCTGCGCTTCGACCAGGGCCTTCATCTGAGTCGCAGATTCCGGGCTAATGCTCTTGCTATCGGCGATTACACGAAATCCGCGGCGCCCGAGTTCGTCCGCGTATTCGACGGGAACGCCGACCAACGTCGTATTGGCGTCTGCAGTAGCGGCAAGGTCGCCCACATTTCGAAAGCCACCTCGAACATCGATAGCGCCGCTGAGCATGTAAACGACGTTCTCTGCGGCCGCGAGTTCGTAGGAACCTTCAGCAACCCGTATCTGTCCGTTCTTGCCAACACGTTCCAGGGCATAGTCGATCGTCCTGCAGGGCGCCGCAGGATTCTGGCAAGAACCGGCGTCCTTGCCGTCGGTTGCAACGTACAGCGGCGGCTCGTCGCTGTCGGCGAATGCTGGGCAATGAAATGAACACACGGTTATGACGACAACCGCGGTTAACTGGCATCGAATCATTTGTCGAATCGAACTCAAGACCAAGTCGGTATAATAGCGGCAAGGCAAGACATTTGCTGCTCGATTGATTCCGTATTCTGTGAAATCGTACGCTTTGACATTCAAAGCAGGCGCTAGCGCTCTGCGTACTATTCGAAACGACGGGTTCGATATTTCGTCGATCGGGACTATTGCGGGCGCATCGGGCGGCGCGAAATGGCTGGTACTCAGTCAGCTCGATCGCGCGATCTTACGTAATCTCGTGCCAAATATGACGGGTCCGGTGCACCTGATTGGTTCCTCGATTGGTTCATGGCGTTTCGCCTGCTACGCACAAAGGGATCCGATTGCAGCGATAGAGCGGTTCGAGAACGCCTACCTGACACAGACGTATAGCGAAAAGCCCGACATCCACGAGATTACGGCGAAGAGTCGCGAAATCCTTGGCATTGTTCTCGGGGAGACTGGCGTCGAAGAGATTCTTTCCAGTCCGCTGTTCAGGACGCACGTGATGGCCGTCAGAAGCCGGCATGTCACAGCGTCGGAGCATCGGGGCTTACTCGCAGCCAGCCTAGTTGCTGCGGCTGCGCTGAATGCGGTCAGTCGTAAGACCCTGGGACTGTTTTTCGAGCGCGCCCTGTTCTTCGACACGAGGGACGTACCGCCGTTTTTTGACCTGGATGGATTCCCGATTCAGCGCATCGAACTATCGGCCGAGAATTTGCAGGATGCGGTCGTGGCAACGGGGTCGATACCGCTGGTGTTATCCGGCGTTCGGGACATTCATGGCGCCAGGGCGGGTGTATATCGCGACGGAGGCGTCATTGATTATCACCTCGATTTGCCACACAGCGCCAAAGAGAGCCTGACGCTGTTCCCGCATTTTTACGACCGCATCGTTCCGGGTTGGTTCGACAAGAAACTCAAATGGCGCAGGCCCAACCCGGGAAATGTCGATCGCACGATTCTGATCAGCCCGTCGGCGGCATTCGTGGCGAAATTGCCTAATGCGAAGATCCCCGATCGTGGCGACTTCCTGAACTACACGCCGACGGAGCGTGCCAAGGCCTGGACGACATGTGTCGCCGCCTGCGAGGAACTTGCCGACGAGTTTAACGAGGTTATGGCCGGAGACCGACTGGCGGCGCGGCTGCAGCCGCTGTGATAGGCTGTCGCGCAGAAAAATAACAAGGGGGCAGCGGTGGAGCAGTCACCATCGACCATATCCCGGCCGTATCCAGAGCTGACATGGATTGCCTTGGTAACCGGGTGGTTCATCGGCGTCATCATTGCCGTTGCAATCGGGTACGCGGCGCTTATTCTCGGGTTTTCCATCGAGGGTTCGGAACTCGCGGCGATTCTCGGGTTCGGAATTCTGCGCGGCATGTTTCGACGTAAAAGCATCGTCGAGAACAACATTGTGCAGACCATCGCGAGCGGCGTAAACGGCGCCTCTTCGGGGATGATGTTTTCCGTGCCCGCGATATTCCTGTTGGGATTTGGCGATCGCTTCGATCCGGTTATCCTGACTTTCGGCTGTATCGCCGGTGCCTTTCTCGGCATCGCCTTTATCATCCCCTTGCGCAAACACATGATCGACTACGAGCGGCTGACCTATCCGGGTGGGGTCGCCGTTGCGACTATTCTGAAGTCGCCGGGCGCCGGCGTGCGGAAGGCCATCTTCCTGTTGATCGCCGCACTGATTAGCGCTTTCGTACAATTTCTGACCATCCGCACCGGCGTCGATAACTGGAACCTCGGCGCGCTCGCCGGACTGCCGGAATACATGAACGGCATCTGGTATCTGTCGCTGATGACGATCGGTGTTGGGTTTATCGCGGGCCGCGGTGGTATCGCATTCATCATTGGCGGATTTGTTGCGTACTGGTTTCTGTCGCCGATGCTTGCGGCGACAGGGAGCTTCCCGGTCGATGCGGCAGGGGAGACCATCAGCGCACCAGGACCCTTGCGCCTCTTGCTTTACCGCCCGCTGGGTATCGGCATGTTAATTGGTGGCGCGATTATGGGAGTGATCCTCGCGTTTCCGCTTATCGTCAGCGCAATTCGCTCGATGCAGAAAGCGGCCGGCGTTTCGTCGGACCTCTCGAACGACGAGATGCCCATCAAGATGCTGTATTTCGCGATCGTCGGGGCCGTGATACTTCTCAGCGTGATGGCCGTGACGTCGGTTGAGAACATTGGCCTCGGTCGTGGAATCGTAATGGCGCTCCTCGGAACGCTTTGGATATGGATGGCTGGAATCATTCTCTCTGAAGCCATAGGCCGCACAAACTGGTCGCCGCTATCGGGGATGACGCTGGTTGGAATTACCCTGCTGATTGTTGTCACGCACGGCATGGAGCGCAATGACTCCATCATCGCTGCGCTGATGGTCGGCGCGGCGACCTGTGTTGCGATGTCACAGGCAACCGACCTGATGCTGGACCTGAAGACAGGCTATCTGGTTGGTGCGACGCCGCGCATGCAGCAAATCGGACAATTTGCGGGTGCCTGGCTCGGTCCCATCGTCGTTATCTTCGTCATCTTCGTGCTCAACGAGTCCTACGGCCTCGGCAGCGAGCAATTGCCGGCACCTCAAGCGCAGGCCCTTGCCAGCACTATAGACGGCATCCTTGGCGGCGATGTGCCGACTGAAAAATACATGGCCGGCGCGGTGTTGGGTGGGTTGCTATCCGCGGTAATGGGCGGGCTCGGCATCACCGTGGGACTGGGATTTTACCTGCCGTTCAATATTGTGCTGACCTATTCGCTGGGTACGCTGGCTCGCGAGTTATCGAATCGGACGAAGGGAAATACCTGGAGCGAGGAAGTGGGTATTCCGATTGCCGCCGGATTGATTATTGGCGAAGCGCTGGTCGGCGTCGGCAATGCACTGCTCATTGTGTTCGCTTAGTCGGGATGGAGAAGAAAGAATGAAGAAGATCGGTCAATTCTTGCTGGCGGCAGGGTTTCTTGGCGGCGCGTTTGCGACCTCGCTCGACGTTCAGGAGGTCGACTGGACGGTCTTCGCGATTGCGGCCGCTGCCGCGCTGGTGGGTCTGATCATCGTGAAACGCGCAGCATCCGCGGCAGCGCGATCCGATACGGTGCTCGAACTCAATCGTGGGGAACTTCGAGAGTCCATCCAGAACATTGTGCGCGACTTGCGAGAGCTGAACGGTGGTGCGCTTAAACATGGCAGTCAGCTTCGCGACAAAATTGATCTCGAATTGCGAACCGACCTGAGACGATTCGCGGACGCTCGCGAGAGCATGGTGCACCTGTTCGGCCTGCAGGCTTACGCCGATATAATGAGCAGCTTCGCGGCCGGCGAACGTTACATAAACCGTGTGTGGTCTGCATCGGCTGATGGCTATGACGACGAGGCAGGCGCGTATCTCAAGAAGGCGGCGGCTCGATTTGCAGAGGCTGAGACGCTGCTAAGCAGGGCTGCGCAGGGCACCGTCTGAGCCCCGTCTAGGTTTTTCAACGCTGGCCGAACGGCGACACCTTACGGTGAGCGCGTCTTTGAGCGCATCAACGTCTTCGTTCATCAGATGATCGCTGTTGTCCTTCCATCCGGTCAGCATGCCGATATTGCGCTCGTTGACCAGCAGATGGTCTTCGTGGGACTGTTCGACAATCTCCCACCCCGGGGCCGCAATAACGGACCGAACACGCGCCTTATGCCCAAGCATCCCGCAAAACACTTTCTCCAGGCGCTTCGTTCGCGCGGCGATGTCGACAATGGATTCGTCGCTGTTGACGTTTGAGAACTGCAGCGCGTTTCCGCATAACCTGACGCTGCCATCTCTTGGGGCTCGCCTGGCGACGACATTGATCGCATAGAGACCCGATTGCCCAATGAGCACATGGTCGACGACGCCGGCGCTCGTCTCCACGTCGTGGAATACCTGCGTATTGCCAGCAGAGATCTGTCGCAGCTGATGGCCAATCGCGATAGTGGCGTCCTGTAGAAATTTCACCTGTCGCCGCGCGATGATGGTCTTGCCGAGTTGGTACGCTGCAAAGCCAAGAGCCAGGGCAAGGAAGCCAATCTGGATGTGCAACTGCCAGTCCGGATACCCGACAAATAGCTGTTCCGCTTGCAGCAGGTAGGCGGCGGCAAAAAGCATAACGAAAACGAGCGCGCCACCGAGATAAATGGACTGTGATGCCGACAGGCGGTCGAGTTCGTCGCGAAATCGTTGTGCCGACTCGCGCATGATGCTGTCGGCGAACGTTGGCCCGCCGCCAATCGTTTTCGAAAGAACGCTCCAGAACTTGGCGATGAACAGGAACAGTATTGTGCTGGTTAAAGCAACGGTCGCCGCGCCACTGATCGCCTCGATCGTCATCCGGATGTTCTCTGAAACCTTGCGGGCATGTGAGGGTAGCCCTGAAGGTCGCCCAGCACTGTGACACACGTCACATTGAGCGGCTATGCGGGCCGCACTGTTACCCAGTTTTCAGCATCCATTCAGGCGCAGGGGCGTATCTGTGAGTGCTATCACGGAAGCGGCGCGCGGGCGGATGTAGCGTCGATAACATTATTGCCAGGAATCAACAAGGTGGAACAAGTCATGAAACGTAATTGGATCCGGATCTGCATGGCACTGCTTGTCACCGGCCTTACAGGCTGCGCGTCAATGAGTGGCGACGAGTGCATGACGAGTGACTGGGCCGCCATCGGCTATGAGGACGGCGCCCGCGGCTATACGACGGCTCGTATCAGCGACCGGCGTAAAGCTTGTGCCAAACACGGCGTAACGCCTGACTTCGCGGCCTACCAGAGCGGTCGCGAGCAAGGCCTGATCGAATACTGCCAGCCGGGTCGCGCCTTCAACGTGGGTTCGAATGGCGGACGCTACAATGGTGTCTGCAGTGTCGATCTCGAGGCTGATTTTCTCGAGGCGTACAACGCCGGCTACCATCTCTACACGCTTAGAAGCAACGTCAATCGTGCCACGTCGGCCATTAACTCGAAGCAGAACGAGCTGGAGCGGATCGAGGACGAAATTCGGCAGAGTGAGGCGGACCTGATCAGCGACGAGACAACGACCGAGGAACGGGTCTTGCTGCTGGTCGACCTGAAGGATCTATCGGAGCGGACCGGTCAGCTCGAGGCAGAAATTCAGGACCTTTACGAACGACGGGCACATTCTCAGGCGGAGCTTGAGCAGTACCAGGTTGCGCTGCTGGATTACGGCTACTAGCCGGAGAGCGATCTCATTAGTTAATGACTTCGCCTGAACGGCGCCGGTCACGGCGTTCGCGGCGCTCGACGTTCAGCTTGCCTGTGCCACCTGCGTAGATGGTAGGCTCGAACGGGCTGCGGCGCTCATCGCCGGCTCGGCGATCGCTATGGTGAACAAAACCGCAACGGCATTCCAGCGCGTCGCACTCCGGGAGCGGCAGTCTGGGTGCGGCACCTGACAGGAATCGGCGCCCGGTCATCGCTTTTGCCGCATCGCAAGCGCTACTCGAATACTTGAGAGAGACTGCGTGATACTTTGAAGTTTCGTCGACGTTTTTCGTCGACGGCGACCGGATCGCTCTTATTTCTTCGTTGCCGCGGCGGATGTAAACGACGAGCCACGCTATCGCCGCTACCAAAGCCAAGATCAGCAATGCTTCTTTCATCCTCGCCTCCCTAAACTACCCGCCGGCACCACGTTGCTCGAGCCGGCCCCGATAGTTATAGCATGGAATTGTGAGCTATTTGGTCGTTTTTTACCGAATCAATCGTTGCGATCAGTAAGGGGCAACCCCGAACAGGGTCAAATGAAACCGCAGCACGGCGGCGAAAACGGCCGTTCCAATGACGACCGGGATGATGTCGAAACGGATCACGGCCGGTTCCGGTCTCTGCCATCGGCCATCGCGTCGATTGATGAAGAAAATCTCCAGCATTGCCCACACGGCCAGACCGCCGAACAGCGTTACCGAACGGCTGTCGCCGTTTGTCAGCAGGTGCGCGGCGCTCCAGAGCAGCGTTCCCGTCATCTGTGGATGTCGAACGAACCGCTTTATGTTGCCGCTGAACTGCGATGCAAAGAACAGTACGAGGCCAATCCACACGAGGGCGGATATGACGGGACCGGGTCTCAGCGGAGCAGCGTATAACCCCTGCGGAACCGCCGATTTCCATCCGACTACGATGAGAATCAGCGCGCCGATAATGACGAGCGAGACCCCGCCACGATAGAGGTTTGTGCCCATCTTCCGTTCGATCTTGCCGCGACTGACAGGCGACACCGCTTTGAACAGGTGGACGGCGCTCCAGATTACGAGGCCGGTAATCAACAGCGACATGGATAAAGCCCTAAACGACCGTTGGGAGAACGGCAGTATAGCGTTTCGTGCTAAATTTGAGCAGACACGGGCCGAGGATCGGGTGATGAAGACGAACGGGAAATTGATGACTATGCTGACGGGCTATGCGGCATCGCACCGGCATCCGTTCAATGTCTTCGTCCATATGATCGGTATTCCCACGATTATGCTCGGTGTTCTGATACCGCTGACGTGGGTGACGTTCGCCGTTAATGATTTCCAATTCAGCCTAGGCCACGTTCTCGTCGTCGCGCTATTCCTGTTCTACCTGACGCTCGATGCCTTGTTTGCCGTCGTATTCCTGGTCGGAGGCATCCTGCTCGAGATGTTGGCGTCGAAACTCGGTGGCTACCCCGGCAATGCTGGTTGGATCATCGCCGCGCTCCTGTTTTTCGGTGGCTATGTCGCACAGTTCATCGGCCATGCTGTCGAAAAGTCGATGCCGGTACTCGTTGAGCATCCCGTCCAGGCAAACCTCGCGGCACCGTTCTTCACCGTGGTTGAACTGTTCCACATCATCGGTTTGCGCGACGACTTGTTCAAAGAGGTCCAGAATCAGATAGACGCGCTGCGACAAGGAGACGCCAGGTAGCGCCAGGCTCGGACCGCAATACGATGGACGTCGAAACAGCCGTAAAGGGCATCACAACGCAGGGGCTGATGCTGGCCTTCCTGCCCGCGCTGATTGCCATTGGCATCATGTACCGCTGGTCGGCCGGGGCGAGAACCGCTATCTACGCAACGCTGCGGATGCTGGTTCAATTGCTGCTCATCGGTTATGTGCTGGTCTACATCTTCACAGCGGACCGATCGGCCATCATCATCGGCGTGCTATTTATCATGCTAATTGCCGCGAGCTGGATCGCAATTCGGCCGGTCCGGGTTAAGCAGCCTCGCGTCTACCTGAACGCGCTGGTCGCAGTCTCGGTCTCCGGCTTGCTGACGCTCGGGCTGGTCAGCCAGTTCGTAATTGGTGTCGAACCGTGGTTTAGCCCGCGTTACCTTATTCCGCTCGCGGGCATGATATTTGCCGGTGCAATGAACACGGTTAGCCTCGCGGCAGAGCGGATGCAGGCGGAGATTGAACGAGAGACGCCTTATCACGAGGCACGGCGGGCCGCATTCCAGGCGGCCTTGATTCCGATGATCAACTCGTTGTTTGCCGTAGGCCTCGTTTCTTTGCCCGGCATGATGACCGGACAGATCCTGTCGGGAGTCTCGCCGCTGGTGGCGGCGAAGTACCAGATCGTGGTCATGTCAATGCTATTCGGCGTCTCCGGAATTTCGGCCGCGCTTTACTTAATGTTGGAGCAACGCGGTCAATCCGGGTCCGGGGACGCCTGAAAATACGGGGCCTGCGATCTCTCCTGGCAATCCTTGGATAAAATCTGGATTGTGCTAGTATTCAGCATATTACGCTACTTATCTAACGCAAAATCGACAGCTCCAGGCTCCTAAAGCTGACAATTAAGACGGCCAGGAGCTCCGCCGCAATACCGGCAGATCAAAAATAATAAGAATGCGAGGCATCAAATGGCGGACGAAAAGCGCCCATCCCGGAACCTGATCGGCAAGGCAATCCGGTCCGAGCGGGAATCGAACGGCCAGGTCGACCTGGACAATCTCAACGACACGCTCGCGAAAAGTTCGCTGTGGAAAACAAATACCCTGCGAAGAATCGAAAACAACCGATCCAGCCGGGACGCTGAAACGGG
>CAMYMR010000075.1 GCA_947259285.1 uncultured Woeseiaceae bacterium | reverse complement strand
GCTCTGATTCTGGGCGAGCGGGAACTCCAGGAAGGGAACATCGGGATCAAACCGTTGCGCAGCGAAGAGCAACAGGAGAGCGTGGCGCTGGATGAGCTCGCCATGATGCTCGAACATCGACTTACATAAGCGGCGGCAATATCCGGCGCATCAAATAAAGGCAGTTTTGTGGACGACTTACTTTCAGAAAAAGAACAGATCGAAAAGCTGCGTACCTGGTGGTCAGAGTACGGCGGCTACGTAATCTTTGGCATCGCCGCTGGCGCGCTTTTGCTGTTCGGCATCAATTACTACAAGAGCAGCAGGCTTGAGGCGCAGCTTGAAGCATCGGCGCTTTACGAGTCGCTGACCAATCACGTGGTGGATGGTGATCTCGATGAGGCCGAACGGGTGGCGGACCAGCTGGGAACAACGTATGCCAACACGAGTTATGCGGCGCAGTCGAAACTGGCTATCGCTCGGCTGTACATGGACAAGAACCGCGACCAGGACGCCGCCGACGCACTGACGGCGCTGATAGACGGTGACGCCAGTGAGGAGCTGAGGCAGGTGGCACGCCTGCGGCTCGCGAGAATTCTGCTTTACCAGGATAAGCCGCAGGATGTCGTGGACTTGTTGGACGGGCAGGAAAGCCCCGCCTTCGCAGCGCCGTTTGCTGAACTCCTTGGCGATGCGTACTACGCCCTTGGTCGCATCGCCGACGCTGAGGCGGCCTACCAGGCGGCGCTGCTCGATCCGCTCGCGCAGGGCACCGTCGATCAGCAGCTGCTGCAGTGGAAGGTACTGGATTTGCCCGCAGTGACGCCCGACGAGCCGGCAGTTGATCCCATGTCTGAAGCCGCCGAGGAAGATGCGGCCGATTCGACCCTGCCCGATGACGCCGCCGCAGACGATACGGGCGATTCGAGCCTCCCCGACCAGCCCGAAGAGGCAGTCGAGTGATAAAGGCCTGGCGTTTGATCGGCCTGATAGCGGCAGCGCCGCTACTGGCGTCCTGTGGCCTCTTCGGTGACAAGGACGAAGACCTCGAGCCGAAAGAGCTGGTCAAGATTACGCAAACACTGAAGATCAAACGATTGTGGGCCGCCAAACTTGGCGGCAATTCCGAATTCCTGCGGGTTTCATTGCGGCCGGTCGGGGATGGAAAACGAATTTACGCAGCCGGCTATGATGGCGATGTTGCTGCATTTGATCCGGCGACGGGCAAGCAGATCTGGCGGGTCAAGCTGAAGACAAAGTTGTCGGCGGGACCGGGTGTTGGCGAAGATCGCGTCGTCGTCGTGGCGCGAGATGGCGTAGCGATCGTCCTCGATGCCGCGACGGGTTCCGAGTACTGGCGAACTGGCCTCGACGGTGAGTCGCTGGCGCGTCCGCTCATCAAGGGTGAATCCATTGTCTTACAGACGATCGATAATCGAATGCGCGCGATTTCGGTTTACGAAGGCCGCCAACAGTGGACCCTGGAGCAGTCGACCCCGTCGCTGACCATGCGTGGGTCCGCGGACCCGGTAGTCGTGGGCAATACTGTGATCGGCGGCTTCGACAACGGACGGCTGATTGCCGTCGATATCGATACCGGTGACGTTGTCTGGGATTCGTTGCTCGCGCCGCCCAAAGGTCGGTCTGACCTTGATCGTCTGTCCGACATCGACGGCTCGATTGCAGTCGTCGGGCAGGACGTCTACGCATGCGGATACCAGGGTCGACTGGCTTCGATTGCCGCCGAGTCAGGCCAGGTGCTATGGAGTCGCGAGGTATCTTCTCACGTCGGAGTTTCGGCAGACTGGAGCAGTTTGTACACTACCAGCGAGGATGGCGAGATCGTCGCAATGGCAAAGCGCGATGGCGTAGAGTCCTGGCGTAATAACGATCTTCTGCGCCGCGAGCCAACCCTGCCGGTTCCATTTCACACGGCGGTAGCTGTTGGCGATTTCGAGGGTTACGTGCATTTTTTCAGTAACCTGAACGGCACGCCGGTTGCCCGCATGAAGCTCGGCGGGTCGGCCATATCAAACGCTCCGGTCGCCGTCGCCAACCGTCTTTATGTGCAAAACGATTCCGGAATGCTCGCGGCCTATGAAGTTGTCGATGAGCGACCAAAGCGGCAGGCACCAGATATCTCGACCGAGGAGTCCTGACAAGGACAATAGCAGCGTGTTGAAAAAAGCCTCATGCGGCGCGATACGGCGTCAAAAGAGGCCTCGAAAGCCTCATGTACTGGTGTGTACACTGCGTTTTCTCGGCCTCTTTTTTCTTGTCTCACGCTCGCCTGAGACCTTTTCATCAGGCTGCTAGCTCATGCTTCCTGTGATCGCGCTGATCGGTCGGCCAAACGTCGGAAAATCGACCTTATTCAATCGCCTGACGCGCTCGCGTGACGCGCTCGTTGCCGATTATCCCGGGCTTACACGAGACCGCCAATACGGCTTTGGCAAGTTGGGCCCAATTCCGTACCTCGTTATTGACACCGGCGGCGTCGCCGGCGGCGAAGTCGGTATCGCAGAGGCGATGGTCGACCAAACGATCCGGGCGCTCAAGGAAGCGGATGCGGCGATCATCATGGTTGACGGTCGTAGCGGGCTGACTGCAGCCGACGAACATGTCGCCGAACTGGCGCGCAAGCATGCAAAGAAGACCTGGCTGGCCGTTAACAAAGCCGAAGGGCTCGACGCCGCGCTCGCCGGCAGCGAGTTTCACGGCCTGGGTCTCGGCGAACCGATCGCGATTTCGGCAGCACACGGTGATCGCATCGCCGCACTGATGGACGATGTATTGGCGCCCTTTGACACGGAGTCGGTTGACGATGGTGTCGACGAAGACGATCAAGAGCTTCGCATCGCTGTCATCGGACGACCAAACGTTGGCAAGTCGACGCTGGTGAATCGCCTGCTCGGCGAAGAACGGCTCGTCGTTTTTGACCAGCCCGGTACGACACGGGACAGCGTCGCAGTACCGTTCGAGCGTAACGATCGCAAATACGTTTTGATCGACACGGCTGGAATTCGCCGCAAATCCAGAGTGCGAGAGGCTATCGAGAAATTCAGCATCGTAAAAGCGCTGCAGGCGATTGAACGGGCGCAGGTCGTGATTGCCGTGTTGGACGCCCACGAGGGTGTGACCGAACAGGACGTCAGTCTGCTCGGACTCGTGTTGGAGCGGGGCAGAGCGCTCGTCGTGGTCACTAATAAATGGGACGGCCTGTCGGCGTACGAACGCAAGAGGATTCGGGATGAGCTCGATCGCCGCCTGCCATTCCTCGATTTTGCCGAGCGCATGACAATCTCCGCGCTTCATGGCACCGCGGTCGGCGATTTGCTGCCGGCAGTCGAGCGCGCTTATCGTGCTGCAACCAGCGATCTTTCGACGACCGAGCTTACGCGTGAGCTCGAAAGTGCGGTAATGGAACATGCACCGCCTCTGGTGCGCGGTCGGCGCATACGCTTGAGGTATGCTCACCAGGGCGGGCGCAATCCGCCTGTAATCGTGATACACGGCAATCAGACTGACAAGCTGCCGCAATCGTACCGGCGCTACCTGATCAATCGATTCCGCAAAGCGTTCAAACTGAGAGGGACGCCTGTCCGCCTGTCCTTCAAGACCAGTGAAAACCCTTACAAAGGCAAGCGCAACAAGCTGACACCCCGCCAGGAACGAAGCCGTAAACGACTCATGAAACGGGTTAAGAAATAGCACTACAGCTATACTGGGTGCGAGAGGAGCCTGTTATGAGTACGGCGAGAAGAGTTGTAACGTTTGAAGGCCCGTTCCGGATGCATCGGGGTGGGTTTATCGAATCGCCGACCCTGGCTTACGAGACCTGGGGCGAGCTGAATGCGGCGAGAGACAACGCCGTCTTGATATTCACCGGGCTCTCGCCCTCCGCACACGCCACCTCCTGCGCCGAAGACCCCACGCCAGGCTGGTGGGAGGACATGATCGGCTCTGGTCTGCCGATCGATACTGATCGGTTTTTCGTGATTTGCGTGAACTCGCTTGGGAGTTGCTTTGGATCGACGGGCCCGGCTTCAGTCAACCCCGACACCGGAGAGGTGTATCGACTGAGTTTTCCTGTCCTGACGCTGGAAGATGTCGCGGAGTCGGCCTGGCTGGTTGTAAAACACCTCGGCATCGACTGCCTGCACACGGTCGTCGGTTGTTCGATGGGTGGAATGACAGGCCTCGCGCTTTGTGTTCGCCACCCGGATTCGACACGCGCGTTTATTTCGATCTCGTCAGCCACGCGCGCCATGCCGTTCTCCATTGCTGTGCGTTCTTTACAGCGCGAGATGATCCGGTCGGATCCGAAATGGAAAAAGGGCAACTACAAGGCAGGAAAACCGCCGATCACCGGTCAGCGCCTGGCCCGAAAGCTCGGCATGATTACCTATCGTTCCGCCGAGGAATGGGTGCAGCGCTTCGGACGCGAGCGATCAACGACCCATGCTCGCTTGGAGGATCAGTTCGCGGTGGAGTTCGCTGTGGAGTCTTACCTCGAAAACCACGCGAACAAATTCACCGGCGCGTTCGATCCGAATTGTTATCTGTACCTGTCACATGCCTCGGACCTGTTTGACCTTGCGGAATACGGTGGCTCCCTGCGGGCAGGATTCAAACGACTGAACCTCGAACGAGCGCAGGTCATCGGCGTACGCACCGACATTCTGTTTCCGATCGAGCAACAGCGGGAATTAGCCGACGGATTCGCGTCGGTTTGTGCAGACACCCGGTTCGACGAACTGGACTGTATCCGTGGTCACGACTCGTTTCTGGTGGAGATGGACGCTTTCCGGCCGGTGATCTGCGAGTTCTTCGACGCCTGTCCGCCATGAAGGGTGGGATATGGCCGCGTAAGAGCGGCGTCCCTGCTGCGATCGAGGGCTATCCGCGGGCGACGGAACAGCACCATGTAGGAGGCCGCCCCGGCGGCCGACATTTTGAAGTGGCCTGACGGCCACCGCTTCGCTTCGCACCCCGAGGGCACGTGGCGCGCTGGGGCGCGCTCCTACAATCGCCACCGCTTCGCTTCGCACCCCGAGGGCACGTGGCACCCCGAGGGCACGTGGCGCGCTGGGGCGCGCTCCTACAATCGCCGCCGCTTCGTTTCGCAAATCGTAGGAGCGGCATCTTTGCCGCAATTTGAAATCTAATTTTCGGGCAGCAGGATAGCGGGATCGACGGCGGTGCCGTTAAGGTATGTCCCGAAATGCAGGTGCGGGCCCGTCACCCGGCCAGTCTTACCGACGGCACCCACGATATCACCGGTGGCAACAGCCTGGCCGTGCTCAACCGCTATATCGCTCAGATGGCAATACATCGTTACATACCCCTGACCATGATCGATGATTACAGTTTGACCATTAAAAAAATAGTCGCCGGTTGCGCTTACGACTCCGTCGCGCGGCGCGATAACAGGCTCGCCCTCAGGTGCGGCAATGTCCATTCCCTTGTGCGGAGCGCGCGGCTGTTCATTGAAAAAGCGTCGCAGGCCGAAACTCGAGCTCCGCGGACCGTCGACGGGCGGCGCCAGTTCGATGCCCGTCGACGTCGCTACCCGATAACGATTCAGTGCCGCATCGATGATCTCGCGCTCTGCGCCGATGCGCTCAAGCTGCTGTTGCCCCGGCGTTACGTAACTTTGCTTCTTCACCGTGAGACGCTGCTCTTTGTAGGTACGAGGCACCAGGTCGATAGCCAGTTCCTCGTCTCCGACGCGTATCGACAACGCGTCGGACGCCGTGTCCAGCGGAATACCGACGACCGCATGCCAGCGGTCGTCCCGCATCATGACCAGCAGCGGCGCGTCGTTGAATGACGCGACGGGTGGTGGCTGGTCTGCGCTGCCAATATCAACAATCGCGATGCCGCCCGGCCACGGCGAATGAGCCGGTTTGGCGAACACAAGACCGCTCACCAGTAATGCTAGCAACAGCCCCGCACCCAGGGACGCGATGACTTGCCTAGGCATCGTCGATGACCTTCCTGACCGTCGCCACAAGCGTCCCCTGCGACAACCGGGCCCGGATGTCGTCGCCGGCCTTAACGTCGCTTGCCCGCAAAAGCGCTTTATCCGTGCGTGGATCAACAACGATCGCGTAGCCGCGGTCCAGGGTTGCGAGCGGGCTTACCGAATGCAATGCACGCCCGAGCAGGGCAGCGCGATGATCGGCATTTGCAAGGAGCGACCGGATTTCCACCGCGAGTCGCTGCCGCAGCCCTGCGAGCTGGCCCACGGCACGCTGAACGGACATTGCCGGCGACAGTTGCATCAGTTCACCACGAAGATGCTGCAGCGCTATGTCTGTGGACATCAGCTGTTGCCGCATTGCCGCTCCCAGGCGTCCCCGGTTTTCCCTCAGACTGTTTCGCTGTCGGCGCAGCGTAGCAGCGGGGCTCCCGGCCAGCAGGCGACGGCCAAGCCAGTCGAGCTGCTGGCCGCGGTCCTCGACCGCGCGCTGGCCGATTCGGCCGATGCGCACCGCAAGCGCCGCGACGCGGTGCTGCCATTCGTGTTGGCTGGGCACGACGATTTCGGCGGCGCCGGACGGCGTCGGTGCACGCACATCGGCGACGAAATCGGCGATGGTGAAGTCCACCTCGTGACCGATCGCGCTGACGACCGGAATGGGACAATCTGCGATAGCGCGCGCAAGATGTTCATCATTGAAAGCCCACAGATCCTCCAGCGAACCGCCACCGCGTCCGAGGATCAGCACGTCGCATTCATCACGCCGTGCGGCGGTGGCGAGTGCTTCGATAAGCTCGGCGGGTGCCGCATCGCCCTGCACGGCAGCCGGATAGATGACGACCGGCACGGCAGGAAATCGTCGAGCGAGCACGCTGAGTATGTCTCGTATTGCGGCGCCGCTCGGAGACGTAACGACACCGATTCGGGTGGGCAGGGTGGGCAGCGCCTGTTTTCGATCCTCCGCGAACAAGCCTTCGGACAGGAGCTTCTTCTTTAAGGCTTCGAAGCGACGTTTCAGCACGCCTTCGCCAGCCGGCTCCATCTGTTCCACGATCAGCTGGTAGTTGCCACGAGCCTCGTAAATGCTGACACGTCCGAACGCCAGCACACGATCGCCGTTCTTGTAGCGGACGGCCGGCCCGCGCTGCCGCTGCCGGAACCAGGCCGCGCCGACCTGTGCCGTATCGTCCTTGAGGCTGAAGTAGATATGGCCCGAAGCGGGGCGCGACAGGTTTGAGATTTCGCCCTCGACCCATAGCCGCTCCATGCCCCGCTCGAGCAGGTTCTTGGCCCGCCGGTTGAGCTGGCTGACGGTTATGGCGGCTTCGGCGGGCATTTTGCGAGTATATCGTTTACCCGCAAATCGCGCGCGCGTACAATTGCTCGTTTAACCGAAGCCCACCGAAGAATCCTCCATGCGTATCGCCAAGGAAGCCCTGACATTTGACGACGTCCTCCTGCAGCCCGGCTATTCCGAGGTGCTGCCGCGGGAAGTCGACCTCAGTACCAATCTGACGCGCGAGATCAGACTCAGCATCCCGCTACTCTCGGCCGCAATGGATACCGTGACCGAGTCGCGGCTTGCGATTGCCTTGGCCCAGGAGGGTGGTCTTGGCGTGATTCACAAGAACATGGCGGCCGACGAGCAGGCGCGCCAGGTGCTAATGGTCAAGAAGTTCGAGTCTGGCATGGTCCGCAATCCAATAACCGTCACCAGCGATATGACGATTCGGGAGGTGATCGATCTGACGCGCGCGATGGGGATTTCCGGTGTGCCCGTGGTGGACGATGCGCGGACCGTCGGCATCGTAACCCATCGCGACCTGCGTTTCGAAACGCAGCTGGACGCGCCCGTGTCGACGGTGATGACGCCGCAGGATCGGCTGGTAACGGTTCGCGAGGGTGCAGACGAGGAAGAGGTCCTCTCGCTATTGCACCAGTATCGCATCGAGAAAGTACTGGTCGTTGGAGACGACTTCGAGCTGAAGGGCATGATTACGGCGAAGGACTTCCAGAAAGCCAAGGACTTTCCGCTCGCGTGCAAGGACAGCAGCGGCGCGCTGCGTGTTGGCGCCGCGGTCGGCACGGGCTACGACACGGATGATCGCGTGGCGGCCCTGGTGGAGGCCGGCGTCGATGTGATCGTCGTCGATACCTCACACGGCTTTTCGAAAGGCGTCATCGATCGGGTCAGTCGCGTCAAGGCGGCACACCCGGATATCCAGGTGATCGGCGGTAACATAGTCACCGCAGAGGCCGCGGAGGCGCTGGTTGCAGCGGGTGCGGACGGCGTCAAAGTCGGAATCGGCCCAGGCTCGATCTGCACGACGCGCGTCGTTGCGGGCGTTGGCGTGCCGCAGATTTCCGCCGTTGCCGAGGTCGCCGAAGCGCTTAGAAAATCGGGCACACCGCTGATTGCCGATGGCGGCATTCGTTACTCCGGTGATATTTCAAAGGCATTAGTCGCCGGCGCGTATTCGGTGATGATCGGCGGGCTGTTTGCGGGCACGGAAGAGTCACCGGGCGAAGTCGAGCTGTACCAGGGTCGTTCCTACAAGTCCTATCGCGGGATGGGCTCTGTCGGCGCGATGGGTCAGTCGCACGGCTCATCGGACCGATATTTCCAGGACGCGACAGAGGAGCTCGAAAAACTCGTCCCCGAGGGCATCGAGGGCCGAGTTGCCTACAAGGGCGGCATGGTAGCGATCGTGCACCAGCTCATGGGAGGGGTCCGAGCGGCCATGGGCTATACCGGCTGTTCGAGTGTCGAAGAGATGCGCAGCAAGCCGAAATTCGTACGAATCACCGGCGCCGGCATGGCCGAGAGCCATGTTCACGACGTGGCCATAACCAAAGAAGCGCCCAACTATCGCGTCAAAAGCTGAGCGTATGCAGACCGACATTCATGCCGACAAGCTGCTGATTCTGGACTTCGGCGGTCAGTACACGCAGTTGATCGCGCGCCGGGTGCGCGAGTGTGGTGTTTATTCCGAGATACACCCCTGGGACATGTCCGACCGGGAGATAGCAGCATTTGCCCCGCGGGGCGTTGTGCTGTCGGGTGGGCCGGAGTCGGTCAACCTGGACGATCCACCGAAGGTCTCGCCGGTATTGTTTGAGCTGGGCGTCCCGGTGCTGGGTATCTGCTACGGCATGCAGACGATGGCGGCGCAGCTTGGCGGGACGGTAAAGGCCTCCATACACCGCGAGTTCGGTTACGCCGAAATCATACCCGCTGACTCAGAGCTGCTCGGCGGCCTGAGCGATTCGGATGAAGAGCCGCTGTTGAAAGTCTGGATGAGTCACGGCGATCGCGTGGAGTCGTTGCCACCGGGTTTTCGGTCGACCGCGAGCAGCCGAAATTCGCCGCTGGCTGCGATGGAGGATGCAACGCGGCATTTTTACGGCGTACAGTTCCATCCCGAGGTCACACACACGCCGCAGGGCACGGAGATTCTGCGCCGCTTCGTTCGCGATATCTGCGGGTGTGCCGGCGACTGGACGCCCGACAACATCGTAAAGGATGCGATCGATAACGTGCGCGAGCAGGTGGGCGACGGCAAGGTGTTACTGGGCCTGTCCGGCGGCGTTGATTCGTCGGTGGTTGCCGCGCTGTTGCACGAGGCCATCGGTGACCAGCTGACCTGCGTGTTCGTTGATCATGGCCTGTTGCGTCATCACGAGGGCGACAAGGTAATGGACCTGTTCGCCGAGCACCTCGGGGTCAACGTAATTCGTGTGCATGCGGCCGAACGGTTCTTCCGGGCGCTCGACGGCGTCTCGGATCCGGAGGAGAAACGCAAGATTATTGGTGGTCAGTTCATCGAGGTCTTCGAGGAGGAGGCTGGCAAACTCGAGAATGTTCACTGGTTGGCGCAGGGCACTATCTATCCGGACGTCATCGAATCCGCCGGCGCCAAGACCGGCAAGGCGCACGTAATCAAGTCGCATCACAACGTTGGCGGACTCCCGGAGTACATGCGTATGTCACTCGTGGAACCGCTACGCGAGCTGTTCAAAGACGAGGTGCGCAAGATCGGGATGGAGCTGGGCTTGCCACGCGAAATGGTCTACCGGCACCCGTTTCCGGGGCCCGGCCTCGGTGTGCGCGTGCTCGGCGAGGTCAAGCGTCACTACGTGGAAAAACTCCAATACGCGGACGATATTTTTATTGAGGAGCTTTACAAGAACGAACTGTATGACGAAGTGAGCCAGGCGTTTGCCGTATTTCTTCCGGTGCGGTCCGTCGGCGTGATGGGCGACGGGCGCCGCTACGACTATGTCATCGCGCTACGTGCCGTCGAAACCATCGATTTCATGACCGCGCGCTGGGCGCGCCTGCCTTATGAGTTTCTCGAGCACGTATCCTTAAGAATTATCAATGAGGTCGACGGCATCTCCCGGGTGACCTACGATATTTCGGGCAAGCCGCCGGCGACGATCGAATGGGAGTAGACTGAAGCCGTCGTCTATTGTTCGCGAGCCATTCGCTACCTGGAAATGATCGAACTCACGACCGAGAGGCTCGTCCTCAAGACCCCGCAGGCTCAGGACAAATGGGCACTGGTCGAGCATCTCGATAACTACGAGGTCACGAAGTGGCTTTCCAATGTTCCTTATCCCTACTCGGTAT
Source organism: uncultured Woeseiaceae bacterium (assembly GCA_947259285.1). Lineage (GTDB taxonomy): Bacteria > Pseudomonadota > Gammaproteobacteria > Steroidobacterales > Woeseiaceae > UBA1847. Next base: position 6,909 of record CAMYMR010000075.1, on the reverse strand, counting down.
CGGATGCAGAAGATTGGATACAGCGAGTCAACAATACAATCGACGACGAGAGGCCGAGTTATCAGCTCTCGATTTTCCTGAGTGATGCGCTGATCGGCGGCGTCGGCCTGCGGCATATCGAAAGCGGTTGCTACGAACTGGGCTACTGGTTGTCAGCAACACACTGGGGACGCGGTTTTGCGACGGAGGCGGCAACAGAGTTATTGCGATACGGGCGCCGCAAACTGTCCATCGCCATTGGGGTTTGAGGTCGTCGGTGAAGTAGAGGATTTCTCCGTGTCGCGAAAAGAATCTGTGGCCAGCTTGAGACTGTCGTTATCGTGACTTACTCAACTGACGATATCGCCGTTATGCGTACGGCGCTGGCAGAGGCCGCCATCGCAGCGAAAGCCGGGGAAGTTCCGGTCGGCGCCGCAGTGCTTGTTCGGGGTGAAGTGATCGCAACCGGGTATAACCGCACGATAAGCAACGCCGACCCCAGCGGCCATGCCGAAATCGTTGTCCTTCGAAAGGCGGCCCGAGCGCTGAATAATCACCGGCTTCCGGAAGCGACGCTGTACGTGACCCTCGAGCCTTGTGTCATGTGTGTCGGGGCTATCGTGCAGGCGCGTATCGAGCGGGTGGTTTTTGGTGCTTACGACGACAAGGCCGGGGCACTCGGGAGTGCGGTCGATCTCTCAGATTCGAAGGCGCTGAACCATGCCTTTGAAATCAACGGCGGACTGCTTGCCGACGAATGCGGCGCACTTCTACGGACCTTTTTTCAGGAACGTCGCAGCCAGGACTAGCGCGGATCTCCCTCCATGCTGGTGGAACATCCGGGCTATGCTGACTCCTCCGGCTCATTGGATTTGATCTGTTCAAAGAGCTCGCGCTGTCCGTCTATTTCTTCATCCAACTCATCGCTCGGTAGTTGTTCGTTGGCCGTCAGCCACTTCAGAATGTTGTAATAGGCGCGAATATTGTTGACATACAGCACGGGCTCCCAGCCGCGCGCATAGCCCGTTGGAAGGCGCGAATACCATTTGCGCTGTGATAAGAGCGGCAGTCTTTTACGCAGCTCGATCCACGAATCGGGATTACCACCCTGCCATTCGGTAATCATCCGCGCGCTTTTGAGATGATTGTAACCAACGTTGTAAGCGGCGAGGGCCATCCAGGTTCGGTCGGGTTCACCAACGCTGTCAGGGAGGCGCTCTGTCTGCCGGACGAAATAGCGAGCGCCGCCGAAAATGCTGCTTTGCGGGTCAACCCGGTCCTCTATGTCGAGATAGGCAGCGGTCGCTTCGGTCAGCATCATAATGCCACGCACACCGGTCGGTGATACGGCCTGCGCGCGCCAGTGCGACTCCTGGTAGCCAATCGCGGCCAGCAGCCGCCAGTCTACGCCCCATTGCCGTCCTGCTTGCTCAAACATGCCGCGATAGCGGGGCAGTCGACTTTCATAATGCCGAATAAAGTTTCGCGTCCCGACGTAGTCGAATTTTTTCGTATGCCCGAAGTATCGATCATGGACTTTGGCGAGTAAGCCGTCGCGTCGCGATCTGATCAGAAAATCGTCGGCACGTGCGAGTAGCGAGTCTGCGGAGCCTTTCGGAAATGCCCATGCGATCGGGTCACCGATCTCGAGATCCAGCGCGACGCGAAGGTCCGGATAGAAATGCCGCTGAATATTGAAGTCCGGACTGTCGGCAACCGTCAGATCAATTTCATCTGACGCCACTTTCGCCATCAAATCGGCGAACTCAACGTCGGCGTTTTCTTTCCACGAGAGCTCGGGATACGACGCCTTTAGCGAAGCGAGCAGATCAACATGACTGCTGCCTGCTACGACTTCGATCGATCGATCAAGGATGTCTTCGATCGATCGCGGCTTGCCGGTGCCGAGTTTGTAAACCAGGTGTACGTCGACGGTCTTGTAGGGATGCCCGAAGTTCAGATATTCGCGTCGGGATTCAGTAACTGACAGTCCGGCTGCCGCCATATGGGCATCGCCGGATACAAGCTTGGGCACAATTTCGGAAACGCTGTCGACAGATTCTACAACCAGCGCCACGCCGAGATCTTTGGCAAAGGCCTTTACAAGATCGTACTCAGGGCCGGAAGGACCGTTGGGCCCCATCGTGAACGCGGTTGGGCTATCTCGCGTGACGACCCGAAGCTCGCCGATTTCGAGAACCTGCTCGAGGATGGAGGGCGGCGACGAACAGGTACCGAGCAACCCAGCGAGCGCGATTATAATTAGTATGCGCACCCCCTAAAGGCTACCGCAGACCGTCAAAGAAATCAGCGCAAACCTGCCTTGATTATCCGACATGTTGACAATTATTTAGAGGTTTGCCTAAATATATAAATGTCCTCGTCACAACAACCGGTGTTCAAGGCCCTCGCGGACCCTACGCGGCGCGCGATCTTAAAGCGACTGCAGGAAGGTTCGGCGACGGCAGGCGCAATTGCCGATTCATTCCCGATTTCGAGGCCGTCACTGTCGCATCATTTCAATATCTTGAAAGCAGCAGACCTTGTGCGCACGGAGCGGCGCGGTCAGCACATCGTTTATTCACTCAATGCGACCGTGCTGCAGGAAGCGTTGGCCATGCTGCTGGACATCTTTTCGCCGGGCGATTCGTTGCAAGAAAAAGATAAGGAATAAGGCCCGATGACCAGACTACACACCAACGTGCTTTGCCTGATATTCATCGGCATAAGCATTGCAGTCGCAGCCTATCTTTATCCCTCTTTGCCGGAACAGATTCCGACACACTGGAATCTTGCTGGGGAAGTTGATGATTACACGCCGAAACCATGGGGTGTGCTGATCCTGCCACTGGCAGCAATTTTTGTTTTCGTCGTCATGAAGCTCATCCCGGTGATCTCGCCGAAAGGGTTTCGCACGGATCAGTTCACCGGCGTTCTGAATATCTTTACGGTGACACTGGTCGGATTCATGTCGGCCGTCGCGCTGCTGGTCTTGATTGCGGCTACAGGGCGCAATGTTCACATGAACGAAATGATATTTGCGGGGGTTGGAATACTGTTCATCATATTGGGAAACTATCTGGGGAAAGTCCGAAAAAACTTCTTCTTGGGCATCCGAACGCCCTGGACGCTTGCCAGCGATGAGGTCTGGAATCGTACGCATCGGCTGGGTGGGTGGGTCTTCGTCCTGATCGGTTTCCTGATGTTCCTTAACGCGTTTATCCGGCTTCCCGATGGGGTTCTGATCGGTTCGATAGTGGTCGTTGCACTGGTGCCGGTTGTTTACTCGTTCGTCTTGTATCGCAGACTCGAAGGCTTCGAAGAGGAGGACCCAGACATCGACTAATTCTGGTCAACCCGATGGGCACAGCGTACAATCCTCAACCCGCTCGATGGTGACGTCGGAGCGGCTTCCCCCATTCGGGGACGATGCCAGCCGCGAATCGCGCGCAGGGCGAGGAGCGAAGCGACGAGTCAGCTGAGCGCGACGAGTCAGCCGAGTGCGACGAAGTCGCGGGACAGACGCACGAAGTGCGCCCGAAGGGCGAGGAGCACAGCGACGAGTCAAATCAGGTGTACTGACGTCCGCAGGACGTCTGCACAATTACAATTGAGAAATATGGAGAGGTGCCAGAGTGGTCGAATGGGCCTGATTCGAAATCAGGTGTACGGTCTCCCGTACCGTGGGTTCGAATCCCACCCTCTCCGCCAGGAATTGAAAATGGGGCCCTCGTGGCCCCATTTTTGATTTCTTGCCGAGTGAGGTATGGGCTTTCGAGCCCTGTTCGAGTCAAGCAGCGGCACAGCCGCCATTGACGGCGCGCAGCGCCCATCCCACCCTCTCCGCCAATCTCGAGAACGCGACTGCGCTAAACTCATGAATAAAGGCATTCTTGCTCCCGCAAAATGAATCACAGCCAATTCGAAGCCGTTGTTTCTGAGGCGATGGATAGCCTGCCGGACTGGGTTCACGAGGGCCTGGACAACATCGAGGTGTTGGTTGTCGAGGAACCCGACGAGGAGCTGGATCTCGAAGGGCAGCGCCTGCTCGGCCTTTACATGGGTCTACCGCTGCCCGAGCGCGGTGCCGATTACGCCGGTGAGCTGCCAGATGTCATTTACATCTTCCGACGCCCACACTTGGAACTGGGCCTTCCGCCCGATGAACTCCGCCACGAAATCACCAGGACGCTGATCCACGAAATTGCGCACTATTTCGGCATGGATGACGATTATCTCGAAGAGATCGGATGGGGATAGCTCACTATTGTCAGGTCGAGCATGGTCCGCCGACGACTCGGCTCTCCGCGAGAAAACAGAAAAGAGCTCCTTGTGGCCTTGTTTTTGCCTACTTGATGAGGTGATGGATGAAATTCGAGCGCGGTGCAGACGGGCGCAGCGCGAAGTGCCGATGGCGGCCCCCGGCTTCGTGCTGCCTAGCGCAGCACCTTCCGGAACAGGAACTGCATGCCCAGAAGTGTGACCCCCACCACGCCTGCAATACTATTCAGTGGACCGAGGGCGTAGTTCAGCCACTCATTCTCGAGCTGGATCAACGTCGCGCTCATTGTGCTTGTAAGCGTTCCGACCGAGTCTTGTATCGGCGTGTTCATAAGCAGTTCGAAGACGATCAACAGCACGATAATCGACAACCGTCCGATCAAAAAACCGCGGCGTCGCCGATCGATACCAGCCATTACCTTCGTTGTGAAATCTTCGTCAATGAGCTCCTGCTCAGCCTGCAGAAACAACGATTCCAGCAGCGGGTCTCGTTCGTTGTTCATCCAGCGTCCTCCGTGGCGGTCGCATCGTCATAGGCGGACAGCATCTGCCGTAGGTTCTCGCTGCCGCGGCGGATGTGCGATTTGACCGTGCCAAGTTGAATGTTCGTGAATTCTGCGATTTCGGTGTGAGTCATGCGTTCGTAGTAGGACAGAACAATGCACATGCTGACAGCCTCGGGCAATGCCGCTAGCGCCTTGTCGAGGTCCATTGCGACACCTGTTTTATCCACATTGACCGTCGCAATCTGCTCCTCATTGTCGGCACCACGGAGCGCGTCTCCCTTGCGCGAGTGTTGAAGCCACTCATTTATCGCAAGTCGCTTCAACCACGGGCCGAATCGGCTCGGTTCCCGGACCTGTCGAATCTTGCGCCAGGACTGCAAGAAAACCTGTTGCGACAAATCGTCGGCCAGGTTTTCGTCATTGCAGCACCGTCGCATCAGGTTACGTACCCACGACTGGCGACGGCGGACAAGTTCCTCGAAAGCCTGTCGATCGCCATGCATTGCAAGGCTCACGATCAGCGCCTCCGGACCTTCCGCATAATGACCGGGCGTTGCCGGCATCGGCTATACCTGGTCGTCTCGCGACGTATATGCGAAATAGGCGCCGGCCAGCCATAATCCAATGCCGATCGTTGCCACCAGGCCGCTGACGCCGAGCATCACTCCAAAGGCCTGCGGCTCGAACTTCCCGAGGAACCAGCCCAATACGACGAGACCGAAGCCGACAAACAGCGTGACGATGCCGCCGACCTTCAGGTCGCGATCCTTGCGCTCATTGCCGGTCGTCCTGAGCATTTTGTCAACGAGTGCCGGGTCGATGCGCTGGCCACTCTCAACCAGCCGTCGCAGCGTCTCCTGCTCCGATTCTTTCTTGCGCGCGTCGAACCACATGCCACCCCCGACCACGACGGCCAGGAATAGCCAAAAGCCGAACGCGCCGATGCTTGATGCTACTTCCATCGTTCTATCTCCGATTTGACGTCTCGATACTACAAGAGATGCGGATCTTTCGGTGACAGATGCAGTGAGCAGAAAAAAACACCACCCGGCGGGTGGCTGATTCGAGAGGAGAGTCGCACGGAACGTCGATGCCCGGGTTACTGGCAACGGTCGCTGAGATAAGGGGTCTGACGCCCTTCTTATCGGCAGTAAGGGAAACTGAGGAAGGGCGCCGGAGAGCATCATCCGCAGCAGACTCGGCTCTCCGCCAGAAAAAAGAAAGTGCCCCTTCGCGGGGCCCTTTTTTTCGCCGTAACGAAACGGATCCCTTGATGGGGCCCGTATTCAGTATTTTCCGATCACAGAGCGAACACACTTGTCCAAGACCGATGATTTCATATCGCGGGTCCCGGCGGATATAAGTAGGTTCCTCGAGTCACGTATGAAACCGACCGTGATCAAATTACCAGTGATATTGCGCATAAGCAGCGCAACGGATCCCGAGGAGAACAAGAAAATGGCGGAGAACGTAAAAAGACTGCTGGCCGTGGCGTTAATCGCCGCAGCGCCAATCGCTGTGTATGCCCAGGATGCGGATCAGGCGACCAAGGAGGCGCTCGACGAACTTGACCAGATGTCCGTAGAAGTTAACGAGTTCGTGGGCGATGTACGCTTCGATGAAGGTGATGTGAAAAGCCTGATCGACCTCTGGGACGAATACTCGGAATTCGGCGAGGATGAGTACGAACCCGATGACAACATCGATTTTGAGTCAATGCTTGCTGACGATAGATATCTTGGCTGGGCTGCTTCGCACAGTCTCGACGCCGAAGACTGGGCTCGCAAGACCGTGCGCATAACTATGATGCTCTATCGCGAACAAATGCTTGAGGCGGCCAAGATGATGCCCGAGCAAATGGCGCAACAGTTGGTAATGCTCGAGGAACAACGCGATCAGTTGGGCGAGGAGATGTACCAGCAGATCAAGCAGGGAATGGAAGAGTCTGCCAGGTACGGGAAGGCGATAGAGGAGAACGCCCAAAGCCTCCCCGAACCGACGGCAGCAGAAAAAGTCATACTGGACAAGTATCGCGCCGAACTCATGATGCTGATGGAGTCCGACGAAGAGGGCGAGGAGTACTACGATGAGTATTACGAGGAGGACGAATACTACGAGGACTATGATCCCGACGATGGCTGAT
>CAMYMR010000074.1 GCA_947259285.1 uncultured Woeseiaceae bacterium | reverse complement strand
CACGGACGGCTACAAAGGCGTCCTCGGCGTTCTCGTTATCGTGCCGACGATGATGGTCGGCTTCGACGTCATCCCGCAGTCGGCGGAGGAGATCGACCTCCCTTACCAGATGATCGGCAAGCTCCTGATGGTATCGATCCTCATGGCAATCGGCTGGTACATGCTGATCATCTGGGGGGTATCGATGGGGCTTACGGCGGAGCAGCGATCCAGCGTTGCGCTGCCGACAGCCGACGCGACGGCCGCGCTGACCGGCACGCACTGGGGCGGCAAGCTGCTGATCCTCGGTGGCATAGGCGGCATTCTCACGAGCTGGAACGCGTTCCTGATCGGTGCGAGCCGCGCCGTTTACGCGCTGGCTCACGTCGGTCAGCTGCCGGCCGCGCTCGGCGTGCTTCACCCGCGGTTCAACACGCCGCATCGTGCCGTGCTGCTGATCGGCGCGCTCTCGATGCTGGCGCCATTCTTCGGCCGTCAGACGCTGGTCTGGTTGATCGACGCCGGTAGCTTCGGCGTGGTCATCGCATACGCGTTTGTTGCGCTGTCATTTCTCGCCCTGCGGTATCGGGAACCGCACATGCCGCGCCCGTACCGGGTGCGGTACTGGCGCTTCACAGGTATCGCAGCATTCGTTCTTTCCTGCGCAATCGGCCTGTTGTTCATGCCGTTCAGTCCGGCTGCGCTCATTTGGCCGTACGAATGGATAATTGTCGGCGGCTGGTGGCTAGTCGGTATCGTCGCGATGCTCGTCACGTCGAGCCGGGGGCCGGGCGCGAAATAAAAATGGCCGGCGAAACGCCGGCCATCTTGTTCCATGCCGGAAATTCCGGCTATCCGGAGCGTTGCTCAGAAGAACTTTCGCGCCATCCCGAGGATATCGTCGAGTCCGCTGCCCGACTGGCCGCCTATGTTGAGCAGGTCGCCGAGAGGGCCGAGCCCGCCAGAGGATGCCGAGGTGCCGAGTTCACGTCCCGCCGACGTCTTCTTGCTCATTACGCCCATTGCAAGTGTTGCGAGCAGCGGCAGCGCTTTCTTGATCAGACCGGCATCGATGCCGGTGTCATTCGCCGCGGCCGCGGCTACGTTGCGGCTGACATCCTTGCTGCCGAAGATGTGGCCAAGGATGTTGTTGCCGTCGTTGCGCGTATCCTCAGAGGCCAGCAGTTCCGGCCTGTCGATGTACCGATCGTGACCACCAGTCTCGAGTGCCCGGCGCAGCCCTGCCAGGCCGGCGTCATCCGCCGCATTTTTCTGCACGCCCCGCATCAGGGCAGGTGCCAGCGCTTTGACCAGGTTCGATGTATCGTTCGAGCCAAGCCCGACGGTCTTGGCGAGTTGCCCGAGGCTGTCGCTGCCACCCGACGCGCTCAGCAGGTCCATTAAATCCATGAGAGTTCCTTGTCTAGTCGAGCGGGATGCGAATTTTCTGACCCGGATAAATCTTGTTCGGGTCTGAAATGATGTCGCGATTCGCTTCGAAGATCTTCATGTACTTGCCTGCGCTGCCGTAGTATTTCTTGGCGATGCCGCCCAGCGTGTCACCGCTGACGATTTCGTAAAACTCGGCTTTCTCTTCCGGCTCTTCGGGCGGCGGTGGCGGTGCCTTTAGGTCGTCGGCGACAACTTTCTCGACGCCCTTGATATTGCCGGCGATCAGGATTGCCTGGTCACGCACCGCCTGGTTCTTGCAGTCGCCGCAAATCGTCGCGACGCCGTCGTCAAACTCGACGGTGAGATTACTCAGTCCGCTCGTCTTGATTTCAAGATGCTGCTTGATGTTGTCGGCGGCTTCGGCATCGGTATCGAAAATCTGCCGGCCCACGTCTTTTACGAAGTCAAACAATCCCATCGGATTCTCCTTTATTGATTGTATTGTGCGGGACCTCGCCATTATAACAGGCGGTATAATGACGCGAGCATCCTAACGGGGATTGAGAATGCAAAGAATTGTGACATTCGTTGCCATTGGAGCCATTTTCCTGGGCGGCTGCGCTGTCAATCCGGTGACCGGCAAGACCGAATTGATGACCGTCAGCACAGCCTCCGAAATCCAGATGGGGCAGCAGAACTACGTTCCCATGCAGCAGTCGCAGGGTGGTGTCCACGACGTCGACCCGGCGCTTACCCGGTACGTGCAAGGCGTGGGCAACCGGCTGGCGGCGCAGAGCCCGGTCGATTTACCCTACGAATTCGTCGTGCTCAATAATTCCGTGCCGAACGCCTGGGCGTTACCCGGTGGCAAGATCGCCATCAATCGCGGTTTGCTGACCGAGCTCGATTCCGAGGCTGAACTGGCCGCAGTGCTGGGACACGAAGTCGTGCATGCGGCCGCGCGCCACACCGCCCGGCAGATTTCCCGCGGCATGCTGCTGCAGCTGGGAGTAATCGGCGTCGCCGTTGCGTCGAGCGACAGCGACTACGGCAATCTCGCTGTTGGCGGAGCGGGGCTCGCGGCGCAGCTTGTCACCATGAAGTACGGCCGCGATGCCGAACGCGAGTCCGATTTCTACGGCATGCAGTACATGTCGAAAGCCGGCTATGACCCTCAGGGCGCCGTCTCGCTGCAGAAGACCTTCGTGCGCCTGAGCGAAGGCCGCCGAGCGGACTGGCTCAGCGGCCTGTTTGCCAGCCATCCACCCTCGCAGGAGCGTGTTGACGCGAACATCGCGACGGCAGCGACCTTGCCGGCCGGCGGCAGGACCGGAGAGCAGGAATTCCAGCAAGCGATGCAGAAAACCCGCGCCGCAAAGCCGGCCTACGATGCTTATGACGAAGGCCGTAAGGCGCTGTCAGAAAAGAAGATCGATGAAGCGCTTGCGTTATCCAACAAGGCACTATCGCTGTTCCCGCAGGAGGCGCACTTTCACGCGCTGCGTGGCGACGTACGGCTGGTGGCCGACAAGTTCGACATGGCGGTCACCAATTACAACCGGGCAATAGAGCGGCGTAACGAATTCTTTTATTATCACCTGCAGCGCGGCCTCGCGAAAAAGGAACTCGGGCAAACGGATGGCGCTGTCGTCGATCTCGAGAGGAGTATCGATCTGTTACCAACGGCGCCCGCACACTACGCGCTGGGCGACATTGCACAGGAACGCGGTAACAGGCCTGAGGCGATACAACACTACAAGGTGGTGGCGAAAGCCGGCGGCGACTATGGCAAGGCGGCAACCGCGGCGCTGGTGAAACTGGAGCTGCCTTCGAATCCCGGAGCCTACGTGTCGCGTCGCTGTGATCCGGATGCGAACGGCAAGCTCATTGTCTCGGTCAGGAACGATACATCGGTGCAGCTGACCGGCATTCAGGTATCGGTGCAATACGTCGGTGAAACGGGTCGACAGCAGCAATCGCGATACGCGATCCGCGGGCAAATTCCGCCGGGGCAAATTGCCAGCGTGAATACGGGCCTGGGCCCGTACGTGGCCGGCTCCGATTGCCCGGTAAGGGTAGTAGCGGCAGAAATAGCCGAGTAAGACGATGCCGAAAATCATCGCCGCAATCGCAGTCAGCGTGATTGCTGGCTTCGCTGCCGGCGCCTTGCTGCTGGGTGACGGATAGCGAAGCGGCTGCGGCGCGGTGGATTAAAGTGGCCGCGCAATGCAGAATGTTGCTACGAATAATCAGAGGTTGTACAGGCCCTTGAGCTTTCTGCGCTATACGATACCCAACAGCTTTACGGCATTGAGCCTGCTGCTTGGTGTGTCATCCATCATTACGACGCAGCTCGGTGATCTCGAGCTCGCGGCCTGGATCATCGTGTGGTGTGGACTCCTGGATGTTCTGGATGGCGCCTCCGCCCGATTGCTGAAGGCAACGTCGAACTTCGGCGCAGAGTTCGACTCGATGGCCGATCTGGTTGCTTTCGGCGTTGCCCCGGCCGTGCTCATGCTCAACGCCGGTATGCAGCTGGGCGGTATCGAGTACGATTCCGGGCAGTTCTGGGTATTATTGGTGGCGGTCGCGGTGTTCGTGCTTGCCGGCGCCATGCGGCTTGCGCGTTTTAATCTCGTTTCCGATCAGCCCAGCACGGGCTGGTTCGTCGGCATACCGATTACCGCCGCGGGCGGCGCGATGGTTTCTTCGGTTGTGCTTGTGTTGATCAACCATCCCGACATTGCCGCATCGCTGCCGCTGCACCTGTACATGCCAGTGCTGATGTTCGTTCTTGCGTTGCTCATGATATCGCGACTCCGGTTTCCAAAAGCCAAGCTGCGCAAAAGCAAATTCATCAACGCGTTTATGATCGTGAGTATTGTGGGTGTCTACTATTGCGGCATCACGCGATCATTTCCTGAATATCTTTTCGGAATGGCCATCTTCACGTTTATCGCGGGCATCATAGCGGGCCGCATTACGCGCGATTCCTAAAATTGCTTAACGCTTTTCTGCACGGCGACTAACGCATGTCCACCACCGTGACCGTACTCATTATCTACCTCGGCATTTTGGTCGCGCTTGCCATATGGAGCCGCCGCGAGACACACACGCTGTCCGGTTTTTATCTGGCCGACAAGAAATTGCCGTACTGGGTGGTGGCGTTCAGTACCAATGCGACAGGTGAGAGCGGCTGGCTGCTGTTGGGTCTGTCCGGTATGGGTTACGCGGTCGGCGCCCAGGCCTATTGGGTCGTTGTCGGAGAGATCCTCGGTATCGGGCTGTCGTGGGGGCTGATATCGCGGCGACTGAAACGTCTCGGTGATGAAACCCATTCAATCACCGTACCCGACGTCCTGGCTGCGAAGTTTGCGGACAAGTGGCACCTGATCCGTGGCGCCGCGGTACTGATTATCGTGATCATGGTAACGACTTACGTGACTGCGCAGATGGTGTCCACGGGCAAGGCATTCTCCAGCTTCCTCGGCATGAAATACGAGACGGGCGTTATCGTCGGCGGGATATTCATTATCGGCTACACGTTCGTCGGCGGGTACAAGGCGGTTTCGTATACCGATGTCGTGCAGGGCGTATTGATGTTGCTGGGGCTGATTGCGGTGCCGGCGGCCGCCATCTACGCGGCCGGCGGCTGGGGCGAGATGAAAAGCACGCTCGCGGCGCAGGATCCGGCGCTGCTCGACATGTTTGCATTTGCTGACGCACCCGCCTGGATAGGCATCGCGAGTTTTGTCGGTATAGGACTGCCGTTCATCGGCGTACCGCAGCTGCTTATTCGCTACATGTCGGCGCGCGATGATGGAGAGATCAGGAAAGCCCGCATCATGTCGCTCATCGTGCTGTTCATATTCACGGCAGGCGCGGTCACCGCGGGCGTAGCAGGACGAGCGGTATTTCCGGGGCTGGAAGATGGGGAAACTATCTTTCCCGTTTTATCGAGCGAACTCTTCCCGCCGATTATTGCCGGCATGCTGCTCGTCGTCGTGCTGTCGGCGATCATGTCGACCGTCGACTCGCTCCTCTTGCTGGCCTCATCAGCGGTTGTGCGGGATACCTATCAAAAGATCATGGGAAGCGCGGAAAGTGACTCCGTACTGTCGAATTACGGCAAGATCGTCACCGTCGTCATAGGCGCTATCGCACTGGTTCTCGGGGTCCAGGAGCCGCGGGTCATTTTCCACTTCGTGCTCGCATCCTGGTCCGGACTGGGTTCGGCCTTCGGCCCGGTCATGATCGGGATTCTCTATTACAAGCGCGTCACCTTGGCAGGCGTGCTGTCGGGGATGCTTGGCGGTTTCATTGTCAGCGTCACCTGGCTGAGTTTCTTCAAGGCGGAGTATCACGGCCTGTACGAGGCCATTCCGGGCTTCATCGCAGGCATGGTTCTGACATTCGGCGTGAGTCGGCTGACCAGTCGCGCAGAGAATTAGGCGCGCACTGTAACCAAACCGGCAGAGTGGCCCTATAAGAGTGTATGACATCACTTGATTGAGGGTTTTTCGATGCGCGGACTACGGATTTTTCTTGGACTCCTGTTTCTCGGTGTTGCGGGCCTGGCAACGGCGGACGTAGACGGGATTCCGGATTCGGCGACCTGGTACTTCCACGCGAATTTCGACGCGATGCGAGACGGCAAGTCGAGCCGCGGTATCTACGACTGGCTCAATGCAGAGGTTTTCCAGGAAATTCGCGACGAGGTGGGCATCGACTTCGACCAGGAGGCAGAGCGCCTGACCGCATTCTCCAGCGCCGGTGCGGGCCCGGTGATCCTCCTGGACGGAAATATCAGCCAGGACACCCGGGACAAGATCATGGCGATCGCTGCCGCTGACGGCGAATTGCAGACGTTCAAGTCTTCGGGAAAGGCCTACTACTTTTTTGATGGCGATGGTGACGGTAGCAGCAAGGGCGACATCGACATCGAGATCGACTCGCTCGAGAAGGAGGCTTACGTCAGTTTTGCACTGAAAGACAAGATCGTCGTTACCAACACGCAGGATCAGATGAAGGAACTGCTGGCGAACAATGGCAGGATCGAGTCGCAAGGATCGGACGACAATGCGCTGTTTGTCCTTCGGGCGGAGCGCAGCCTGATTCAAGCAGGCCTGCGAGCCGACGAGATGGACGAAGGAGACGACTGGGATTCGAATATCCTGCGCAATACGAAACAGCTCGCCGTGATGATGGCCGATCTCGGCGACAAACTGGGACTGGAAGCACAGCTGATGGCGAGTGAACCGGAGATGGCAAACTCGCTGGCCAGCGTGATCCGGGGCCTGATCGGGCTGCAGGTGTTCAACGAGGAGATGGATCCGGACATTTCGGCCGTGTTGCAGAGCACCACGGTCGACGTCGCGGGCAGTACCTTGAAGCTATCGCTTTCGCTCGATCCAGATACCGTTGTATCTGCCCTTGAGGACTGAAGCACAGCTCGTTGAAGCCGCACAGGCGGGGTCTGCAGATGCTTTTGCGGACCTTGTCCGTCGGTATCGGGGCGGACTGTTACGCTTTCTGCTGACGCGATGTGCCAGCTACGCCGATGCTGAAGACGCTCTGCAGGATACGATGTTCAACGCCTACCGTTATATTCGCAGCTATGATCCGCGCTGGCGATTCAGCACCTGGCTCTATCGAATTGCCATCCGCAATGCCGCCAGGATGCGGACGCAAACCACAATCGAATTGGGCGACCTCGGTGACGAGGAGAGCGACCCTCTCCTGCAGTGCATCGCGGATTCACAGACAGAGAATTTGTGGGTCAGCGCGCGGCAGCTTTTGAACGACGAGGTGTTCACCGCGATGTGGCTGCGCTATGCCGAAGACATGTCAGTAAACGATATTTCGAAAGCGCTCGATCGCTCCGCATCGTGGACCAAAGTCAATCTGATGCGAGGGCGGCGCGTGCTGGACGCCGAACTCAACGGTACTAACGAAAAGAGCAAAGCCTATGGATAAATTAGCCAATCGACTGCGCCGCGATGCAGAGCGTATAGAAGTTGCCGTGTCTGATGATCTGGATTATCGGATCGCAGCATCGTTGCGTGGCATTACGCCGAATGAAGAAGCGGTTTCGGAAGTCACCTCGCGAAGACCAGCGCTTTTCTGGTGGGCCAGCAGCCTGACCGGCGTTGCCGCGGCCGCCGCCGTCATAATTATTGTCAATCTATCGTCGCCCGACGTTCCGGTGGCGGTGACACCGGCAAAGATTTCTGCATCGGTTCCCGCGATTGACTGGAAAGCGGAAACGGCTATGTTGACGAGCCCGCTGCAGCAGGAACTCGATGCGCTGCAGTCCGATATCAAGAAGGCCGAAGAAAAGGTCAGGGCGGATATAGGCCTCTGACAGTCTGGATATAATCAGGCGATTCCACTATTCTCTGAGTGGGGTCAGTTCGCCGGGTCATTTGGCACGAGCGCAACGAAGAAGTACCACAGCTACGACGCAAATGGGGATTGCGACAAGAACCGAAACGCGAACTGAATAAGACAAAGAAGATCGGCGGTGAGCGGAATTGCCGTCGCGCTCGAAATTCAACGAACACAAAGGATGCATAAGGTATGCCTTTCGCTGTTGTTTTGATTTTGCTCGTCGTTGGTTCGGTCCTTTTTCACCTGCTCAGTCCGTGGACGTTCACCGAGTTGGCTTCCAACTGGGGGATGGTGGACTTCACGGTCGACATCACGCTGTACGTAACCGGTTTCGTCTTCGTCGCCGTGAATCTCTTCATGGCGTACTGCGTTATCAAGTTTCGCTACAAGAAGGGCGCGCGGGCCACGTATGAGCCGGAGAACAAGAAACTAGAAAGCTGGTTGACGGGCCTGACTGCCGTCGGGGTCGCAGCAATGCTGACTCCCGGGCTCTTCGTCTGGGCCGATTTCGTGGAAGTGCCGGACGATGCGCACGTGGTCGAGGCTGTCGGTCAGCAGTGGCACTGGACCTTCCGCTTGCCTGGGGAAGACGGCAAGCTGGGCGAGGTTGACGCCGAGCGCATCTCGAATGACAACCCGTTTGGCATGGACCCCGATGATCCCAATGGCCGGGACGATGTGCTCGTGTATGACGGCGAGATACGTATTCCCGTCGACAAACCCGTCAAGTTCGTGCTGCGTTCAAAAGATGTATTGCATGATTTCGCCGTCGCGCAGTTTCGCGTCAAGATGGATCTCGTGCCCGGCATGAATACCTATTTATGGTTGACGCCGACCAAGACGGGGCGCTTCGAGATTCTCTGCGAGGAGCTTTGCGGCGTTGCTCACTACACGATGCGCGGCGCCGTCATTGTCGAAGAGCGCGATGATTACCAGACATGGCTCGCCAGCCAGTCGACGTATCAAGAACTCAAGAGTCGACCGGCCGGAAATGCCATGCTCGGCGCGGCCCAATACGGCGTGTGTGCGGCCTGCCATGGCCAGCAGGGCGAAGGCATTCCTGCGATGAACGGGCCCAAGATCGCCGGGCAAAGTGCCTGGTACCTGAAGCGCCAGATCATGAATTACAAGAGAGGTCTGCGTGGAACCCACAAGGACGATACATACGGGGCGCAGATGATCGGCATGGTAGCGACACTCGCGGATGAGCAGGCCGTCGATAACGTCGTCGCGCACATACTGACCTTCCCGGATAATCCGGTGGCCTCGACGATAGAGGGTGACATCGCGAAAGGAAAAAAACATTACACCACCTGCGCTTATTGTCACGGGCAGGACGGCATGGGTATTCAGGCCATGAACGCCCCTCGTGCCGCCGGTATGTCGGACTGGTACCTGGCGCGCCAGTTGAACAACTTCAAACACGAAATTCGGGGCGGCCACTCTCAAGACCACGCTGGCAAGCAGATGGGGTTCATGGGCAAGATTTTGCATGACCAACAGGCGGTCAATGACGTGGTGGCTTACATCAACACCTTATAGGTCGCTGCCATCGGGCGGACGGCTGTTTAGACAGGTACGAGGGGAAACGGATGGCATACGTTGCAATTGCGGATCGTGATCACGAGGTCGAACATCATGATCCGCAGACGTTTATCACCAAATACATTTGGAGCCAGGATCACAAGGTCATAGCCATTCAGTACGGCTTGACCGCGATCTTTGTCGGGATTATCGCTCTGGGTTTGTCGGCGATGATGCGGCTGCAGCTCGGTTTCCCGGACCAGTTCTCGTTTATCAATCCCGAGAACTACTATCAGTTCGTTACGATGCACGGCATGATCATGGTGATCTACCTGCTGACGGCACTGTTCCTCGGTGGTTTCGGCAACTACCTGATCCCGTTGATGTGCGGCTCGCGGGACATGGTTTTTCCGTACATGAACATGCTCAGTTTCTGGGTCTACCTGCTGTCGGTCATCATCCTCCTGATCAGCTTTTTCGTACCCGGAGGCTCGACGGGTGCCGGATGGACGCTGTATCCGCCGCAGGCCATCATGCAGGGCACGCCGGGTGTGGACTGGGGCATTCTGCTCATGCTGCTGTCGCTGGCCGTCTTTATCGTCGCGTTCACGATGGGCGGCCTGAACTACGTGACCACGGTCCTGCAGGCGCGTTGCAGGGGTATGACGTTGATGCGCATGCCGCTGTCGGTGTGGGGTATTTTCATCGCGACGGTATTGGGCCTGCTCGCATTCCCGGCGCTGCTCGTGAGCGCCATCATGATGCTGCTGGATAAGACCCTGTACACGAGTTTCTTCATGCCGGCCATCAGCCTGGCGGGCGCTGATCCCGGCTATACGGGAGGCAGCCCGATCCTGTTCCAGCACCTGTTCTGGTTCTTCGGGCATCCCGAGGTTTACATCGTGGCGCTGCCGGCATTCGGCATCGTCTCCGATCTTCTTAGCACGCATGCCCGCAAAAACATCTTCGGCTATCGAATGATGGTCTGGGCGATCGTTGCGATCGGGGGCCTGAGCTTTATCGTCTGGGCTCACCACATGTACGTCAGCGGCATGAACCCGTATTTCGGTTTCTTCTTCGCGACGACAACGCTGATTATTGCGGTGCCGACGGCAATCAAGGTCTACAACTGGGTACTGACGCTCTGGGAGGGCAATATTCACCTCCGGGTACCGATGCTGTTTGCCATCGGCTTCATCTTCACGTTTATCCATGGCGGTCTCACCGGACTGTTTCTCGGCAACGTCACGATCGACCTGCCTTTATCCGATACCTATTTTGTGGTGGCGCACTTTCATATGGTCATGGGTGTATCGCCCGTGCTGGTCGTGTTCGGCGCCATCTATCACTGGTGGCCGAAGATAACGGGCCGGATGTACAGCGAGACGTTGGGTAAGTGGCATTTCTGGATGACGTTCCTCGGTACGTACTCGATTTACCTGCCAATGCACTACCTTGGTTTCCAGGGCGTGCCGCGCCGCTATTTCGCCATGGGTAACACCGAGTTCATGCCGGACTCGGCACAGGACCTCAATGCCTGGATTACACTGTCCGCCCTGTTCGTGGCGGCGACGCAGGTGCTGTTCTTTATCAACATGATCTGGAGCCTTGCGCGGGGACCGAAGTCCGAGCCCAATCCCTGGAACGCAACGACGCTCGAATGGCAGACGCCGGACCATCCGCCGAAACACGGCAACTGGGGGCACGCACTGCCTGAAGTGCACCGTTGGGCTTACGACTACAGTGTCCCGGGCTACCAGGACGACTATATTCCGCAGAATGTTCCCGCGGACGCTGCGCCCGCCGGCCGCGATCACGGGGGCGAGCACTAGTGGTG
>CAMYMR010000073.1 GCA_947259285.1 uncultured Woeseiaceae bacterium | reverse complement strand
GATCTGCTCGATGAGGCCGTGCAGCAGGCGTCCGCCGGGGAAGACCCGGATTTCGAGCTGATTGACGAGATCATGCGATATATGACCGTCTATCCTGATGCGGTGCATCACCCGAAAGAAGACATCGTCTACAAGCAGCTGCGCGACAAGCGGCCGGACCTTGCCGAAGACCTGGACGACGTTCCCACGGACCACCGCGACATCGCCGCTATGGGAGCCGCCCTGCGGGACGAAGTAGAAGCGATCAATGCCGGCTCCGCCGTGCGCCGTAATAAGTTCATCGATGACACGTCGGGCTACGTCAATCGCCTGCGAAATCACATGGGCTGGGAAGAGCGCGACCTGTTCAGGCGCATCGACGCAATGCTCGATACCGATCCGCAGGAATTCGACGTCGCGGAATTCGAGCACATCAAGGATCCGGTGTTTGAGTTGGAAATCGAAGCCGGATTCCGGCGACTGATAGCGAGCCTGAAGTCGGCCGGCCAGCCCGCTGGCTGACAAGCTGCTACGTGACCGCCGGCCACCTGACAGCTTGTTGAGAAGGGATTGCTAAAAGTATAAGGCGATCTGGGCAAAAAGCCCCGCACCGCCGGACAGGTAGCGGTCCGGCAGCCCGGCGTCGATACCGCCGAACTCGCTGCCTTTGGGGCCCAACGGCACGTTGATGCTCCCGAGAATGGTCATATTGTCGGACAGGCTGTAGTTCATAACCAGCTGAAACAGGCCGCTCGGATCCGACACGTTTGCGAGCACCGTCGGCGTCAGCATCCAGAGCGGTGTTACTTCGATCATCACGCTGCCCGCGAGGTAGTGCCGCCCGATCGAAAACAGTTCGCCACGCGTTAGCCGACTGATTAGGTCCGGATTGTTAGCGAGGCTGTCCGGATCATACTCATTGGAGTGCTGACCGAAACCGTTGAAGAAATATTCGATCGCGCCACTCATGTTCCTGTCGAACCAGTTCCATGAGTAGGTCAGGTTGGTGACAAGCTGCACGACGGTGTCGTCGTCCGTTTCCGTTATCACCAGGTCGCCCCGCAGCACGGCCCCGCCCATGCTCTTGCCGACGCCGATACCGGCAACCGTGTCGCGATAGTGCTCCGCGACGAGCAAATCGAATTCGGTCTCCCCGAGAAAGCCGTGGTATTTGACCGCCGCCGTTGATTCGCCGGATTCGGCGTTCCCTGTGAGCGGATTGCGACGTGCAACGTAGGCGCCCTGGATATCGTCGCCGCTGTCCCTGAGGTACTGCACGTACAGCATGTCATCGCCGCTCTTGTACTCCGTATCGACGGTCGCCGGGTCGAACGGGTTTACCAGATCCATAGGCGCATAGAACAAACCGTTGCCCCATGACAAGGCCTGCCGGCCCAATCGTATGACGGCCTTTTCACCCGTATAAGCAACAGACAGTCGATCAATTCGGTGCAGAATAGCCGTCTTGCCGTCGTCCTCGATGTCATCCGTCAGATCAAACAGACGGCGATCGTCGTTCGGCAATCCGGGAAAGAAAATATCGGTACCGCCAGGTAATGCGCGGCCGAGTTCGACGCTGTCGCCATAGAGCGCGAGCAGCTGATAGGCTGAATCAAAAGACCAGCGCCCCGTATCGGCTTTGAAATTCAGGCGCAGGTCGCCGCTTAGATCCAGCGTGCTGCTGCCGACCAGGTCCCGGAACACACTGCCGTCGGGATACGCCTGACTCGTCAGTGCGAACTTTGTATGACCACCAAGCTCCGTCTTGTCATCCTCTGCCACTACGCTCGTCGACAGCAAGAGGACAAGAATTAAAAGGCTAGGCCGCATCTTGCGCGATGTCGTCGACGATGCGGCCATCCAGCATGCGGACCAGGCGCTTCGCGTAACGCATGACACGCTGATCGTGTGTCGCAATGACGAAGGTCGTATTGTGATGGCGGTTGAGCTCGGTAAAGAGCGTCATTAGCTCGTCCGACGTTTTCGAATCGAGGTTCGCGGTCGGCTCGTCGGCAAGCACAAGCGCGGGTCGAGAGACGATCGCCCGCGCGACGGCCACGCGCTGCTGTTGGCCGCCGGACATCTCAGCCGGTCTCCGATCCTCCAAACCGCTCAGCCCAACTTCCTCGAGTATCGCCAGTGACTGCTCGGCTCGCTGTTTCGCCGGCACACCCTGCACCTGCATGACGAACTCGATGTTTTCCCTGGCCGTCAGAACCGGAATCAGGTTGTAGGCCTGGAATACGAAACCAATACTCGACAGCCTGAGTTCGGCGAGTTCGCCCTTGCTCATCTGGTCTATGCGCCGGTCGGCGACCCAAACCTCGCCACTATCGGGCATATCCAGGCCGCCGATGGCATTCAGCAGGGTCGTCTTGCCGCCGCCGGAAGGCGCCGACAGGCAAACGAAACCGGCTTCCTCGATGTCGATACTGACGTGATCGAGCGCCTTGATATCTTCATCGCCTTGCCTGTAGGTCTTGCACAAATCTACGCAACGTACCGCTGTCATCATCCCACCTTTGTAATTGCTTCGACCGGCTCATAGCGCGACGCGCGCCAGGCCGGAGACAGGCTCGCGAGGAAACCAAGAAACAACACGATCACGTTTGCCAGAATCATGTCGCTCACGTATAGCCTGGGATACAGCACGCTGGCAGCGCCCATCATCTCCATGCCTTCGGCTACGACCGAAATGTCGATGCCGCCGCGAAGCGGGTGTATTGTCGCCACGGCAAGCAGGTTGCCGATGACGAGGCCAACCAGCAGCAGCAGCATCGATTCGATAATGATCTGGCCGAGAATATTGGACGGCTTCATGCCGAGTGCGAGCATCAGGCCGATTTCGCGCACGCGTTCGAACACCGCCATGACCAACGTGTTCACCAGTCCGAACGACAAAGCCAGGAAAATCACAACCATGAAGATCAACACGAAACCGTCCATCACCGTTAGCATCGAGCCGAGGTAGGTTGCGACCTCGCTCCAGCGACTGACGTCGAGCGAACCATCGATACTCGCAAGGACCTTGTCGTAAGTCGGTTCGATATCCCGGTAGTTGTCACCCAGGAAGACAATCTCGGTCGTCGTGTCCCCGATGTGCAACATCTTCTGTGCTGTTCTCTTGCCGATGAACACGTTGCCTTCTTCGAACGCCGGCACTTCCGCATCGAACAGCCCCACGATACGAAAACCGCGATCCGCGATTTCATTGTCGGGATCCTGGCTCATCAGCACGACGCGCTTGCCGACCCTGGTCTCCAGCTTGTCGGCGAGTTTTCGGCCGATGACGATACCGTTGTCGTCGGCGTCCTCCAGGAAGCGGCCTTCGACATCGTCGTAAGACAGGTAGCCGAACTCGCGTTCGGCGACCGGATCGATACCCAGCAGCGTCACGCCGCGCGACTCGTATTCGCTGGCAATCACCGCCGGCACCCTGACGCGGCTCGCCCAGGCCTTGAAATCGGTTGAGCTAAACGCCCTCGAAAGCTCAGCGTCGCCAATCGGGATGCGGTTCACCACACTTGGGTCGTCGAGAAACTTCGGGTTGTGGACCTGCACGTGACCCGGTAGCGCGCTTACGCCGTCTTCGATTACCTGGTCCACCATGCCGCGCGACAGTGCCGTCATGAAGATCATGGACCAGACACCAACAGAGATCGCGCTAACCATAATGATGGTGCGCCGATGGTTGCGCCACAAATAGCGCCAGGCAAGTCGGGTGAGGACCGGCAGCATGCGCATCAGTTCACCCTCATCGCTTCGACCGGATGCAGCTTGTGGAGGCGCAGCGCCGGGTAGACCGCGGCCAGCAAAGTAAACACGAACACGACGAAAGGCCCGATGGCCATCGTCCAGGGCGTCGCCTGGAAGTAGATGCGTGGCGGCAGGTTGAAGTTCGCCGCCATCTCTTCCATGCCGGGAATCGACAGGCCGTTCGCGCTGAAATAGGAGGTAACGATCACGCCGCCGATCGCACCGAGAACGAAACCGATCAGGCCGAGCATGGCGGTCTCCAGCATCACCAGACGTCCCAGCTGACCGGGCTTCAACCCCAGCGACATGACGATGCCGAACTCATGGGTGCGCTCGAGCACCGACATCAGCTGAGTGTTGAGCACGCTGAAAGCAACGAGAACGACGAGAATGCCGTACATGAAAAATGCGCTGCTCATGTCAGCCTTTATCGCCTGCTTCAGGCCGGGCTGCAGCGCATCCCAGTCGTGCATGACGAGGCCCTCATCGGACGGCAACGCCGCGTCGATGTCCGGAAGAATCCGTTCCGCCTCTTCAAGCGTAGGCGCACTGATAACAACCTGGTGACCGGCGCCCTCCATGAAGAACACGTCCTGGAACGCCACGATCGGCATCTGCGCAAAACTGCGGTCAACGTCAGGCACGCCGCTTTCGAAAATGCCGACAACGGTTGCGACCGCGGCTGCAAACGATCCGTCCCGACCGCTGCCCAAAAGCGTCAGTTCATCACCGATCCCCACGCGCAGGTTGCGGGCAAGCACCGCGCCAATAACGATCTCCGGCGCATCCGACTGCTGCAGGTAGCGACCCTCTGCGATCAGTCCTGGAATACTCGACACCTGCGGCTCGTACTCAGGCTCCACGCCGAAAATGCCAACCCCATAGCTGCGCTCTTCACTCGAGGCCAGCGCGAACGCCCAGCCGCGAGCCGCTATCTTCTCCGTCGGAAATTCGGCACGCAGTCTGCCAGCCAGCGGAACGATGTCCGGCACCGTCTGGCGCATTTTCTGGTCGTCCTTGTACCCCGGCGCCTGGACCTGCATGTGCCCGGTGAACACTTTCAGCGTGTTATCGATCATGAGGTCGTACATGCCGAACTGCATGGAAATCATGAACACCAGCAGCGTGTTTGAAAACACCATTGCGCCGACCGTCAACCATGTCCGTCGCCGGTGACGCCACAGGTTGCGCCACGCTAACCGAGCTACGATATTCATGAGTGCCGCCTGGAGTCGGTCAACCCGTTGACGCCTGGGTGACAAATCGGTCGAAGAACGAGCTTCCTCACGTCAGTCTCGCGGATTGCGGAGGTTCGATAAGGTAAACAGACTGTCCTTCAGTTCGATCTCGTACTCGACTTCGATTACGCCAATTTCGGTCCACTCCTCGGGCTTGTCGATCTTGCCCATGCGCTGCCGCTTCGCGATGGTACGACCGCCCATTTCTCCAATGTCCAAGGACACCAGCTTCTTGACGAGCTCGCCATCCTGGTCGTAAAACGCATGCTCGACTACGACGTGGTCGTCGCGAATCTTGAGAACTTCCTTTCCCCAGACGACGGCTGCGTCCTCGTGGGGTACCGACTCGATTTCGTAAACGACAATGCCATCGATGGATTCACGACCCAGGATCGTGTGATCGTATTGGTCAATAATGTCGTCAGCACGTGCGACGTCCTTGTTGGAAAAATCGGACCCCATCCAGCTTTGTCCCATCATCGATGAAGGAATCTTGATGACCCGGTTCACCTTCGGAGAAAACGTCCACATACTGTCGTCATCGGTCAGGGTACCGTTGCCCCGATCTTTCTTCGGCTCAACGACTCTAACCAGGGATTGGTCCTGACCTTTGGTCCAGGCGCGCATCGTCATGGAGCGTTCCCAGTCCGGGCGATGAATTACCATCGTCATTTCGGTGTAGGAAGACAAGCCCCGCCAGTGATCCACGGCGTCTCGGACGATGTCTGTGGCGTCCCGCTCTTCGCCCGCGGCCATGCATGGCAACACCAGCAGCAACACGGGCAATACGAATCGCTTGTTCATAATGAATCAGACCAACTCGATCGAGGGCTGTTCAGTCTAGACTACCCCTCCGGTCCTGCAAACTGTGAGTCCGGAGGGAAGTTGATGGTGTAGACGATGCTAACGCCAGCCTCCTCTGCACCCCAATACGTGTTTCTCGCAATGGCACTTTAGCCACGTATGGCTAGACTGAAGTCAGGTAGAACAAGAAGGGTACGGTCATGTTCAGCATCGAAGCCATCATGAGTACCAACCTGATTACGTTGTCTCCGTCAGCAACTCTGGCCGAAGCCCGCACGCTGATGCACGATCATCGTATCCACCATATTCCGGTTCTGAACGACGACAAACTGATTGGCCTCGTGACCTTGACCAACGTGCTGGCGGCAACGGACAGCTTCTTGCGGGATCCCCAGAACCGCATTCATGCGAATGAAATCCTCGTGGAAGATGCGATGGTCAGAGACGTTGCGACCGTGGAAGTCCATGCCAGCTTGCGACATGCAGCCCTGTTTATTGAAAAGCACAAGATCGGATGCCTGCCCGTAATGGACAACGACGAACTCGTTGGAATCATTACGGATACGGACTTCGTGGCAGTGGCCATCAATCTGCTGGAGACCATTGAAGAAACCGAGCCCGTCGTCAACGATTACGAAGACGAAGACGTGGCCTGATCCGCCTCTGCGGCATCTTCTGACGCCATTCGCTCAAGTTCGTGCACGGCGTCACGTTCTGACCCAAGAAGGACGGCGACCCAGCGCGTGCGCTCGTCGCTCTCCAACGCAAGTTTCAGGGTCATTGTCAGCGGCACCGACAACAGCATGCCAACCGGTCCGAATACCCAACCCCAGAAGACCAGGCCAACAAAAACAATGAGCGGCGAAATACCGACGCCGTAGCCCATCAGCCGTGGCTCCAGAAAGTTGCCGAAGATTATGTTAATGCCAACGAATCCAATGGCAGTCGCGCCGGCTTCGCCCGGCCCAAGCTGCACCAGCGCCAGCAATACGGCGGGGACGGCGGCGATGATGGATCCTATGGTGGGAACATAGTTGAGTAGAAACGCCAGCATCGCCCACAGCAGCGGAAAATCGACGCCGAACGACCACGTCAGGACACCCGCGCACAATCCCGTCGCTATGCTGACTACCGTTTTGATGCCGAGATATCGACCGAGGTTTTGCAGAAACACCCGCGGCCCATCCATGGATCGTTCGCTGCGACCGAACGCCGCTTCGAACTTTGTCTGACCACTGGACGCCTCGAGCAAAATAAAGATCATCGTGAAGACGATCAGGAACGTATTCGTCAATACATCCTTGAGGCTGTTCAGAAGGGTTGCTGCGAGGCCCATGGCCCAGCCGGGATCGATCATGTCACCCAGGCTCTCGATGGACTCGTCACCCCGGACGTTCTCTGCGATAAACTTCACCGCGCCATCGACGATCGTATCGAGCCTCGCCTGGTAGGCTGGAAGGGCTGCCGTAAATTCCGCGATGGACGTGCCCAGGATTGTGCCGACCATGCCGAGGATCAGCATGATCACCGACACGATGACCAACGCCGCCAGGATCGCCGGTACACGCTTTTCCTGCAACCAGAGCATTGGTCTTACGGTAATGAGCGCAAGGAAAACCGCGATGAGGAAGGGTACGAGAATTACCTTCGCCATCTGCATCCCGTAGATGACGACGACAATGGCCGCGGACACCATTATGGCACTGCCTTTTTGTCGTACCGTGTCGCTCACTCACGCCCCAGCGCTTGATCTTCCGAGGGATGATCGCATAACGACGGCCGGCGCGCATGTGGCCAAAGCGCAAGATTTGTTACGCTTGCGCGATCACTCATAAATAGAGGCGAAAATATGGTTGCTGTCGAATCGCAAATGTTGCCGCTCGGAACCGAGGCCCCGGCGTTTACCTTACCCGACCCTGACGGCGTCCCTCATTCGCTCGGCGACGGCGCGAGTGCCTACCTCGTGATGTTCATCTGCAATCACTGCCCGTTCGTCAAGCACATACGCGAAGAACTCGCGCGGGTGGGCCGCGATTATGCATCGCGCGGCGTTTCGATCTTCGCGATCAACAGCAATGACATCAGCAAGCATCCGGACGATGACCCGGCGCATATGAAGGCTGAAGCCAAGACCTGGGGATACACCTTTCCGTATTTGTTCGATGAAAGCCAGGGGGTTGCCAAGGCCTACCGCGCAGCGTGCACGCCGGACTTCTTCGTGTTCGATGCGGGCAAGAAACTCGTTTACCGCGGCCAGCTCGACGACAGCCGCCCCTCGAATAAAGTAGCAGTCGACGGCCGCGACCTGCGCGCTGCGCTTGATGCCGTCCTGGAGTCCAGGCCGCCGTTATCGACTCAAAAGCCGAGTATCGGTTGCAATATCAAGTGGCGTCCCGGTAACGAACCCGATTACTTCTGAAAGCGCCTTTTCTGAAACAAACGCAGTTTCGTTTCAGGCTTACTACTTGGGCACATACAGCTCGGCTTCTTCGCGCGTCAGCTGATCGATCTTGATCGTCCAGCGTGCCAGCGAGGAGCTGATACGTAGCTGATAGCGACCACCGGAATTGAACAGCTTCACACCGTTGCCTTTGCGCTTGGTATGAAGGACTCGGCCAATGTGCCTGCCGGTGAGCGCTTCTACCAGCGTTACGTCGAGCGCAACCAGTTCATCGAAATCGCCATCCAGCCGCCAGTCGAGCACCCAGGGCGCCTCCACCTGAAAAATGGGGGTGGTTGTATTGCCTGTACCGCGGAATTCCCGTACTCGATCTGCCGCGCTCGCGGTTGCAAGCGTCGACAGCAGGACAGTTACACAAAGCAAAGATCTGAGTAAAGCACGCAAGTCAGGCTCCATCATGAATTCGGTGGCAGGAATGTATTTGACACGCCTGGAGACTATAGTTCGCCTGACCCGGTGCCGGCAACCGGTCGGCTAAGGCGTTGGGGCGGGCCAGCTCACAGGAACGATGACCTCGTTGCGCCGCAGGAACCAGGGCGTGAAGGGACTGTTGTAGCGCGCAAGCTCGACGGCTCCGAGAGGCTCGACACCGTCGGCCGCCAAATCCGCCAGCAACTGCTGTTTGTGACGGTTTACGTTGGCTTCGGTCCACCGACCTGAAAACCGAACGACCGCCACAATGCGACGCGGCTTCTCGCGGATTCGAATTTCTTCATTGTTCGGTGCCGGCAGCGTGTCCATGGCGTACTTGCTTTCCATGACAAAGGCGTAGGTGATTCCGTCACTGTCGTCGGCCGCGCGCGATTCGACCGGGGCCGTCATCTGCATTTTTTCGCTGGACTCATTGTCGCCGAATATGTAGCCGGCCAAACTGCGAAACCCGCGGCTGTCAGCCGATTGGCCACGAACATCCACCTCGGCGACGAGGTAAGGCTCGTAGTCGCGCACCTCGTAACGGGCCGCCTCGGCCAGTACGGCGTATTTGGGCTCTTCGAGCGCCATAGCGGCGCTTCCTGTCATAAACGCGAGCAATAAGAACGGAAGTCTAATGATCATGTCGGGTCATATATCGGAGCGCTTCACGAGCGAGTTGATGGTCAACGCCGGCGCTTCTCCACCAATTACAACGGGAGACAGGCTGACCGCGTCTCGAGATGCAGCAGAGCCGGTTTGACCGACAAATACGGCGGCCGCGATGAGGCCAACGTACAAGAATATCGACGATGCCAGGGCCTTTTTTCCACGACGACTCATAGGTGCGTTCCAGCGTTTACGGAGACTCAAAAGAGTAGCGAGATTTAATGTGCATTTGGTGCCGGGAGTGTGTGATTTGGTAACAGAACGTAACTGACGCACTTGTCGGCAGGCGCTAGAAAACGATACGACTGCCATCCCAAGCAAAGGTCTGGCCCGTATCCTCGGGGCCGAGCCTGTTCATGACGCCAAGCAGGTGGCATGCAGAGATCTCCGCGGAGAAGAGCTTGTGTTCCGGCGTGCGCGCGGTGAATGGGCGTGACAGTTCGGTGTCGACAGTTCCCGGGTGTAGTCCCGCGACGATCGATTGGGGCCACTGCCGCGCATGTTCGATTGCAAGTGTCCTGAGGAGCATATTGAGCGCTGCTTTGGAGGCCCGGTACGAGTACCAGCCGCCGAGGCGATTGTCGCCAAGGCTACCGACGCGAGCGGAGAGCGCGGCAAACAGTGTTTTCGCGTCCTTACGAAGTTTCGGCAGGAAGTGCTTAGCGACGAGTGTCGGTCCTGCAGCATTGATCGCGAACAGCCGCATCAGACCATTGATGTCGATTTCCCGCATCGCTTTCTCCGGGCGTAGTTCCTCGCCTTGCCAGAGGATGCCGCTGGCTACGAATACCAGGTCCAGTGGCCTGTCTTTCGTCGCAAGCTCGGCAGCAGCGGCAACCGAAGCCTCATCTTCGAGGTCGATGTGCCCGTACGTCACGTTCTGTAATTCCGTGTGGCAGGAACTGCGCGAGAAGGCATGAACGACGGATATTCTGCTACCAGCGGACGAAAAATTCTCAGACAAGAGCTGCACCACCGCCTGGCCGATGCCGCCGCTGGCACCGATTACAGCGACGTTGATTTCTGGAGGAAATGAAGCGAGTAAGGTCATGACGATAAAGGCGGCACGTCCCTGTGCCGTTCAGGGGACTGCTAGCTCTGGTTTGGAAGAATCACGGTGTCGATGACGTGAATAACGCCGTTGCTGGCACCGATGTCGGTCATGATGACGTTTGCGTTATCGATGCGAACGCCACCGTCGTTGACTGCAATTACGACGTCAGAACCATTTACGGTGGTTGCAGAATCGAGCTTCACGACGTCAGCCGCGTATACCTTGCCGGCAACAACGTGATACGTAAGGATCGCCGTGAGCTGGTCACGGTTCTCGGGCTTCAGAAGGCTTTCCACGGTGCCTTCCGGCAGCTTTGCGAACGCTTCGTCGGTGGGGGCGAATACCGTGAACGGTCCGTCGCCTTTCAGCGTGTCGATAAGATCGGCGGCTTCGAGTGCGGCAGCCAGCGTGTTGAACTGGCCGGCGCCAACGGCCGTATCGACAATGTCCTTCGACTTCATTTCACCGTGATGTCCGGCGTTAGCAATAGCTGCGATGAAAGTTAACGCCGCGGCCGCCAGAATTCCCGTCTTTTTGGAAACAGATACATTCATTGGTTTATCCTCTGATTGATGGTAGGAGTTTAGGGAGCCAGCAATCTATCGAGGAGTGACCGCCGAGAGGTGTCGAGAGTGTGTAGGCTTGTAACAGTACGTTTCTGTCGACGTTACGCTTGTTCACGGCGAAGATAGGCGAGGGATTCAACGGTGCCCTCTTCAAGCATGGTCAACTGGCCGCGTGTAACGGGAAAGAACGGCAGCCAGTCAAACAGCGTCGCGCCGATCCGCATCAGGTAGATTGGCATCGGCAGAATCCACTTGCGCCTGCCCGTTGCTTCGCCGACTCGGCGCAGCATTTGGGTCCAGGTCAGCACCTCAGGTCCGCCGAGGCAGTAGGTCTTGCCGATCGCGTCATCATTCAGAAGCGCGGCAACAAACGCGTCTGCGACATCCTCGATATGTACCGGTGACATGACGATCGCCCCTGTCTCCGGGTGACGGCCCGAGAAGAAACCGACGGCTGGAATGGGCGGCCGTACCATGTCTTGATAAAGCTGCGTGGCGAATTCCATTTTCCCCCGCGGGTCTCCGAAGATTACCGACGGGCGCAGCACGGTGACGTCCAGACCGCTGTCAAGCGCATGTTCCTCGGCTCGGCGTTTAGTTTCCTGGTATGGCGTGCCCGGACGCTTGACACCGTTTGCACTCATCAAAAGAAGCCGTTTGACTCCGGTTGCCTGGGCCGCCTCGACGGTGCGCACCAGCCCCTGGTACTGAGAATCTTCGAACGTGATGCCGCGAGACGGAAACTCCCTCAGGATTCCGACGTTGTAGATCACCGCATCACATTCCTCTCTGACGACGCAATATCCCCTGTAGTAATTCGGGGCCGCGCGGACTTGCTGACCCTGGACTCGCTCCCTGCCCGCACCAGCAGGGACGGCTCGTGACCGGCCGCGCGCAATGCGTCGGTAAGATAGCTTCCGACGAAACCGGTACCACCAATGATCGCGACTCTCATATTTTCCCTTGCCCTGTCATGCTGCTTTGTTACAAACGAATACGTCTTTGTCGGACGCCCTATCCTATACTCCTGAGTTAGTCCGACGCGTCAAGAGTCGAAAAATTCAATGCAAGATCCCTCACCTGTCATTGTCTGGTTTCGGCAAGACCTTCGCATTGCGGACAATCCCGCGCTGGATGCGGCGGCGCGTGAAGGTCGCCCGATCCTTCCGATCTATATTCTCGACGACGAGAACGCGGGTGAATGGAAAATGGGCGGCGCGAGTCGCTGGTGGCTCCACCAGAGCCTCGCGGAACTCGACCGGACCATCGATGGCAGCCTGATGCTGCTGCGCGGCGATGCCAAAACGATTCTGCCGGAACTCATACGAAGCGTTAAGGCGGACAGCGTGTTCTGGAATCGTTGCTACGAACCCTGGCGCGTCGCTCGCGACTCCGAGATCAAGAAATCGCTGCAGAGAAATTCTATTTCCGCCAGGAGCTTTAACGGCTCGGTACTGTTCGAACCACCCAACACGAACAAGCCGGACGGCACGCCCTATCGAGTTTTCACCCCATTCTACCGCCGCGGCTGTCTGCAAAAGGGAATCCCGCCGCGTAAGCCGCTGCCGGCGCCTCGCAACGTAAGCTGGTTTGATAGCGACGCGGGGGTGGCACTCGACGATCTCGAGCTGATGCCAGCTGTCAACTGGTACGCGGGAATGGCTGAGGAGTGGGAGCCGGGCGAAGCCGGGGCGAAAGCCAGGCTCGCTGAGTTTCTGTCCGCAGGAATCAGACACTACGACGAAGGACGCAATCGCCCGGACAAGCGTTACGTATCGCGACTCTCGCCCCACCTGCATTTTGGTGAACTGTCGCCGAACCAGGTGTGGTATTCGGTGCTCGGAGACAGGGCCGTCGACGAGCTGACTCCCGACGAGGATACGTTTCTGAGTGAACTCGGGTGGCGGGAGTTTTCGAACAATCTTTTGTACAACGAAGCAAACCTGCCAGCCAGAAATCTTCAGCGCAAATTCGATACCTTTCCATGGATCGACGACGAAGGGCATCTGCGTCGATGGCAGCGCGGCGAAACCGGTTACCCGATCGTCGACGCCGGCATGCGCGAGCTTTGGCAAACCGGCTATATGCACAATCGCGTCCGTATGATCGTCGGTTCGTTTCTCGTAAAGAATCTGCTATTGCACTGGCTGCACGGCGCACGCTGGTTCTGGGATACGCTGGTCGATGCCGACCTCGCCAACAACAGTGCGGGCTGGCAATGGATCGCGGGCTGCGGTGCGGATGCCGCCCCTTACTTTCGAATTTTTAACCCCGTGACGCAGGGAAAGAAATTCGACCCGCAGGGCGAATACGTGCGACGCTTCGTGCCGGAGCTTGGCGCCATGCCCGACAAGTTTATCCACAACCCCTGGGAAGCGTCTGCAGAGGTGCTGAATTCGGCGGGCATCGCGCTCGGTGAGGACTACCCGGAGCCGGTTGTGGACCTGAAGGCGTCGCGCGAGCGGGCGCTGGCGGCCTTCAAATCGCTGAGTTCGGGTAATTAAGCGAACTTGAATGCCGGCATGAAGCTTGTTTCGACCAGGAACCTGACTGCACTTGTCGTCGCCGGCTGCCTGTCACTCGTGGCGCTGCTGTTGGCGGGAAGAGATCTTCCCGCCGCCTTCGCCAAACTCGTCGCGTCATCCAGTTTTATCGTGTTGGCCATCCATGCGGGTGGACTGCGATCCAGCTACGGACGTGTCATTCTGACAGGCCTCGCGTTTTCGTGGCTGGGGGATGCTGCCCTGATCGGCGACAGCCGAAGCTGGTTTCTTTTTGGCCTCGGCGCTTTCCTGCTCGCACACGTTGCCTACATCGCCGCATTCGTAATCGCCGGACTCAGCGGCAGGTGGATCGGCGTCGCGGCATTTCCAGTTGCCGTCATCGCTTTGACGGTATCTGCATGGCTTGACCCCTACGTCAGCCAGGACCTCGCTATGCCGGTACGGCTATACATAGTAGTCATCAGCCTGATGGTGATCGCGGCATTCGGGGCGCGCGGAAGAGGTGCCTCGACGTTGATTGTTGTTGGAGCTGTTTCGTTCTTCCT
>CAMYMR010000072.1:1508-13767 GCA_947259285.1 uncultured Woeseiaceae bacterium | reverse complement strand
CTGCCGAGTTTCCAGAGATACTTACGAGAGGCCTCAGGCCACCAAAAGATCAATCCTGAAGCGTCTCGAGGCGATCGTTGACCAGTCGCTCGATCTCATTGATATCGACACGAACCGGGTCGGTTTCGAGTTCCGGAAAATCACCGATTTTCGACAGCATCGTCAGGTCCCTCACCAGTTTCTTTTCGACACGCTGGTAGTAGTTCACGCCGCCTCTCGTCTGGTTCGAGGTCCGCATTTCGACGACAGAGAGAGGGCTGCTGCCTCCAGAGAGGCGAGATCCCGTCTGAGCTGTCATGTCGCGTAACCCGCGTTTTATCGCCGCCAGCAAAATAGCGAGATCGCTGTTTTGTCGTCGAATCTCGAGGAACAGCTGGTCCGATCGTTGGCGCTCCTCCTCACTCAGGTCGCTCATCAACATGTCGCGAACCCCGACGAACTGCGGCGTTCCGCGTTCCGCAGCGAGCCGGTACCACGCTGACGCCACGACCGGATCCTCGTCCACGCCCATACCGGACATATGCATAAATCCAACCATGTATTGCGCGTATTTATCGCCAACTGGAACAAGTTCATTACGATAGATGAAATAGGCTCGGTCAAAATCGCCGCGTTGAAATAGCTCTTCGACCTTGCGTTGCACACTCAGCGTGCGTGCATCGGGCAAGTCCACTGTGATCCCGGCAGCGTGTTGCGCCTGCACTGATGTGGCAAACAGCGCGAACAGCGCCAGCCATACGATACTCTGAAGTCTGTTCAATGCGTAAACCGCGATATCAATTTGCCGACCAACACCCGTTTTGAGTCCAATCTGCAGCTGTAAGTTCCGTACAGTTAATCGGCCATCGGCGACATTCAGTCCGCGAATTCAGGCTTTCGGCCCTCGAGATTAGCCCGAACCGCTTCGATCTGGTTCGGCGATTTTGTCGGCTGAGACGATATGGCGCAGCGTCGTGCTTATCGACATATCCGGTATCAGCCCCCACTTGGTCTCCATAATCGAGAACCGTGAATCCGCCGCCGCGTAGCGCAGGTCGGCACCCAGCGCTATCTGCAGCCCGCCGCCGTAGGTAACGCCGTGTAACGCACAGATAACGGGAACCGGAAGCTCGCGCCAGGCATAGGCAGCGCGCTGAAACAGGTTGGCGCGGGATCCGTCAATTGGCCTCATCAATTCCTGATCGATTCTTACGCTCGGATCCGTGAAGACGCCGACGTCGATGCCGGCACAAAAATTGTCGCCGGCGCCATGCAGAATGACGGCGCGCAGGTCCGCTTGCCGGGCCAGGGTATCCGCCGCTGCTCCCAGTGCCTCGAACATCTGCATGTCGAGGGCGTTGAATTTTTCAGGACGATTAAGCATCACTTCGGCGACATGCGCATTCCGGGTGATCTTCACACGATCATTCAATTTCATTCTCCATACATCAAGCTGACAGTGTGCACTTGCCATTGCGTAATACCACGCCGTCGCGTTCCTTGACGCTGCAACGAAATGACACGATGTTCCCGTCTTGCCACATATCGGTCGTGATCGTATCACCAGGCAACACCGGTGCTGAAAACCGCGCGTCAAAACCCTCAATCAGCGTGTAGTCGTAGTCGCATATTGTCTTCAAAACGGCGTTACAGGCAATACCGTAGGTGCACAGGCCATGCAGTATCGGCCGGTCAAAGCCAACCGCAGCCGCAGCGGTCGGATCAGCGTGCAAAGGGTTTCGGTCCCCGGTCAGCCGATACAATAACGCCTGATCGTCGCGAGTACTGATATCACAGCTAAGGTCGGGTTCTCGTTTCGGCGCGCGATGCGACAACGGCCCTTTGCCCGCGGGCCCTCCAAATCCGCCGTCGCCGCGGGCCATGACGGTGCAGCCCAGCGTAAACAGTACCGTGTCGTCGGATGCCAGTCTGCCCTCCGCTTCGAGAAGGATCAAAGCACCCCGGTTGGGACCGCGGTCAAACGCGTCAATCACCTTCTTGTCGATCAAGAGTTCGGCCGCGGCGGGAAGCGGCCGGTATAACTGCATTCTCTGTTCCGCGTGCAAAAGCTGGCTGTAGTCCCAGCCGAGATCCGGTGGAAACATATCCGGCACAAGGACAGTCGCCAGGGTCGGCATCGTTCGTAGCAGCCCACCCTGCTCATAGACGTACGGCAACTCTTTCTTATTCAGCGGATCGCGGCCCATGCCAATGCTCAAGGCGTAAAGCATGGTCTCGACATCCGTGTAGCTGAATGGAATGTCGTAGATAGACTTCGACATCAGTTCGTCGTAGTTCAGCGCCATACGTGTCCCCAATCTATGCGACCGGATCGCGTTTTATCCTCGATTCGCAAAGCGCCAGCCAAGGTCTGCGAGCGGCCGGACCGCGTTGACGGCCTGCGCCGCGTGGGCGCTTGCAGCCGTGCCGTCCCTGACCCGCCCCGCAATGCCCTGCAGGATGGCGGCCAAACGGAAGAAATTGAAGGCCGAGTAAAAGTTGCGATTGCTGATTCCTGTAGCGCGTCCGGTACGATCGCAGTAGCGCTGAATATAGCTTTCTTCATCGGGAATACCGAGTTCGTCGAGCGGCTTGTCAACGAGACCGACCGATCCGATTCCGATCTCCGGCATCTGCCAGATCATTACGTGGTACATGAAGTCGGCAAGAGGATGACCAATCGTCGAAAGCTCCCAGTCGAGCACGGCGATGACTTTTGGCTCCGTGGGGTGAATGATCATATTATCCAATCGATAGTCACCGTGAACAATGCTCGCCGAATCGTCGTCAGGAATATTCTGAGGCAGCCAGTCGATCAGCGAGTCCATCGGTTCGACAGTAGCTGTTTCCGAGGCTTTATATTGTCCGGTCCAGCGCGAAATCTGGCGCGCGAAGTAGTTGCCGGGTTTTCCATAGTCTTCCAGCCCCATAGCAGCGTAGTCTAGATTGTGCAGATCCGCGATGGTCTGGTTGACATTGTCATAGATCGCCGCACGCTCGGCCGGCTCGAGGCCCGGCAGATCGAGGTCCCAGAATATTCGCCCTTCGACGAACCCCATGACGAAAAACGTTGTGCCGATAACCTCGTCGTCCTCACATAGAACTAACGGTCGCGGCACCGCAAAACCGGCGGCATACAGGGCACTGATAATTCGGAATTCGCGATCGACCGCATGTGCGGACTTGAGTAGTTTTCCCGGCGGCTTGCGCCGCAAGACATAGCGACCCGAGCCGGCGTCGAGCAAATAGGTGGGATTCGACTGCCCACCTTTGAATTGTCGGACCGACAGTGGTCCGTCGAAACTTTCGACGTGCGACGACAGGTATTCGAGCAGCCGCTCCTCATCGAAACGATGGGCGGGAGTCACATCGCGCGTGCCGGTATTCTGCTCCGCTCGCTGACTCATTGGCACGGCTCATCGGCGGAGCCGACGCCCCCGGTGTTTCTTCTCCGAACCGCAGCCTGGAATTTGAATATAAGCATGCGTACGGAGTGTACAGCTACATACGGAAAATACCGAACAGCCTCTCGCCGTCTCGCGGCCGATTCATCGCGGCAGCAAGTGCCTGGGCGAGAACCGTCCGCGTTTCTACCGGGTCGATGACGCCATCATCCCAGAGGCGCGCGCTTGCATAATACGGGCTGCCCTGAGTCTCGTATTGCTGCCGTATCATTTCCTCATAGTCCGCTTTTTCCTTCTCCGGCCAGTCCTCGCCGCGAGCTTCCAGCCCCTCACTCTTGACCGTGGACAAGACCAGTGCGGCCTGCTCGCCGCCCATCACCGAGATCCGTGCATTCGGCCACATCCACATGAGCCGCGGGCTGTAGGCTCGGCCGCACATCGCATAGTTTCCTGCCCCAAACGACCCGCCGATAACGACCGTAAACTTGGGCACTGTCGCCGTAGCGACGGCATTGACCATTTTCGCCCCATCCTTCGCAATACCGGCATGTTCGACCCTTTTACCCACCATGAATCCCGTGATGTTTTGCAGAAACACAATGGGGATGCCACGACGATTGCAGAGCTGAATGAAATGGGCGCCTTTCTGCGCGGACTCGGGAAAAAGTATCCCGTTATTGGCGATGATGCCGACCGGATAGCCATCGATATGCGAGAACCCGCAGACCAGCGTGGCCCCGTAGAGCTTCTTGAACTCCTGAAATTCCGATCCGTCGACGATACGTGCGATCACTTCTCGAATATCGTACGGAAATCGATACTCGCGTGACACGATGCCGTAGAGATCATCGGCCGGATAGACAGGCTCGGTGGTCTCGCGCCTCACCACACCGATCTCCGGTTTCCCATTGAGATTGTCGACGATGTCGCGCGCAATCGTCAACGCGTGCTCATCATCGTCGGCGAGATGATCGGTAACGCCCGATATTCTGGAATGCACGCTGCCACCGCCCAGCGTTTCGGCATCGACGACTTCACCCGTCGCTGCCTTTACCAGCGGTGGGCCACCCAGAAAGATGGTTCCCTGGTTGCGCACGATGATCGACTCATCACACATTGCGGGTACGTAGGCGCCTCCAGCGGTACACGACCCCATCACCACCGCGATCTGCGGTATCCCCTTGGCAGATAGCCTCGCCTGGTTGAAAAATATGCGACCGAAATGATCGCGGTCGGGGAACACCTCGTCCTGCCGCGGCAGGAATGCGCCTCCCGAATCGACGAGATAGATACAGGGCAGGTGATTCTGTTCGGCTACTTCCTGCGCACGAAGGTGCTTCTTGACCGTCAGCGGATAGTAGGTGCCTCCCTTCACGGTCGCATCATTGGCGACGACCATGCACTCGATTCCGCAAATCCGGCCTATACCGGCAACCATTCCGGCCGATGGGACATCGTCGCTGTAGACTTGCCATGCCGCCTGGCGGCCGATCTCCAGGAACCAGGAATCCTCGTCAAGCAGTGTGCGAATGCGATCACGCGGTAATAACTTGCCTCGCGCCTGATGTCGTTCACGCGAGCGTTCCGTTCCACCCTGCATGATGTACTCGTCGACCTGCTGCAAATCGTCCGCGAGTGCCCGATGCGCCTCGTCG
The DNA here is from genome assembly GCA_947259285.1 of uncultured Woeseiaceae bacterium. Lineage (GTDB taxonomy): Bacteria > Pseudomonadota > Gammaproteobacteria > Steroidobacterales > Woeseiaceae > UBA1847. Next base: position 8,729 of record CAMYMR010000072.1, on the reverse strand, counting down.
TTTTTCTTGAAGTCATCCGACGACCGATCGACTTTTGTTTTAATGATGGGCATGTGGTTGGCCCCGGCTCACTACCTTGTGGCGTTGAACAACTCGCGACCGATCAACATACGACGAATCTCGCTCGTACCCGCACCGATTTCATACAGTTTTGCGTCGCGCCATAAGCGGCCGGCCGAATAGTCGTTAATGTAACCGTTACCGCCTAATGCCTGAATCGCCTCACCGGCCATCCAGGTCGCCCGCTCCGCAGCCACGAGAATACATCCTGCCGCGTCAAAGCGGGTAGTCCTGCCACGATCGCAGGCTTCCGCGACAGCGTAAACGTAGGCGCGACAAGCGTTCATCGACGTGTACATGTCGGCGATCTTGCCCTGCATGAGCTGAAACTCGCCGATGGGCTGGCCAAACTGTTTGCGCTCGTGGACATAGGGGATGACCTGATCCATGCAGGCGGCCATGATGCCGAGCGACCCGCCCGACAGAACGACCCGTTCATAGTCGAGACCGCTCATCAGGATGGCAGCGCCCTTGCCTTCTTCAGCAAGACGGTTCGCGACCGGAATCCGACAGTTCTCCAGTAAGACTTCGCTCGTATCGGACCCCCGCATGCCCAACTTGTCGAGTTTCTGCGGCGTCGACAATCCGGGCGTACCGCGTTCGAGCAGGAACGCGCTGATGCCGCGGGTGCCCGCGTCCACGTCCGTCTTCGCATACACGATCATCACATCAGCGGTCGGCGCGTTTGTTATCCACATCTTGGATCCGTTGAGGAGGTAGTCATCGCCCTCCCGGACCGCCGTTGTGCGCATGCTCATGACGTCAGACCCGGCCCCCGGCTCGCTCATGGCCAACGCACCCAGGGCTTCGCCAGACACGAGTGCTGGGAGATACCGGGCCTTCTGGTCGGCACTGCCCCAGCGTCGAAGCTGATTGACACACAGATTGGAATGAGCGCCGTAGGAGAGACCGACCGATCCGGACGCTCGACTGATCTCTTCCATCGCAATAACGTGCGCAAGGTAGCCGAGTCCCGAGCCCCCGTATTCTTCCTCGACGGTGATGCCGAGCAGGCCGAGCGCGCCAAGTTCCGGCCACAGATCCCGCGGGAACTCGTTCTTCTCGTCAATCGCTGCCGCGCGTGGCGCGATGTGATCCGCTGCGAAACTGCGGACCGTCTCGCGCAGCAGATCCAGCTCCTCACCGTGACCAAAATCGAACTCAAACATGGTTCGGAACACCCTTTTGCGACCCGACGTTACCTTGATCTATTTTGAGACCATCGGACGACGACCTGAATACCAATCGCGCGGTACCTAGAACCCGGAGAGTTTATCGATGAATAGCGAGAACAGTTCGTACTGTGATGTTATGCCGAGCTTCGAAAACAGGTTTCGCTTGTGCACCATCACGGTTCCCGGCGCGATGCCCAATTCTCTCGCAATCGACTTCGACGAATGGCCTCGTAACAGCAGTTGCGTGATCTGTCGTTCTCGCTGCGTCAGCGTGCTCTCGCCAAAGTGCTCAAAGCATTGCGTCAGCCGCTGGTGCATGCTCAGGTCACGTTCATCGGCGGAGTGGCGCGCTGACCATGCGTCCCAGATTCGTTGCATCGCAGCCCTGACGATGGGTTCCATAAGCGTGAACCTCGCGACATCCGACCGCGAGAACCGCGTCTGCCAGCGTCCAACCACGAGAACAAGTGTGCTGTTTGAGTCGGTATCGAGCATGAAGTCCATTTCGTCCGCCAGGTGTGTCCGCTCGTAATACTGGCGATAGTATTCACTCGAGCGAAACCGGTCCGGTGTTTCGTCACGGCAGCGGCACATGGTCGCTTTCTTCTTCCTGAGCGCGAGCTGGTACAAGGGATCAAGCAGGTACGGGCCCGCCAGGTAACGATCGAGGTAGTGGCGCGCCCGACGCGGCGTCATCGTATGGTGCAGCACGTGCGGTGGCGCATCCTGGTAGAAAGCCAGCAAGCAGGTTGCATTGTGCTCGACCGCCGTGCCGATCACCTGAACGAGGGCGTTGGCTGCCCCCTGATCGGTCTTCGTCTTAACGAGGTCTGCTACTGCTGCGTGCCACGCCGGATTATCGAAACGATTACTCAAGAGACTTTTTGCTCTTTCCAGCCAACGACGTTGTTATAGAAATCGCTTAATCCGGTCGCGTCGGCGACCGTGATATCGAGCCAACCTATTTTCCCTACCTGATCTCCACCTGACATTTTCGTCTCCGCGCCTTGCGCCCGTGCAGGCTGCATTGCCTTATCAAAAAGAGGTAAGAAAAGACGCCGCGTTCCCGCCGACTGGACCCGATCCCGAGCGGGCTACTTGCAGGTAGTCCGGACCGGTTGGATAGTCCTCCGGCTGCGGATTGTATATCCGCCGTACGCGATTATCGTGATAAAGCCTGAGCTGTGACCGGAACGGGATGACGAGGTCAGGATCATCACCGGTCAGCTCGCGATGCAGTTCGGGCAGTCGATACCAGGGCACATTCATGTCGAAATGATGTGCATTGTGATAGCCGAAGTTCAGCGTAAGCCAGTTCAGTTTCGAGAAGCTGAGACTCAAGGGGTTACTGAATGTGTGCCGTTGTTCCCATTCGAAATCGCCCTTGTGCGGCGGTTTCTTGTACTCGAACAGCGTCGTGTTATAGGGGTAGTCATGCTGCACGCTGTCCATGAATCGCAGCACATGCATCATAATCAAATACGCGATCACGTAAAGGATCGCGACCTTCGGAACAAAGAACAGCAGCAGGGCGAAGATGCCGCCGCGTATCAGGATGACCGTCACATTCCGAACACGCTGTTTTCGTCGCATCGGAATTATGAAAGAGGTAAATATCATGACCGTATGCATGATGAGATCGTGCGCCGGAACGTAGAACCACTCGAACAGCCTCGTGACCTTGGTAAGACGCGGGTGCTCCTCGAAGAAGCGGTCGTAATCGAACCAGACCACATCGTCGTTATCCACGTGGTGCCGGAAATGCTTGTAGCGCATATCCTCGTAGGTGCCGTAGGCAGCGCCGCAAAGCCAGCTCATGAACCGACCAAGCGCCGCGTTGTGACGGCTGTGGGAAAACACCAGGTTATGGCCGCATTCGTGTATCAGATAAGCCGCGATGGTCATGCCGTGGGCAAGCAACAGCGTGGCAACAGCATTGATTAACAGATGACCGTGAAACAGGCCCGCGAAACCGAGACTAAAAGCCGCAATGGCGTAGCCGGTAGCGGCACCGTAATACAGCAGTCCGTCCGGTTCCTTTATGAGCCCCGCCAATGCCGTCATCTGGTCTCGCCTCGTCCTTTTTTGTACACATGGAGATCGGCTATTGCTAGCATACGCACACTAAACGCCCGCTCCGGAGATCCAACGAATGAAGCTCGTAACCGCTATTGTAAAACCGTTTCGTCTCGATGATGTGCGCAATGCCTTGAGTGAGGTCGGCATCCAGGGCATGACCGTGAGCGAGGTCAAGGGTTTCGGGCGCCAGCGCGGGCATACCGAGCTGTATCGAGGAGCCGAGTATGTCGTTGATTTTCTTCCCAAAGCCAAGATTGAGGTCGCGGTTTCGGACGATATGGTCGAGCGCGCTGTTGAGGCAGTGGTCGACGCGGCCAAGACTGGCAAAGTCGGCGACGGCAAAATATTTGTGACCAATCTGGAGCAGGTGTGGCGCATTCGCACCGGCGAAACGGGGGACAGCGCCCTTTAGGGCTCCGTGCCCGCGCTACGTCGCCAGGAGCCCCAGGAACGCCCGACCCAGCATGAACCATAGCGCCAGCGCCGCGGCTGCATACAAATAAAACCGCAGCATCACGATGTTCGACGTGCAGTGGACAATACTGTGCAACACGCGAAACGCGAGAAACAACCACGCTGCGACGAGGTACGCGGTATCGACCGTATCCGTGACATAGAGAAAAAGACACAGGGCGTAAAACACGACCGGCAATTCGAACAGGTTCTTTAAGTTATACGCCGGATAATTGACAGATTCAGGCAGCAATTCGATCGTCTTTTCAGGCACCGTATACGTTTGCACTGGTGCCCGGGCTTTTTTCATCGCCGGAATACGTCTGGCATACATATAAAACCAGACGACTGCCGTGAGCACTAACATGCCCAGCATCGGTAACATGATGAGTTCTTTGTTCACTACTCTTCGACCATGCAGAATGCGTTGAGCTTGTTGCCGTCGAGGTCACGGAAATAGCCGGCGTAGAAATTACCGCCGCGTGGGCCGGGAGCACCTTCGTCGGCACCGCCCAGCTCGATCGCTTTTGCGTGCATTGCATCGACCGTTTCCGGTGAGCCTGCAGCGATCGCCACCATCACTCCGTTGCCTACGGTCGCATCCTTGCCATCGTACGGTCTCAGAATCGAGATTGCCGGCGACTTTGGACCGGTGGACCATGCGATGAATGTGTCGCTTTGCATCAAGCGGTCCGCGCCAATCACTGCGAGCAGTTCATCATAGAACTTCGCTGCCTTTTCAAAACTGTTGGTACCCAGTGTTACGTATCCGATCATTGTCAACTCCCGCCAGCAGAATCATCGGAGGCTGCCGTCATCGCCCGCCGCCATTGCGCCAGCTTACCTGAGAAAGGCATCGCCGCGTAGGCTGGACTCGTGGATGGCAGAGCTGTCTTGCGAATGTTCCGGTTTATCGCAGTGCCGGCAACGAATCGATTGAATAGCTGTTCGGCTTTCTTACCATTGAACGCAATGAGTCGAATGTCGGCATATCTGTGCAGGAAGGTCTCGAAATCGTTTGCGAGCGCGCTGCCGAGCTCTATATGCGCGTCGAGGCTGCCTCGCCGCATCGAACAGCGCAATACATCCCAGAGCGCGATCCTGTTCTCAAGCAGTTGCGCCAGTCGATCGCGGTAGTCACCCTCGATTCCGAACAGGGCTTTCATGATTGGCCAGAACGCATTCCTGGGGTGCGCATAGTACTGCTGTACGGCAATCGATCGTTGGCCGGGCAAGCTGCCGAGGATCAGGATACGTGCGTCGCTTCGCGCGACCGGCGGGAAACCCTCAGACGTTTCCACTGAGATAGGCCTTGCGGCGAGCCGGCGGGAACTTCTCTATCGCATATCGCAAGGTCGTTCGCGGCATTTCTTTATAGCTCGCCTGAAGAAATCGCTCCTCTAAGGCCCGGTTGCGCTTGCCTATTTCTCTCAGCATCCAGCCCACCACTTTGTGAATCAGGTCATGTTGGTCCTGCAGAAGGACGCGGGCGATATTCAGCGCGTCGCGATAATCATCCTGCCGAATGTAGCAATACGTCGCCATCATCGCGATGCGCCTGTCCCAGACACATGACGACTCCGCAAGGCTGTACAGAACCTCACGTTGCCCGCCCTGAAGGTGCGGCCCTACAATTTTGTGAGCCGAGCTGTCGACAAGATCCCAGTTATTCACGTATTCGCGGTGATCCATATAGATCGCATAGATTCGGTCTTTCGCTTCTTGATCGCCCCGACCATATGCATCGACAAGTAACAGGACGGCGAACAAGCGTTCTTCGTGGTAAGGCGACTTCAGCATCGCCAGCACTGCGACTTCGGGCGCGCCGCGGAACTGCCTGAGCGCTTGCCGCAGTGTCGGCACACGAATCCCCAGGAATTTATCGCCCTCGCCGTACTCGCCCTTGCCGCTCTTGAAAAATCGCGCCGAATGCTCTGCAATAGTTTCATCGGCCAGCGCACGCAGACTCGCTTTCATCGCTGCCGCTGTTATCTTCGCCATTTCAGAATTCGCCGCGCGAGCATCTCCATGTCGCCGGCGTGACGATGTCTCATGACCGGATCGTCGGCCGTAATATTCATCGCACGAACCGTCTTGCGCAGCAGTCGCCCTGAATCATCAAAGTCGAAATCGAGAACGTTGAGACAGCACATCGACTGGTCAAGCAGACCGAAAGCCTCGAGACCAACGCCAGTCGCCCACCCGAGCACCGCGGCATTGGTACCTCCGTGCGCAAACACCGCGAGGTTGTGCCATGACGGATCTTCCAGCAATGTGCGCATTGCCGCGCTGATCCTCGCGTAAAAGTCCTTGTATCGCTCTCCCCCCAGGAATCGAGCGTTGTCTTCCGGGGCCCGCCAGTGAGAGAACGCGATATCGGTGTAGATATCATAGCCGCCTGCCGTCTGCCCCTTTTGCGGCCGAATCTCCTCAAGTTCCGTAATTACGCCGAGCTCGATCTTGCGATTCCCCAGGATCGTCTCGCCGGTTTGCCGGGTTCTGGGGAGCCCCGTGCAGAGCGCTTTATCCACGTCCACGCCGTCGAACAGCTCGGCCATCGCCGCCGCCTGTGCCCTGCCCCTTGCGTTGAGGTCGACCACGTCCGGATCCGCGACCCATTCGCCGCCTTCATCGATGTAATCGACCGCACCATGCCGGAAAAGATAAATCCGGCGGCGGCTGGCGCCGTCGATTGCGACGCGACGATTCGCCCCGCCTTTGCTCTGCACAATGTCGCTCATACTTGCCGGTAGGGCATGGACTGCATAATCTCAAGTTGCTCGGCTTCCGATATCCCACGACCCAACCAGTTGGCATGCGGCCGGAACGCCTCCCTGGGCGTCAGCGCGGGAACGTCCGACACCACTATGTCGTCGCGAAGGAAGAACGCGTTGGTTCCCGTTGAGTCGCAGCCTATCAGGTAGAACCCTTTGCGCTTGCCGAGTGTTGCCAGCGCCGTCAAGGATGCGCCATGAAAAAAACCGCTCGGATGTTGGCTATAGCGCTCGAACTCGGCGTCGTAGGGAACCGTCATCGACAAGTCCGGCCCCAGACCGGCGTTGTACTCGATACAGACAAGGCGCGGCGAGACACAGGTGAGCGCCTCCCAGAACCAATAGTCGTTACCGTCGACATCGAGGGAGAGGAAATCAATATCGTCAGGAACACCGTTTCCGCGTATCAGGTCCTGCAGGTTATCCAGCGTGATAAACGCCTGCACGGCCTTGACCTTGCCGAAGCCGGATCGTTTCGCAGCGTAATTGAAAAAATCCACATTCTCGGATGAACCATCCATCAACAATCCGCTGAAGTCCTCATACTTCATCAACCGCAAGCTGTTGCACTGCACGGGACCGAAACCGAACTCGACGAACCAGCGCGACTCGAAACCGATCTGATCAAACAGGTAGCGAATGATCCCATCCTCGCCGTTCTGCGACAGCCAGCTGTACTC
>CAMYMR010000072.1:0-1369 GCA_947259285.1 uncultured Woeseiaceae bacterium | reverse complement strand
GGCGCATCGCCGGCAAGATAACGCTTCAGATTTTCCAGCAGCAGCAAGCTGTGCCTTGTCCTGTCGCCGCCGCGGGCTGAGACGTGTGGGGTAATAAGGACGTTATCGAGATTCCACAAGGCGTGATCGGATGGCAGCGGCTCCGGGTCCGTTACGTCGAGGCCGGCGCCCGCCAGCCGCTTGCTCCTCAAGGCATCAACGAGCGCATCGGTATCGACAGTTGCACCGCGGCCGACGTTGATAAAATAGGCACCGCGCGGAACCGCAGCAAAAAAGTCGGCGTCCAGCGATCCTCGGGTCGCATCGGTCAGCGGCAATGCATTGACGATATAGTCTGACCGGCTCGCCAGCGTCAACGTTTCATCCGCCAGTCCTACGTAGTCGACGAAGGGCGGCCCTTCCCGTTTGCTACTGCGTGTCCCGATTACCGTCATACCGATCGCGTTAGCGCGCCGCGCAACTTCGGTTCCGATCCCTCCCAGACCCAGCACCAACAACGTCTTCCCGGCAACCGTTGACATGCCGGCCGTGTCGGCTGGTCCGCGCGCCCATCGCCCGTCCTGCATGATCCGGGAGAACTGCGGCAGCCTGCGGGTCAGCGACAACAACATTGCGATCGTGTGCTCCGCAATCGTCGGGGACGACATTTTCTGCATATTCGACAGTACGACCTTGCCACCGGCGATCTGTGGGGCATCAACACATCTTTCAGCGCCCGCAGAGAAAATCTGCACCCAGGTAAGCTGCGTTGCGGCGTCAAGCAGCTCGCCGTCACAGGAACCGACGATAGCACCGGCGCCCGCAGCGTTTGCAAGCGCATCTTGCCGCGAGGATACGATGACGATACTGGCATCGGGATAGCGCGCCTGCAGTTCTGACAACTGAAAGCCGCGGTCCCAAACCAGTATCTTTCGTGAAGCACTCCAGCCCGGCACGTCGCGGAGCGCGATCGGCCCTTCCCGGAGCCCGGATTCGTGGATTAACTCGCCAATCGTCTGCTGTGCCAATGCAGGCACAGAGAGCGCCAGCATAACGATTGCCGTGACTGTAAGCCGCCGTTTCATAGCCTTCCTCGCATCAAACTGCAGAGTTTACGCAGTCGGGCGCGCGAGCGACAGCGAGCAAGCCTGTGGCTCCGGATTTATCGGACGATGGGGCCCACAACTTGTTTTCGATCAGGCGGGGAAGAAATCGATCGGCTTGGTGGTCGTAATCGCTTCGACGTCCTTGGCTTCGAAGCGGAACAGCTTGACGCGCTGCACCAGCTTACGCTCCAGATCGGCATCGCCGAGTTCGCTGGATACGATCTCACACATCGTGACCTGTCCGTTCGGAGCGATCGTCAGCCTGAGTACCAGCTTGCCTTCGA
>CAMYMR010000071.1 GCA_947259285.1 uncultured Woeseiaceae bacterium | reverse complement strand
CACGTCCAGGCCGCGCGCCGCGACATCGGTCGCAACCAGGACGCTCGCGCTTCTGTTTGAGAACCTTACCAGCGCCTGTGTACGCCGCGGCTGATCCAGGTCGCCGTGCAATGCGATGGCCACGACGCCCTTTGACTGCAGGAAAGTGGTCAGTTTGATGCAATCAACCTTGGTATTGCAGAACACCAGGTTCAGCGCCCCGCCCCATGCACGCAGCGCCCGCAGCAGCGCGTCGTCGCGGTTGTCGCGAGTCACGGCGCACCAGCGCTGCGATATCGAGACAGGTGGTTCTTCATCCGTTACATCGACCATTATCGGGTCGCGCTGCACTCGCGCACTCATGCTGGCGATCGCTTCAGGATACGTGGCGCTGAACAACAAGGTCTGGCGCGCTTTGGGAATGAACGCGAGAATCGCGTCGAGTTCATCCGTAAATCCCATGTCCAGCATCCGATCGGCCTCGTCGAGCACGAACGTCTGCAGGTCGCGAAGATCCACCGTGCCTTTCTTCAAGTGCTTCAACACACGACCGGGTGTGCCAACAATTACGTGAGGGTGATGTTGCAGCGAGGCGTTTTGCGGCCCGATCGGCGCGCCGCCGCACAAGCTTAGAATTTTGATATTGGGTATTGTCTGAACCAGCCGGCGGATCTCCCTGGTCACCTGGTCCGCCAGCTCCCGTGTCGGGCAAAGCACCAGGGCCTGCACGCGATAAGATGCGGGATCCAGTTGGTTAAGAAGCCCCAGACCGAACGCCGCTGTCTTGCCGCTACCGGTCCTGGCGCGTGCGAGCACATCGGATCCGGCCAGAACATGCGGCAGCGTGCTTGCCTGCACCGGCGTCATTTCCACGTAGCCGATATCGGAAAGATTGCCGAGCAATGCGGGCGCGAGGTTCAGAGCGTTGAATGCGGTGGCATTGGACATAAGGGCGCGAGTATACCGGGGTCAGGGGCTAACCCATCCAAGGCGGACGAGGCGCGACGCGCTTCCGCTTACTAATGAGATGCAGCGCAACGATTTTTGTCCGCCGGATTGCTAGGGTAGCGCTGAAAGAGGAGCTGATCCATGGGCCTGTTCGCGATATTTTCCAAGAAGCCAAAAACCAACACTCAGCCGACGAAGAGTCAGCAAGCATCGAACAAACACATCTACCGTGGCGTTCAGGTAGTCCCGCACGGTGACGCATGCTGTGAGGCGGCGAAAAGCATCACCGACGAACGTTTCTTGCTTGAAGAGGCGCCAATGCTGCCATTGCCCACCTGCGATGCAGAAACGTGTCACTGCACCTACCAACGCTTTGACGACAGGCGGGCCGATATCCGGCGAGCATCGGACATGGGCTTTCACATGGCCAGCCAGCTGCAGGGGCAGCAAAAGCGGATCAGCAGATCGCTGGGTCGTCGTCGCGAAGATAATGCCTGAAATCGAATGCGCCGCTTCCATGCGGCAAACTGGCTGTCATTGCCAATACTGACATTCGATGGGGCTCCAGTGACTGACGAGCCTTCGGCTCACAGGCTGGTAAGAACCCCGTTATAGCGCCTTTCTGGCAGCCATTCAGAGACCCAGGTCACATCGCCCTGGACCCGTTGGAAACCACGGCCGGAACCTCTGCCTGTCGCGATCTCAGCGTTTCGGCGCTTTCAGGTGCCGGTCAAAAAACCGCATCATGAGCTCGGTGCGATGCACGTTGATGTCGGGGTCACGGAATCCGTGGGTCTCGTTCGGATACAACATGCTCTCGAAGGGTATGCGCTTCTTTTGCATCTCCCGAAACAGCAGTGTGCTGTGGTTTAGCAACACATTGTCATCGGCCATGCCGTGAATAATCAGCAGTCCGCCGCGTAACGACTCGACGTGGCTCAACACGTTTGACAGCGTGTAACCGTCAGGATTTTCCGCGCGCGTCGACATGTAGCGCTCGGTGTAGTGCGTATCGTACAGGGCCCAGTCGGTGACGGGCGCGCCGGACACACCGGCCGCGAACGCATCCGGCGCCTGCATCATCGCCATCAAGGTCATGTAGCCGCCGTACGACCAGCCGTAAATTCCGATCCGATCAGGATCAACGAACGGCAGTGACTTTAGATAGTTGACGCCACGCTCCTGGTCGCGAACCTCGACGCGTGACATCTGCCGATAGATGGGAAACTCGAAGGCGGTTCCACGATTGGCGCTGCCCCGATTGTCGAGCGCGAAAACGACGTAACCCTGCTGCTGCAGGTACTGGTGAAAGACGGCGTCGCGACCCCACTGATGATTGACGACCTGCGCACCCGGGCCGCCGTAGGTGTAGACGATTACCGGGTAGCGCTTCGCAGGATCGAAGTCGAACGGTTTGAGGAGAGAGTAATAAAGTGTCTGGCCATCGTCGGCCTCGAGGGTGCCGATCTCGGGAACACGGTGGCGTTCACGATAGGGGAAGTAGGGATGGCTTTCATCCATCGGGTTTTCGACCAGCCAGGTCAGCCGCTCGCCGTTCGTCGCGTGCAGGCTCACGCGCGTCGGGACGTTTCGGCTTGAGAACGAATCGATGTAGGCGCTCGCCGATCTCGTCATGACGATGCCATGCCAGCCCGCTTCGTCGCTGACCTTCCTGAGGGGCTCGTCGCCGGTTAACGGCGCCTCGTACAGGTGTTTCTCCAGCACCGAGTCAGCGAATCCGTCAAAGAACAACACACCACGGTCTTCGTCGATCGCGAGCAGGCGATCGACCATCCAGTCGCCACTGGTGATTTGTGCAAGCTGCCTGCCGCCAAGGTCATAGCGATACAGGTGCTGATAGCCGGAACGCTCGGACGCCCAGATAAACTCGCCGGGTGACTGTTTCAGGAATTTCAGGTTGTGGTGAAGATTGATCCAGACCTCGCTGGTCTCCGTCAAAACGGTTCGGCTCTCGCCATCTCGCGGGTTCGCCGCCATGAGATCCAGGCGTTTCTGGTCACGCGACTGGCGCTGGAACACAAGCGTCTCCGAGTCCGGCGTCCAATCGACACGCGCTAGATAAATATCGTCGTTGTCGCCGAGATCCGCCCAGACGCGTTTACCGGTTTCGAGCTCCAGCGTGCCGAGCTGGATACGCACGTTGTCCTTACCGGTAAACGGGTAGCGCTCTTCCGTTATCCTGAAGCTGTTTTCGAAAACCTGGTAACGCTTGGCCAGCTCCACAGGCGACTCATCGACCCGCGTAAATGCCAGGTAGCGGTCGTCGGGAGACCACCAGTAACCGGTGTCGCGGTCCATCTCTTCCATCGCGATGAACTCCGCCATGCCGTTGCGAATGGTGTCGCCGCCGTCCGTTGTGAGCTGCCGCTCCTTGCCGCTTTCAAGGTCGACCACGAACAGGTTCTGGTTGCGCACGAACGAAACGTAACGCCCTGTTTCAGACACCCTGGCGTCGGTTTCGAAAGCCTCGGTATCGGTCAGCCGACTTACAGCCTCGCCCGCATCTGCATCGAGACGAAACAGGTAGAGATCGCCCGCCAGGGGGAAAAGAATACTGTTGCCGTCCGGCGCCCAGGTGTATTCGACGATGCCTTTTCCGGCAATGCGCATGCGCTCCCGGCGTGCTTTCTCGACCTCATCGAGCTGCTCCTCGTCGGGAACCAGCATCCTGGAATCCACGAGCATTCGATTGGTCGCATCGCCGATGTGGTATTCCCAAAGGTCCTGTTGGCGGAGGTCGTCGTCTTTGCCACGCAGGTAGGTGACCCGCTTGCCGTCCGGCGAAAACTTAAGCTGTACCGGTTGGGTTCCGTTAATGTCAGGACTGCCAAACAGTCTTTCGATCGTCAGCTCCGCTGCTTGCACGTTACCTCCCAGCACGAGGGCCGCAAATAAGAATCGTATGTCTCTTCCGGGCATCCTGTTCTTCCCAGCGATCGTGATGTCACGCAGTGTAGCAACCCTCTCCCCGGATGGCCTGCAACTCATTAGACGCAGCGCGCGGCGTGGTGGCGAACGGTGGTTTCAAAGGCCCGCTGAGAGTCCCTGCGGTTGCGAGCCCGCCATGTTTGCTGAGAGCATAGCTACCGGATTACACCAACCAGGAAAGACTCATGAGTTTGAATACTGCAGTCATCTACGGCAGCGCACGTCAAGACCGCCAGGGTATCAAGGCAGCCCGATTTATTGTCCAGAAACTGGCAGAGCGCGATCACTCCGTCGCGTTGGTCGACTCACAGGAATATCAGCTTCCGCTGCTCGACAAGATGTACAAGGAATTCAGCGCAGAAGACGCGCCGCCGAAGATGACGGCGGTCAGCGAAATACTGGATGCCGCGGACGGCTTCGTAATCGTAAGCGCGGAGTACAACCACAGCGTTCCGGCCGCACTCAAGAACCTGCTGGATCATTTCCAGAGTGAGTACCTCTACAAACCCAGCGCCATCGTTACCTACTCGGCGGGACCCTTCGGTGGCGTTCGCGCCCTCGTCAACCTGCGCGCGATCCTGGCCGAACTTGGAACGCCGAGCATTCCGAGCGCGTTTGCGGTTTCTCAGGTTTACAAAGCCTTCGATGATGACGGTAATGCGATCGAAGCCTCGTACGACAGACGAGTCGTCAAGTTCCTGGACGAATACGAATGGTATGCCGATGCGCTGCGGCGCAAGCGCTCGGCGACAGAATGCGACAAAGAGCCGCCCGCCCAGCAGGCACAGTGCCGCGGATAGCGGCAGCGAAATCGGCCTCTAAGACAGCGGTCGTTGTCGGCTAGCAGCGTTTCTTCAGGGCATCGACCAGGTGCTGGCCGGTGCTGTTATAGGGATCGCAGTCGACTTCGTAAGACTCATCGATCTGCAGGCTATCGACGTCGATCTTGTCGACAAGCGGCGTCTCGAGTTTGGTGATGACGCGCTTCGGTTTTACCCATCGCGTCGCTGCGCTGTCCAGCGCCTTTCGTTCCGTTGACATAATCGTGCCTCCTGCACTTTTGCTGACGTTTTCATCGTAGGCGGCTTTGGCGTCCGATGAACATGCCCTGCATCGGACCGCTTGTACCGCCTGTCGGATCATCGCCCCTTATCGCCCGAAACCGGCCGCTTGTCGCCGAATACCGATGGGCAGGCCTCGCAAAGCGATGTTGAGCCTGGCATGTGCCTGATCATTTCGCCTCCTTGCAATTTGCGCGCAGGTTTCCCAAAATCCAGCGCTCATTTGGCTGCGCCTGCCCATTGCCGGTGCCTGGAGAAGAAAATGTCTGAAGATCGTAAAGCAACAGAAGACCGTCGCCGATTCCTCAAAATCGTGGGGGGCAGCGCCGTAATCGTGCCAATGATCGGGCTGACCGCCTGTTCTGGCGGCAAGGACGAGGCGCCCGCCGCAGCCGCGCCGAAGGCCGAGCCAGCACCCGCAATGGATAAGCCGAAGGCAATGGAATCGGCCCCTACTGAGGCCGCCGCTCCGGAATCGAGCAGCAGCATGCCGAAAATTTCCGAGGATAATCCGCAGGCGAAGTCGTTAAGTTACGTGCATGACGCAACCACCATCGATGCGTCACAGCAGCCTCGCTATAAAGCCGGACAGGAGTGCGCGAACTGTGCCCTGTTCCAGGCCAAGGCGGATGAAGAATGGGCCGGATGCTCAATATTCCCCGGCAAAGCGGTCAATGCCAGAGGCTGGTGCAGCGTCTACGCGCCCAAGCCCGCCTGAGGTCGCCAAGCGTCTAGGAGCCAGCCGCCCGCTTTGCGTTGATCAATAAAAGAAGTTCGGCGGCCGCCTCAGCATCGCACAGCGCGCGATGATGCTGCCTGAGTTCTATTTCATAGTTATCGCACAGCGCCGCCAGGCTATAGGAACGGTGACCGGGATACAGCTTGCGCATTGACGAACAGGTGCACAATTTCGGATAGCGAAACGGCCTTCCCAGCCGCTTGAATTCGCGGCTGATGAATCCGTAATCAAAATCCACGTTGTGCGCGACGAATATGGCGTCCCGCATGAACGCCTCGAGATCATCCGCAACGTCGGCGAATATGGGCGCGTCCGCGACCATCGCTTCGGTGATGCCCGTCAATCGGGTGATGCCGGTCGGGATCGTCCGCTGCGGATTCAGGAGCGTCTGAAAACGATCAACGACCTGCCCGTTTCTTACCTTAACCGCGCCAATTTCAGTCACTCGGTGCTGATCACCGCGACCGCCGGTTGTCTCGACGTCGACGACGACGTAAGCCTGGCCAGGATCCAGCACCCAGCGTATGCGAACAATGTCGGCGCGAAAACCCGCCTCCCGTAGCTGCTGCTGTCGCAGCAGCTGGTTGCGCCGCAGCTGATCGCCCTCCGCCTTGATTTCAACGAAGCGCACGCCGTCATGGTCGATAATCATCAGATCCGGATAACCATACCGCGCATCCTTATAGTCGGTGCTAAGGCGTCGCAGCATCTGCCGCGTCGGCTCGCTTTGTGCCTGATCGATCAACGCAAACAGCGCATCCAGTATCGACCGCCGCCACCGAAATACGCCGTTCGCCTTGCCGTAGTTCGTGGTGCTGGTCTTTAGGAGATCTTTCTTCAGTCTTTCCGGATCATCGAGACCGGCGAGCCGCCATTCGACCTGCTCCCGATTCTTTTCATAGAAACTGCCATCGACAAGCGCTGCCGGCAGAAACTCGAAGGGCGAATGCAGCGTCGCGTTTTCATCGGCAAACAGCTCATCCCAGAAGAGCAGGCCAAAATACGTGCGCCAAAGCAGGTTTTCGGTGCGAAAGGCTTTGAGACCCTTGCGCTCGAAGTATTCGATTGCCGCGCGCTCGGGCGAACCGCTGTTCGCCTCGTCAATCTCTATCGTTTCCGCCGCGCGCAGTTCGTCGGTCCGGGCCGAGGTTCGCTTCTTCCTGAACTTCCGTGCATACAGGTCCTCCGCCATGAGCGCCTCGTCTTCGCTCCGGGGCGCATCGAGACATCGCAACAGTTGACGCTCAGCGTCGTCGTGACGATCCGCTGCAAGCAGCAGTCGGATGACGCGCTCGCTGCATTTGGCTGATTCGCCGATCGCATAAACCGTCTGGGCCTGCGCCGGATCGCCAGAGCGCTCCAGCCGGCGCCCCAGCTTGTAAGCCAGCTCGTCGCGCACGCCAGCGCTCGTGGGAAAATCCGGATCGGGCCACTCGGGTGATTCCGCGACGAGCTCGGCAATTTCGGGCGGGTTGGCCGAGCCAAGTCTATGCAGTCGTGCACAAAAGAAGTAGTTCTGCAGCGCTTCAACGCGATCAGAATAGCGCGGCTCATAATTCTCTTTGAAACCGTTCGTGCGAACGAGTCCGAGATCGCGCATGGTGAACTGAGACAGCCCATCCTGCACGCGACCGAAGTAGAGAAACAGGAGGTAGCGAATTTCGTCCACATGGCGCTGCACGAGCAGCCGGTTCACCTGCAGCCGTGCCATGAAGTCTTTGGCCGCGCAATGCTCGAGCGAAAACTGAATCAGCTCGTCCTTTTTCATCGAGCGACTCATGCCCGTAAACATCGGCATCAACAGGTTGCTGATTTCCGCCTTGGTCAAATGGCCGAGTACGTCCAGGTAATGCCGCTCTCCCGGCGCTCCGACCCAACCGCGCTCGGCAAGGACGCCGATCAAGGATCGCGTATCGCCGAGTTCCGGGTAACGCAGCCTGTTGGACGCGAAGACTCGGCCCTTGCGATTGACCAGCCGGACATACAGGCACTGCTCGGGCTTTGGCAACGCATGGAATTCTTCGATAACCCGGGCATGTGAGTCGAGCAGCGCATGCGCATAGTGGCTCGCGACGAAGTCGAGCATTTCCAGGAAGTGCTCGTGATAGTAGTACGTCGGTAACGGGCCGCGACGCTTCACGGGCACCCAGTGCGTCTGATCGTAGATGGATTCCGTACTCATGCAGACCAGTGAAAGCTCGACGCACCAGGAAAATCAAGGTGCCTGCAACGTATCAAATCGAACCGCCGGCCGGAAGCCTGTCAGTGACTCGAAACGACAGCGGCTACTCGCCTGCCCCACTCGGCGTAAACTTCCGGGCCCGGATGAAATCCGTCGGTTGCCATGAGAGAGGTATCGGCGGTGAACCTGAGGTCCACGAAGAACACCCCGTCTTCTGCCGCCGCGTCCGATTCGAGGTCGTGATTGAACTGCGTTGCGCGAGCGCCAAGGCACCAGCGCAAAGGCTGCGGGAGCGCCGGAAAACCGTGCATTGGAGGCAATCCGGAGATGATGAGCTTGCGGACGCCGAATTTCTGTTTGAGCAGTCTGCGCAACTCGGCCTGCTGTCGGCGCCATTTGCCGGCGCCAACCATCGAGGTCACATCGTTGACCCCCAGGGACGTTACCGCTACGTCGAATTGCCGCGGCGGCTGTGCCTCGAGCCAATTCAACATTGTCGACGTCCTGTTGCCATTCTTCGCCTCTAACACCCACTGCACGCGAAAGCTCCCCGACAGTCGGGTGATTACCTGTCCAAGCAGCGCCTGATCCTGATGCGTTGCTCCGACGCCGGCCGCCGCGGAATCCCCCAGTATCAGCAGTCTGAGTGGCGGGCCGTCGCCGGTCTCACCCTCACGAGGGCCCGGCGGCTCGGGGAGTTTCGGCACAGACCGTCGCGTTGCAATTCCCTGCACCAGCAGGAGCGGCGAAAGAGCCAGGGTTATCAAGAAGGTCATGCCCCGGACGGCTTGGGGCATCGGATTGACGATCACAGCCCCCTGTCGTCGAGGGTTTTGCACGTGCGTTCGTAACCCAGCGCTGCCATCTCTTCCGCGCGGTGGAACTCGAAGAACGTGGCGGCGTTTCTCGGGATATTGATGGTCAGGTCCGGCGCGTAAGCGGCCAGCTTGAGTCTCGCGATCGACCCCTGCATAACGTCGATCGACTTTACCAGGAGATCGGCTACGTCCGGTGGCGACGGCTTCGAATCGTCGCTTTCCAACACGTTGTTGATGAATCGCGAAATCTTCTGCCGATAGCCGTCCTCTCGCTGCGACTCGACAGGCGTTTTTTCTTTTTTCTCCGGCCGATAGTCGTCTTCGAAGCTGCTCAGATTCACCGCGATTGTCATGTCGGTCGAGTCATTTAGCGTAGGGGCAATCGGTATTGGATTGACAAGACCACCGTCAACCAGCGTCCGACCGTTCAGTTCCACCGGTGCAAATACGCCGGGGACCGCGGTCGATGCCCGGATCGCGCCGAACAGGGAGCCGTCGTTCAACCAGACCTCGCGCTGTTCATCGAGTGCCGTTGCCACCGCCGTGAAGCCTTTCTCGAGATCCTCGATCTGGCGATCGCCGACCAGTTCCCTGAGCACTTCGATAATGCGTTCGCCTTTGAATATGGATGTCCAGGTAAACGAGAAATCGAGGAGCTTGACGACATCGCTCTTGTCGAGTCGATACGCCCAATCAACATAGGTGTCGAGCTTCCCGGCGGCGTATATCCCACCGATCACCGCGCCCATGGAGGTGCCGGCGATATTGACGATTTCCAGGCCGCGTTCCTCGATCGCGCGAATTACGCCGATGTGGGCATGGCCACGGGCCCCGCCGCTGCCGAGAACGAGGGATATAGTCTGTTTTTTTGCGCTCATGGATGTCGATTGTATATCCGAGCTTCGAAAAAGGCCGCTTTAACGTTAGAATCAGTCTTGAAATTTAGACCCGCGTTTCCCGGAATCAAGCGCCTTGAAGCCACCGCCCTGTCCCGGTCGGCTGAGGTGAGCTTTTTGTCCTTTGCAGGATGAGCGTCGGTAGACAGGGAACGAAATCCAAAACCAATACAGAGAGCCGAAATCATGTCTTACCCCGCAACAGTTCGTGTCCTTTTCCTGCTTCTTGCGACAGCCTTTATGCCAATTGCGAGCGCCGGCGACGATCCCGTCCACGAACGTCATGAGCTGATGGAAGGCGTTGGCGACGCCGCCAAGCCGATCGGCAAGATGTTCAAGGGCGAGCGCGACTATGACATGGAGGTCGTGATGGCGTCGTTGAAGACCTGGCACGATGCGTCGATGAGATTTGGTGACCTGTTCCCCGTGGGCAGCGAAACCGGTGAAGGCACCGAGGCCGCACCTGCGATCTGGGAAGACCGCGCAGGCTTCGACGAAGCGCTCGACAAGTTCCGTGTGGCTACGGAGGCCGCCCTGGCGGCCAGCCCCGAGACGCTCGAGGCCGCAAAGCCGGCCATCGGACCGGTCTTCGAAACCTGCAAAGGCTGCCACGACACCTACCGGATCGAAGACGAGTAACGTTTTCCGGGCGAAACACGCCGTGAAGAAACGTTGATGAGCCGCGGCACCCGAACGGTTGCCGCTTTCCTGGCGGCTGGCCTGGTCGCCGCCTGGTGGCTTACCGAGCCGCGCCCGCTCGCCGAATCGGACCTGCCCGACCACAGCCCCGTCGCCGAGGCCGGCGAACGCATCTTCTGGGCCGGCGGCTGTGCCTCCTGTCACGCTAGCCCGGTTGATGGCAAGCGGGCGAGAAAGGAAAAGAAGCTGCTGCTGGGCGGTGGACTCGAGCTCGAGACGCCTTACGGCGTGTTTCGCGTACCGAATATCTCATCGCACAGGCAGGACGGCATCGGCGGCTGGTCGATGATCCAGTTCGTCAACGCGATGCAGCGCGGCATCTCGCCCGGTGGGCGCCACTACTATCCCTCCTTTCCGTACACCTCGTACGCGAAGATGGCCGTAACCGACGTGATGGACCTGAAGGCCTATCTCGACACGCTGCCTTCGGTGTCCGGGCGAATTGCCGAACACACGCTGGCGTTCCCGTGGAACCTGCGGCGCGGCATCGGCGCCTGGAAGTGGCGTTACCTCGGCGCTGGGCCGGTGATCGAATTCGAGTCTGCGGACGAGGCGCTTCAGCGCGGCCGGGAACTCGTCGAAGGCGCGGGGCACTGCGGCGAATGCCATACCGGGCGCGATCGCTTCGGCGGCATGATAGCCAGCCGTTGGCTCGGCGGCGCGCCCAACCCGGAGGGCAAAGGACGCATCCCGAATATCACGCCAGCCGGCAAGAACACGGCCGAATGGTCGACAGGTGACATTGCTTATTACCTGGAAAGCGGTTTCACGCCAGAGTACGACACCGTGGGCGGTTCAATGGTGGCCGTACAGGAAAACATGGCGATGCTTACCCCTGAGGATCGCAAAGCCGTTGCCGCCTACCTGAAGGCTATCCCCGCGATAGCCGACGAAGCGAGACGATAAGCCGATGCTGGACGCGCTAAAGGGCCTGCATTTCTTCAGCCGTTTTGCGTACAGCTTCAGCGCGCTCGGCTATCGCCAGCGGCGCTTGCTCTGGAAGGACTTTCACGCGGACTATCGCGACCAGACCTGGCTGGTCAGCGGTGCGTCCGGCGGTATCGGTCGTGCAATCGCCGCCAGTGCCGCCGATGGCGGTGCCGAGGTGATGGCGCTGGCGCGCAGCGCCGAGAAACTCGACGACCTCGCGGCCGAGGTCGACGAAGGCATTATTCCGCACCCGATCGACCTGTCGCTGAGAGAGAACATCGGCGCCTTCCTGGACGAGATGGCCG
>CAMYMR010000070.1 GCA_947259285.1 uncultured Woeseiaceae bacterium | reverse complement strand
GCCGCTCAAAGCGCAGGTCATGCAGCTGGCAATTGATGCCAGCTCGTTTGATTGTCTTGAAGATATGACGAAGATTCGTCATTTCTATGTCGCCAATTTGCTCGGCGATCTCGAAGCGACCGTCGCTGTTGCGGAGT
This sequence comes from uncultured Woeseiaceae bacterium, assembly GCA_947259285.1. Classification (GTDB taxonomy): domain Bacteria; phylum Pseudomonadota; class Gammaproteobacteria; order Steroidobacterales; family Woeseiaceae; genus UBA1847. Next base: position 11,791 of record CAMYMR010000070.1, on the reverse strand, counting down.
CGACCGAAGGCGGCATTTATCCGCCCGGATCAGTCGTGCAGCTCGTCCCAACGGAAGTCATGGTAAAGCATCCGCAGGGCTTCAATGCGGCGACGCGCGACTGGGAGTTTTTCGAGCTGGATGTGTCAGCAGAAGGCAGCAGCATTCGCAATCGCGGCTTCATTGACGTCGTCAACAAGTTTGGTGGTAATTGTTTTGGCTGCCACATCAAGGCGGAGCCGCAGTTCGATCTGATCTGTGAGCAGGACCACGGCTGCGACCCGATACCGGTGACGCGCGAAATGATTGCCGACATTCAGGCGGCGGATCCGCGCTGTGCCGAAGCGGTCGAAGTCACGAGCGCCATGAAGGACGAGTAAGGCCCGTTACCTATTCCTGGCCATCGCCGCATACCGGCGGATTACAGTCGTGTTGCATGTCCGGGAAGGTCATTCTCAACATGTACTCGGCCGCCGCCTTAACGACATCGTCGGGCAGGTCCACGCGCCCGCCTTTTGCCGGCATTTCGAAGTAGCCAGTAATAGCGTGATCGAGGAGCACGGCATCCCAAAGCCGTGACCGGGCGCCCCAATCCGCGGCGTCGCCAGCGACGGGTGCACCTAACATGCCAGTCTCGTGACAACCGGCGCAGTGTTTGTTGTAGACGGCTTCGCCATTAATCGTTGCGGCGCCACTGTGTGCTGCGGCGTCCCCGTCCGGGGTGCCCGACGAGGGCTCACCGTAATTCGCACAGGCGGCGAGGAGCAGTGCGCCAACCGACAGAGGCAATAGATGTTTCATAGCAGCGCTCCTTTCAAAACCATGTTGCTATGGCCCCAGTATGACAACAATACGCAATCCTGCCTACGCGATCGACGCCCGCAACTTTCGACAACTCCGCAAGAATTCTCCAAGCAAAGCAAACTCCTCGGCGCGCCCGCTGCCCTTGCGCCAGACGAGGCCGATCTCACGATAGCTCTTTTCGCCCAGAGAGTGCAGCTTGACCTGCGTGTTGCTGAGTAGCGACGAGCCGCGCGCCATCTCGGGAAGGAAAGTGACGCCCAGGTCGGCATCCACCATCTCGATGAGTGTGAGCAGGCTGCTGGCGCCGAAGCGGCTGACTTTCTGAGTATTACGTATCTTGCAGGCGGCCAGCGCGTGGTCTCTGAGGCAGTGCCCATCTTCAAGCAGCAGGATGCTGTCAGAGTCGAGCCTGCTAAACCGATAGTTGTGCGGATCGACGTGTTTCGTGGAGACGTGGCATGCAAGGCAGAATGCATCCCTGAACAGGCAAAGCTGCTCGACGCCATGCATTTCCCAGGGCAAGGCCATCAGCAGAACATCGAGTTCGCCTTGCATCAGGCGTTGGTAGATCCGCTGCGTCTGATCCTCGATGAGCAGGAGACGCAGGTCCGGATACTGTTCTCTCAAGGTCGGAAGCGCGTCGGGCAGAATAAAAGGCGCGATCGTGGGGATGACGCCGAGGCGTAGCTCGCCCGTCAGCGGCTCTTTCTGGCCGCGCGCAGCCTCTACAAGACTATCCAGATCCCGCAATACCAGGCGCGCCTGCACCGCGACCTCGCGGCCGGTCGCGGTGATTGTCACATTGCGATTCGTGCGATCGACAAGCTGCGCGTCAAGCGTGGTCTCAAGCTCCTTTATCGCATTACTGAACGCAGACTGAGACACGAAGCAGCGCTCCGCGGCGCGCCCGAAATGCTCGCTCTCGGTCAGCGCGATGAAATACCGAAGCTGCTTTACGGTGGGCGTCTTCATTGATCGATAAAAACGAATATAGTGAGCAAATTAAAACATTTTACCTATTAGAAATCTATTCTTATCATCCCTCAACAACGTAATCAGTAGGACATCCCATGGAAATCAATGTAGGCATCAGCGCCGCCGATCGGGAAACGATCGCCGCGGGGCTATCGAGGCTCCTGGCCGACAGCTACACCTTGTATTTAAAGACGCACAACTATCACTGGAACGTCACGGGACCCCAGTTCAACACCCTGCACCTGATGTTCGAGGGACAATACACGGAACTCGCGGCCGCCGTCGATGAGATAGCCGAACGTATCAGGGCCCTGGGCGTCCGGGCACCCGGCTCATATCGGGAATATGCCGAGCTGACCGCGGTAGAAGAGGGTGACGGCGAAGAGTCGGCCGAGGAGATGATTCGCCAACTGGCCATCGGGCAGGAGACCGTCGTGCGGACCGCGCGCGAGGCGTTTCCCGCCGCCGATGCTGCCAATGACGAGCCGACGGCGGACCTGCTGACGCAGCGCATGCAAATCCATGAGAAAAATGCCTGGATGCTTCGAAGCATGCTGGCCTGAACCCATTCATCATCAATCGGAGAAGAAAATGTTCAAGAATCTCGAAGGCAACAGAATTCCGGACGTCACGTTCCGGACCCGTCGCGACCACGAGTGGGTCGACCTCAATAGCAACGAACTATTCGCCGGCAAGTCCGTCGTCGTGTTTTCGCTGCCGGGGGCGTTCACGCCAACCTGTTCTTCGTCACACGTACCTCGTTACAACCAGCTGGTTCCCTCGTTCAAGGCCAATGGCATTGACGAGGTTATCTGCGTCAGTGTTAACGACGCGTTCGTGATGAACGAGTGGCAGCGCGCCCAGAAGGCTGACCGATTAACATTCCTGCCTGATGGCAACGGCGAGTTCTCGGAGGGCATGGGGCTGCTGGTCGGTAAGGAAGACCTCGGCTTCGGCAAACGTTCCTGGCGGTACTCGATGCTGGTGCGTGACGGTGTCATCGAAAAGATGTTTGTTGAGCCCGAGGAGCCGGGCGACCCGTTTCACGTATCGGATGCCGACACGATGCTGAAGTACATCGACCCGGACGGCGCCCTGCCGCACGACGTTACGCTGTTCACGCGTGAAGGCTGCCCGTTTTGCGTTAGCGCGAAGGGTATGCTGCGGGATGCCGGTATCGAGTTCGAGGAGCTGGTGCTTAATCGAGACTACACGGACACGACTCTGCGAGCTGTTGCGTCGGCGACCAGCTATCCACAGGCGTTCATCGACGGCCAGCAGATTGGCGACTCGGAAGCGCTTAAGGGTTGGCTCGAGAGCAAGCAGTACTTGCAGGCACGTACCGCTGCATAAGCACCGCAAGCGTCGAGAAAAGCAGCCGGGCAGGCCAAAAGGTCTGTCCGGCTGATTTACTTATAGGGGTCCGATTCTGGCTACTTTTGGCAGGCCGCCCGCGTATACTGCGAGTCATGGGAAACGCCATGCAAAGCAGAAACGAAGTTTTCGAACGCGCCAGATTGTCCCGCGACGCGCGCTTTGACGGACGATTCTTTATCGGTGTAAAGACGACTGGAATCTACTGCCGTCCGATTTGCCCGGCCAACGCGCCGAAGAGCGAGAACACCGTATTCTTCCGAACGGCAGCATCGGCAGGCGAAGCAGGTTTTCGACCCTGTTTGCGCTGTCGCCCGGAGTGCGCCCCGGGTACCGCGGCATGGGCGGGAACGTCGACTACGGTTCAAAGAGGCCTCAGGCTTATTGCGGAAGGTGCGCTGGACGATGGAAACGTCGAGCGGCTGTCCGACCGGCTCGGCGTCACCAGCCGCCATCTCAGGCGTCTGTTCGCAAAGCACCTCGGTGCGAGCCCGCTCGCTGTGGCGCACACGCAGCGACTGCATTTCGCCAAGAACCTGATCGATCAGACGTCACTCTCGATGCAGGACGTTTCCGTCGCGGCCGGTTTCGGAAGCGTCAGGCGCTTTAATGACACTTTCAAGAAGACCTATGGACGCACGCCACGTGAACTGCGCCGTCATCAGGAATCGACCGTTGTCTCGAGCGCGTTCGCGGTGCAGCTGCCGTATCGACTCCCGTTCGACTGGCAACAAGTGCTGGCGTTTTTTTCGGTACGGGCAACGCCAGGCGTCGAGCGCGTCGAAAACGGGCGCTATCTGCGAACCATCGCGATCGATGATGTCGGCGGCATTGTCGACATTCGTGACGCGGGCGGTCACCTGTCCCTGTCGCTGCACGGAATTGGCACCGAAGGCTTGTTCTCGATCGTTCAACGCGTCCGGAGCATCTTCGACCTTGACGCGACGACGCACGATATCGCCAGCACGTTATCGGCTGACGAAGTGCTCAGGCCGCTCGTAAAGAGCAACCCCGGCGTCCGCGTTCCGGGATCCTGGGACGGATTCGAACTGACCGTGCGAGCAATACTGGGTCAGCAGGTCTCGGTCAGTGCGGCGACCACCTTGGCCGGCCGAATTGCCGATCGCTACGGTGAGCGGATCGAGGTTGCAGTCGAGGGCATGGCCCAGGCACCCACGCGGTTGTTCCCGCGGCCACAAAGGCTCATGCGAGCGCGGTTGGAAACGCTCGGGATCATCGGCAGCCGCGCCCGGACGATCCGACGTGTTGCGAGCGCGGTTGTTGCCGGGGACATCAGCTTTGATGCGGCGGAGTCGACGGATCGCTTCCGCGATTCCTTGAAAACCGTTAAAGGCATCGGGGACTGGACCGCCGAGTATGTTGCCATGCGCGCGATGAAGGACCCGGACGCCTTTCCCGCGACCGATCTTGGCCTGTTGCGGGCGTTCGATGCGCCCGGTCGGGAGCGCATGAAACCACGAGAACTTCTGGCGCGTGCGGAGGCCTGGCGGCCCTGGCGCGCTTATGCTGCCCTATTGTTATGGGGCTCCGAAAACGGGGTTGGAGGTTAGACCATGTACTACTGCTATCTTGATACGCCGATTGGCGAACTGCTGCTTGCCGGCGAGGACGATGCGTTGTCGATGATCGGATTTCCGAAAGGCTCGATGCGCCGGGACCCGGAGCCGGACTGGATCTACAACGAGAAGCCGCTAACAAAGGCCCGGCAACAGCTCGACGAGTATTTCGCCGGTACCCGAAAGAAATTCGATCTTCCGCTGAACATCAATGGCACGGAGTTCCAGGTCAGTGTACTCGAAGCGCTAAGGAACATTCCCTACGGTGAGACCGTGTCATACGGCGAGATTGCGAAACGCATTGGCAGGCCAAAGGCTGTGCGCGCGGTCGGTGCGGCCAACGGCCGGAACCCGATTCCGATCGTCGTTCCGTGCCACCGAGTCATCGGTAGCAGCGGCGATTTGACCGGATTCGGCGGCGGCCTTGATACCAAAGAAGCGCTGCTGCGGCTGGAGGCGGAAAACACGCAAGACCTCCTGTAGGAGCGCGCCCCTACAATTTCTTGCCTTGCATCGCGCGCACCGCAGCCGACGCTTCGACACCCTCGATGAGCCGGTCATCCGACTCCAGGGTCGTGAATCGCGACTCCAGCGGCAACACGCCGGCCCAAACCGGGATCGCATAGTCTTCGTCTTCGTCGTCCGGCATACCCGTTGCTACCTTTGCAGACGCCGATTCAATCGCCAATTCGATAACGCCGGTCATCTTAACTTCTTTCTCATGCGACTCGCGCAGTTCATCCCAGCGGCCGGGCATCGTGCACTCTGAAATAATGCGCAACGCATGCAGTTTCTCATTGGGGTCATCGATGAGACGGGCGGTCCCGAATACGGTAACCGAACGATAGCGCATCGATGAATTGAACGCGGATCGCGCGAACACGAGACCATCAACATGAGTCACGTTCAGGCAGGCGGTTCCCGTTTGCTCCAGGAGTCGAATGACCCGCGCTTTTCTTGCGCCGTGCAGGAAAATGGTCTCGCCGTCTCGGCCATACAGCATGGGCACGACGACCGGCTGACCGTTTTCGACAAACGCGACGTGTGCAACCAACCCGGAGTCAAGGATGTCGTGCACGGTCCCGCGGTCATAAGACGCTTTCTCACGCAGCTGACGGACCTTGTTCCGTTTGCTTACCGGGTAATCGTTGGTCACTTTGCTGGCTCCCTAGAGAAATTTTGGAGCAAGGAATAGCGCGACCAGCGATACCAGGAAGATTCCGACTATGTTCAACATCATACCCGCACGCGCCATCTTCGGAATGGTTAGCATGCCGGAGCCGAATACGATGGCGTTGGGTGGTGTCGCGACCGGCAGCATAAACGCACAGCTTGCCGCGAACGTGACAGGTACTGTCAACACGATCGGGTCGAAGCCCGATTCAATAGCGATCGCACCAACGACAGGAAGAAAGGTCGCGGTAGTGGCAATATTGCTGGTCAGCTCGGTAAGGAAGATAATCATCGCGGCGGCGATAACGACAATTACCGCAAGGGGCAGCATGCCGACAGCCTGAAGGGTGCCGCCGAGCCACTCCGCGAGGCCGGTGCGGGTCACGGCGCTCGCGAGCGTGAGTCCGCCGCCAAACAGAATCAAAACACTCCAGGGCAACTGCTCGGCGTATTTCCATCGCAATAATAGCGGATCGCTTTTCTCGCCACTGGGAATCAGGAACAGCAGGATGGCGCCGGCCATGGCAATACCCGAGTCGTCGAGTGCCGAAAGACCCGGCAACTTGACCAGTATGGGTCGGAGCACCCAGGTAACTGCCATTAGCGTAAAGACGATCCCGACACGAACTTCGGGCACGGTTATGCGGCCCATGTCGTCCTTCATGCGCTGGAGCGTGGCGCGTCCTTCGTCAGAGGTCCTGAAGTCGACTTTGAAGATCCAGCGAGTCAGCGTGATCCAGGCGAGCGGCAACATCATCGCGCTTAGCGGCAAACCAACGAGCATCCAGCTTGAAAAATCGATCTCGGTGCCGTAGCTCTCCTGCATGAACGCCGCGAGCAGTGCATTCGGTGCTGTCCCGACCAGCGTGGCCATACCGCCAATTGTTGCGCCGTAGGCAACGCCGAGCAGCAGCGAGTATTGAAAATCCTGTTTCGCGGCTTCATCGAGTCCGCCAACCGTGTTATGAATCACGGTGATAATCGAAATGGCAATCGGTAGGAGCATCATCGTCGTCGAGGTGTTCATGACCCACATGCTGAGGATCGCGCTCGCAAGCATGAATCCACCCACGAGTGAGCGACCGTTGCCTCCTACATGCTGCAGCACGGTGAGCGCAATGCGACGATGCAGGTTCCAACGCTGCATGGCGAACGCGACGATAAAGCCGCCAAGGAACAGGTAGATCACCTTGTTGGCATACGGTGCGGTTGTGTCCTGGATGCCGGCGATGCCCAGCAAAGGAAAAGCGACAATCGGCAACAGCGCCGTGACCGCAATAGGCACGGCTTCGGTTGCCCACCAGACCGCCATCAGGACGCCGATTGCCGCGGTGCTCCATCCAGCATCAGAAAGGTCGGCAGGTGCGCCGCCGAGCAACATCAACGCGGCGAGTGATGGTCCGATGAACAGACCGGCCGTCTGATGAGTTGAACGGCCCTCGATCATGGTGTCGGTCAAGATGGATATTCCCAATACAGTTTGTAACTCGGCAAGCCTACCGTTTTCCGCGCCCGTCGTCGTCGGTTTTGCGGTCGAAATCTAGATGTAGTGCATCATTCGCCTTCCCATACAAGATGTAGTAGCATTCCGAGCGTACCAATCCGGTACGCACGGAGATGAGATGTTGTAAGGCACGGTGGGCGGCTGCCATGCCGGATGCATGACTCAGCGGCGGGTGTTGCGTGAACCCTCTCAACACGCCACCTCAAATGACTGCTTACCTGCAAACGGTCATTGCCGACGACGAAGCAGACCGCCGACCGGGGAGATGGATACGCCGAAAAGCATTGCGACATTGATGTCTCGATCATTCGAATGCGATTCATGCCCAGCTGAACGCATCATCCGCTTATTGTGCCGCCCAGTTTCTGGGCGGCTTTTTTTCGTCGGTTAAGGCGGCGGGATGGCAATCTTAAGAATCTCGTGTGCGGTGTGCGTTTTGATCTTGTCAGCTTGCACCAGTGGGCCACCGAAGCTGCCGTACCCGGCATTCGTACAGGTCGACGAACTCGCAGATATTTTCATGGCGAGCTTGCCCGGTATTCGGGCAAAGCAGCTCGCCGGGGACCCACAGACGCGGCGCACCAGCAACCGGATCGATTTGCCGCCCGAATGGACCGGAACCAGCGGAGGTTCGCCCGGGCGGTCCTTGGAACTGTTCGTGATCTCCGGCAAGATGACGATCGCGGACATTGAACTCGGCACGGGCGGCTACGCGTTCCTGCCGGCCGGTTCCCTTGGCTTTAATCTTCGTACCGGCAACGGCGCCCGCATTCTCTATTTTCTTAATGACGTCGATCCCCAATCCATAATTCGTGCCCCGATTATCATCGAAGCCGCGGTGCTCGACTGGGAGCAGACGTCCACTCCGGGCGTATTCACAAAAGAGCTTCGAATGGACCCGGGCAATGGCTCGAGGACCTGGCTGCTCAAAGTCGACCCGGGCGCCTCGCTTCCCTGGCAGAAATCGTCGGCCGCTCGCGAGGGCTATCTTGTTACGGGTGTTTACCAGCACAGCGAGTGCGTTCTCGGGGAAGCGCGCACGGGGCAGTATCAGCCCGGCGGCTATTTCTATCGACCGGCCGATACGATCAACGGCGGCCCCGAGGCGTCCGCATTGACGGAGTCAATCTGGTTCTTGCGGGAGGCCCAGGGCGGTGGAGAGGAGTCTGTGCCGGCCTGCGTCGCACAGGAGAATCCCTTATAGGCGATGCCTCCGCTAAGGCGTGCGCTATTCTGAAGCGCGGTCGACGACAAAACGCCGGGAGCCGCTATCTCGAAACGAGTTTGGTGATTCGCTTGCCCATCGCCATCAACTTGGTGAGCGTACTGGTCGGCACCGCGCTAATCTCTTCGTACCAGTTGCTGGTCGACTCGACGAAACCGAGCATGTTGCGGATGCGTTCCTTGGTAATCGGGTCTGTTTCCGTCTCTGCGTCTACTTCCTCCGCGCAGCTCCTGAGCATTGTCAGCGTCGGATTCAGCTCTCGCTGCTTGCGCTGCTCGATGATGACGCGAAAAAGCTCCCAGACATCGTGCAGAGATTCGAAATAGTCGCGCCGGTCACCGAGCACATGCGTCATTCGTACCAGTCGATAGCTCTGCAATTCACGAATGCTGGTGCTGACGTTGGAGCGGGCGACCGACAGCAGTTCGACAATCTCATCAGCCCGCAATGGGGTCGGTGACAGGTAGAGCAGGGCCTGGATCTGCGCGACGGTTCGGTTGGTCCCCCAGCGGGTGCCCATTTCGCCCCAGTGCAACACATACTTCTCGACGGCGGGGCTCATCTTCATGCGAAATTTCCGTTATTTCTGTTTTGACCGAAATTACCGACCCGCCTTTCATTAGTCAAACGGTGGCGTGCCTGTTCCCGCTAGTTCCGCGGCCGCTAGCCCTTCTTCGGGCAAATGGGATGTTTGTCGGCGAGACAGTCCGCCGACAAAGCAAGCCACGTGGTCTGGCGCTGACTCTTGGCGAGTATGGATCAGGGGCTGGTCGCGGTAACGATAACTCGGTGTGGCGCAGGCCAACCCTCGACGGTTCGCGTCGAATCATCGGGATCGAGCGCTTCGCGCAGCGACTCGAACGGCATCCATTCGGTGGTCCGCTGCTCATCGGTCGTCGTCATGGACTGGTCGACGATTTCGATATTGCTGTAACCGGAGCGCCTCATCCAGGTGGTCAGCTCGGCGATCGTTGGCAGCAGCCAGACATTGCGCATTCGCGCATAGCGATCTCGGGGTGTGCACGCATACGACGCTTCTCCGGGAACATAGATGGTTTCCAGTACCAGCTGTCCGCCCGGTCGCAGCGTCGTGCGAAGCTGCCGCAGGTGATCGATCGGCGATCGCTGGTGGTACAACACACCCATTGAAAACGTGGTATCAAACGCGTGTCCTGCGTGCGGCATCTCGTCGAGTCTAAGCGGCAGGACAAACGTCCTCGGGTCTCGCTCCAGGGCGTTGATCGCAAGGAATTGCATGACGTAGATGATGGTTGGATCGATCCCTATTACGACGCTCGCACCGGCCCTGCGCATCTGCAGTGCGTAGTAGCCATTCCCGCAGCCGACGTCCAGCACATTGCGCCCTTCGAGCGAGAGATTCGCGTCTCGAAGTCGTGCCCACTTCCAATCGCTCCGCCACTCGGCATCGATCTCGACGTCGGCAACCTTGAAAGGGCCTTTGCGCCATGGGGCCAGTTCGAGCAAGAGCCCACGCAACTTCTGCGTGTCGTTAACCGTGGAAGGCAGCGCGGCGACAATCTCTCGCCAGCGTTCAAAGTCACCGTGCGACCGCGAACTGAGCCGCTGCTTCAACAGAGGACGCAGCGCGTCCGGCCAGTCGGAAAGACCGATGGAAACCAGGCAGTCTGCGAGAGCGTCGGTATCGAGCACGCCTGACACCGTCATCGCAGCGCGATGATCGATACGAAATTGAAGTAGCGAAGCCACACCGCCGAGTGTGAGAAACCGGCCGCTTTCAGGCGCTTGCGATGCAGAGCGACGGTTTCCGGAACGAGAACATTTTCCAGCGCGGCACGTTTGCGGCTGACCTCGAGCGCGCTGTAATTGTTGCGACGTTTATGTTCGTGGTGTAAGTCGACGAGCAGCTTTTCCATATCAGGATTCTCATCGACGACCTTTTCCGACAGCACCAGGATGCCGCCTTCGTTGATTCCTTTGCAGATGTCGCGCAGCAAGGCATCGCGATCGGCGAGATCCACGAATTGCAGCGTGTAATTCAAGACGACCATGGATGCGTTGACGATCTCGATCTCGCGAATATCATCGAGGACAATATCGATGTCGGTCATTTGGTCCGGGGGGGTCGTGTCTCTGGCGACGACCCGCTTGCAGCGCTCGATCATGGCCTCCGATGAGTCCACGGCGACAATGCGACAGCCGGGCTCGAGAATGCCTTGTCGCATCGCTATGGTCGCGGCGCCCAGCGAACAACCTAGGTCGTAGCAGTTGGTGCCGGCGCGGACATAGCGTGCCGCCAGCGAGCCAATCGCCTCGATCGATGCGGCATAGCCGGGAATGGATCGCCTGAGCATGTCCGGAAACACGCGGGCAACCTTGTCGTCAAATCGAAACGGCTCGGCGCCACTAGCGGCCTTGTAAATCGTGTCTTCGGACATAGGCCCTCGAAAATACTGGCTGGGACAGTCTCTTATCTCGTGAGACAATCGCCCCAATGCTACGCGAACTTCACCAGGAACTCGGCATTCCCGAGGATTACAACCTCGGCGGTCGAAGGCCGGTCTTCGAGGAGGCCGTCGATCTCGTCGAGGTCGGTCCCAACCTCGTGGGTCGAATGCAGACCCTCGAGCCGGAAACAGCGCGCAAATGGGCAGAAATGGTAGCGGCAGCGGAGGCCGTCGGGGTGACCTTGCTGATCGTGTCCGGGTTTCGTGATATCGACTACCAGGCTCGTCTAATACGTAAGAAAATCAATGCAGGTCAGTCACTTAGCGATATTCTGACGGTCAACGCGGCGCCCGGGTTCAGTGAGCACCATACCGGCAGGGCGGTCGATGTCGCGACCCCTGGATCACGGCCGCTGACCGAGGAATTTGAAGACTCGGACGCGTTCCGCTGGCTCGACGACAATGCCACGTTCTACGGATTTTCGATGACATACCCGAGGGACAATCCCTACGGATTCGTCTACGAGCCCTGGCATTGGGCGCGGCAGGCCTGAATTGGGCGCGAAACCGCGCCAGCCAAGGGATTCAGCGCTGTCCGGGAGAGTGTCAGAAATATGAAGAATCAGTCGTTTAGCTGTTGACAGTAAGGCGTCGGGATTAGACAATGCCCGGCTTGCGTACGCGGAGGGGTACTCAAGCGGTCAACGAGGGCAGACTGTAAATCTGCTGGCTATGCCTACGTAGGTTCGAATCC
>CAMYMR010000069.1:13249-14095 GCA_947259285.1 uncultured Woeseiaceae bacterium | reverse complement strand
TTGATCGTCGCATAGGCATCGAGAAGATCGGCAATCGTCGTGGTCGCGGCGCGCAGTCGTACTGACACCAGGTTTCTGACGCGAGCGACGTCGGATTTTCGAATCGCCTTGAGGCCGACGGTTTCGAGCGGCCAGGCGTCGCTACTTTTCTCGACCACCTCATTATGTGCGAGCGCAGCCATCAGTGGGTAAGGGCCCGCTCGCAGGCGACCGGCCACTTCCTCCTCGGCTTGCAGCTTCTCGGGACGGGGTGGACAAAACACCACGGTACCGTCGACGACCTCAGCCGCGCCGGTTCGCTCTAATTCCTTGCGCATCGCCCCTTCCGGAATATCGCCCGCGGACCGCTTGATCAGTGACTGGAAAGAACCGCGGCCGCCGGTAAGCGACAGTGCAGCCGGGCCACCGTCTTCGTCAAGGAACTCGTCGATCGAGTGCCATGCTGCGACGACTTCCTGCAGCGGCGTTCCCCGCTCCGTCGCCGCGGCCTCGCCGTTTTCAATTCGCGCGCGGATTCGACTGATTTCTTTGCGCGTAAGGCCTGTCATCGCGGCGATACGAGACACGTTCGTTGGGCGCCCATGCACGCCATAGTCTTCGGAAGCAACGACAACGAAGGCTGCTTTCGAGAGATCCGAGTACTCCCGGTAGCCGCGACCGAACCGTAAGAACAGCCGCGCCAACGGCTGCAATAGCAACAGGAAAGTCTTGTTTAGTTTATTGTTTTTATCCCCCATGGCCGAGAAATATATTGCGTTACAAGGACTTGCGCCATCAAAATCGGCCAAATGGGAAAAAATAACCATTTCGATTGAAACAATCTTTGCAGCGGCGGTGTTTAGATGC
>CAMYMR010000069.1:0-13183 GCA_947259285.1 uncultured Woeseiaceae bacterium | reverse complement strand
GGGTCGAGGACGACGAAATCGGCCTCTTTTCCAGGAAGAAAATTGCCAATGCTGTCCTCGAGATAGAGCGCTTCCGCTGCACCCAGCGTTGCGAGATACAGAGCTCGCGCCGGCGGCAGGGCGTGATCCTGCAAATGCAAGACCTTGTAGGCATCGCTGGCCGTCTTCAGCAGCGACAGGCTGGTACCGCCGCCCACGTCGGTACCAAGACCGCAGCGGATGTCTGCAGCGCGTATCGCCGCCAAATCGAACAGGCCGCTGCCAAGGAACAGGTTTGACGTCGGGCAAAAAGCCGCAGCACCGCCCTTACGCGCCATGCACGAGCGGTCCTCATCGTCCATATGCAGACAGTGGGCGAAGACGGCGCGTTCGCGAAGCAGCCCGAACTTGTCGTAAACATCAAGATAGCTTCGGCTATTCGGAAACAGCCTTGCGATCTCGTTTACCTCATCCCTGTTCTCGGCCAGATGTGTGTGTATCCAGACGTCCGGATATTCGCGCGCCAATTTGCCCGCGGCGCGCAGCTGCTCTTTGCTCGAGGTGAGTGCAAAGCGCGGCGTGATCGCATAGCCGAGGCGACCGCGGCCGTGCCAGCGCTCGATGAGTGCCTTGCTGTCCTCGTACGCGGAGGCTGCATCGTCTTGCAGCGCATCGGGACAGTTGCAGTCCATAAGAACCTTGCCGGCGATAAGACGCATATTGCGCGCTTCGGCCGCTTCAAATATCGCATCAGCCGAATGCGGGTGTACGGTACCGAAGACCAGCGCCGTCGTAGTGCCGTTGTTCAACAGTTCGTCAACGAAGACAGACGCCACCTCTCGCGCATAATCCGCGTCTTCGAAACGCGCCTCGATCGGGTAGGCATAACGGTGCAGCCAGTCCAGCAGCTGCTCTCCGTAGGAAGCAATAATGTCGAGCTGCGGAAAGTGCACGTGACAGTCAACGAATCCCGGCACGATGAGCTTGCCGGGCAGTTCCGTCAGCAACACGTCTTCCGCCAGCCCTTGCAGTAGACGTTCGGCGCGACCCGCCGCTTCGACCACGCCGTCTTTGACGATCAGCAGACCATCGTCGAAGAACTCGTACGCCGACGGGTTTGACGCCCCACCTGGATCGGACAGGCAGTGAAGGATGGATGCTCGAAACGCCTGCTGCATGATGCTCAAGGACCCTCCAGCATGACGACATCGTCGAGCGCGAATTCCTCGCAGTTCGCGCCGCTACCGCCGCGGTCAACGATGAGGAATTCCTGCCCGGCCTCGAACGCAATCAGCGGCATATGCCAGGTGCCGCGGTGGTAGTTGAATCCCTGCTTGCCGTTGGTGACGAACGCGCGCAGATCGGCAGCATCGACAGACTCACCCGGCGGTGCGACGACAATGACCATTGTGCAGCGTTGCAAGGGAATAAAAGCCTGACTACCGAGCGGATGCCGCTCTATAACGTCGATGCAATACGGCAGTTTCGTCGCCGTTCGGCAGCGCGCGATGCTCATCGAGACGTAACCAGCTTTTGCAATCTCCACTTTGCACAAATCGTCGAAACGCTCAAACCGGGCCGCATTCATCGCCGCGGACTTGTCGGCGGCAGATTCGATGACATCACCATAGGGTGCGAAGCGCTCTCTGGTCAGCGGGCGGGGCTTAAGCGAAATGGCAGCGCGCTCAGCCATGAACCTGACCAAACAGGCGGATTCGGCTAATGCCACCATCCGGATAGATCGAGACGCGAACGTGACTGACCCGACCGATCGACTGCAAGGCCTCGTCGAAGTAATGCTGCTGATCCATCTTGAGCTTCGCCTCGGGCAGCAGCGTTTTCCAGGCACTGTCGTTCGACACCGCCTCCTCATCTGTGGCGAACGACGCGCCTTCTATCGAGACGCGATCCGGATAGTTGCCCTTGAAGTGGGCCGTATCGATCTCGGCACGTTCGATGACGCCTGCCTGGCCGAGCGCGAGGATCACCCAGTCATTACCAGGCCCGCGGCGTCGGGCCGTCTCCCAGCCATCACCCATATTAAGCCCACGGCCGGGAGCGGTCAGGTTGTGCATGCTCCCGTAGTGCTCATCGCTGCAGGCGATCGCGCGGCCGCCGTGCTCGATGGCGACGAGGTCAACGAAACCGTCGACTTCGCTAAAGTCAGGACAAATTTCGCCAAAGATCCGGAGACGGGCAATGCCACCATCCGGATAGATGTGTAAGCGGACGTGACTCCAGATTCGATCGTCACGAACATCGAGGTAGTGGTGCGCATCGCCCGACAGGTCGGTCATGGGCAGCAGTTCGAGCCAGCCGTCTTCCGGAACGTCCAGGTTGCTCGAGCACGCTTCGATCGACACCTGCGGGGGATAATTCCCGGTGAAGTAGCTCGTATCCACGTCGAAACCATGGATGAGGCCTGGCACGCCCAGTTGGATCACGCAGTAGTCGTGGCCCGGACTGCGGCGGCGACGACTTTCCCAGCCGTCCATCCATTTTCCGTGATCGTCGTACCTGTCGGCGATGAAAACCGGATCCGCCGGATCAATGATTCGTTCCTTCGCCCCAAAAAACTCATCCGTCGCGAACGTCACGCGCGTCCCGAGCCGCGGCTGCTCGAGCTGCACCCATTTGCTGATCGTGCGCGTCATTTCGGGGCTCCCATGGCGTTGAGACGGAGGCGTGCGATCTTGTGAATCTCGATCAGCGCGGTCTCGAATTCGAGGTCGTAATCGTTTTCGAGGCGCGCCTCGAACGCCTCGAGTATGTCATTGCGATCGCTGTCGCGAACCGCCATCACGAACGGGAATCCGAACTTCTCGCGGTACGCGGCGTTGAGTGCCTGAAAGCGCTCATACTCCTCGGCGGAACAATGATCGAGACCGGCGCTCGCCTGTTCGAGCGTCGAGTCTTCTGTGAGTTTTCCCGCTAATTGGGCTTTGCCGGCAAGATCGGGGTGCGCACAGATTAGCTCAAGTTGAAGCTCCGGTGCCGCATTGTCCACGCAGTCGGCCATCATCCTGGCCAGCGTTTCCGCGTCATCATCGTCCGCGACATAGGGTGCCACACGCTCTGCAACCCAGGGCGAATGTTCGTAGATGCCGGCGTATCGGGCAATGAAGTCGTGAGTATCCATCAGCTTTCTGTCACTGGCGGGTGAACCGTTCGCCAATGCCTGGCAACTTCGATCCGGGTTGCCATCCAGACGTCGTCCTGCGACGCAAGGTAGTCGAGGAACCGGATCAGCGCCGCGGCTCGACCCGGCCGGCCGGCCAGTCGGCAGTGCAAGCCAACGGACATCATGCGGCCGCCCTCGCCGTGCAGTACGTCGAAAGTGTCTTTTAGATAGTCGAAGAACTGCGTTCCTGAATTGAAGCCCTGCGGTGTTGCGAAGCGCATGTCATTTGCATCGAGCGTGTAGGGAACCATCAGCTGGGGGGTGTCGAAGCTGTAATCCCAGTACGGCAGGTCATCCGCATAGCTGTCGGCGTTGTAGGTGAAGTTGCCCTCGTCCGCAGCAATGCGATGACTGTTGGGGCTGCAGCGACCGAGATACCAGCCGAGCGGTCGACTGCCACAAACGCGCTCATGAATTTCGAGCGCCTGCCTGAAATGCCGGCGCTCTTCGGCCTCTTCGACAAACTGGTAGTCGATCCAACGGTAACCGTGGCTTGCTATCTCCCAGCCGGCGTCCTGCATCGCGGTGACAACATCGGGATTGCGCTCCAGGGCCATTGCAACCGCAAAAACCGTGACCGGGATTTGGCGCTCGCTAAACAGCCGATGCAGGCGCCAGAACCCCGCCCGCGAACCGTATTCGTAAATCGACTCCATGTTCATATGCCGATGCCCCGGATACGCCTCGGCCCCGACAATCTCCGACAGAAAGGCCTCGGATGCGGCATCGCCATGCAGCACACAGTTTTCCCCGCCTTCTTCGTAATTGATGACGAACTGGACGGCGGTGCGTGCGCCGTCGGGCCAGTTGGGCGCCGGCGGACGTTGGCCGTAACCACTCATATTTCTCGGATAAAGCTTGTTCGACATTTATCAGTCCTGCATGGCCCGGTACCACCGATCGATTATCTGCCGCTCTTCGTTCGTCATTGCGGTCAGGTTTCCGATCGGCATCACGCGAGTGATAACAGTTTGCTGATGGATACGCTCTGCTTCCGCCCGTATACGCTGGTCGGTATCCAGCACGACGCCGAGCGGTGCCGCTGGAAATGCCGGATGCGTCGGTGCGTCGGCGTGGCACGTCGTACATCGGGAATTCATGACATTGCGAACCTGGTCAAACGTCGCTGCCGCTGCATCTGCAGGTTGGGCGCGCGGCGCGATCGCCGCAGCAATCAGCGCGAGCAGCAGCACGGCGACAATCACCGGCAGGTATGACGCCTGGCCCTTGTGTCGGGCGACGAAATAGATGCGAATCAGCGCGCCCACGATCGAAATGCCAATCAGGATGAGCCAGTTGTATTGATGACCGTAGGTCATCGCGTAATGATTGCTGATCATCACGAACAGTACGGGCAGCGTAAAGTAGGTGTTATGAACGGAGCGCTGCTTCGCCTTGATGCCTGGCGCCGGATCGGGTGCCTCACCGCGCGATGACGCTTCGACCAACTTCCGTTGCCCTGGAATGATCACCATGGCGACGTTGGCCACCATGATTGTGCCCAGAACCGCCCCAAAGTGGATGTATGCGCCGCGGCCACCGAACAGCTTGCAAAGGCTCCATGCCAATATCCCGGTGATGATCAACAGCACGACGGCGAAAACGCGATCGTCTCTCGCCAGCGGCGATTTGCACAGGAGGTCATACACCAGCCAGCCGCCGACAATGTATGCGATCGCAATAGCGACCGCTGCACTATTAGAAAGCTCGGCAACCGAAGGATCGATCAGGTAAACCTCGGCGCCGTACCAGTAGACGAGGGCCAGCAGCGCCATGCCCGATAGCCAGGTTGTGTATGCCTCCCACTTGAACCAGTGCAGCCGCTCGGGGAGTCGCGTCGGCGCGACGCGATATCTTTGTGCGTGATAAAACCCGCCGCCGTGCACGGACCAGAGTTCGCCACCGATCCCTTTTTCGTCGTCAACCGGATCTGTTGGCGCTTCGAGGTGATTGTCGAGCCAGATGAAATAGAAGGACGCGCCGATCCAGGCAACGCCGGTAATCAAATGCAGCCAGCGGAGCAGCATGTTCAACCAGTCGACGACGTAAGCTTCCACGACTTAGCAGGCCCTAGCGACCGAGCGGATGAACGTTGTCGGGATAGGCTGGCGCCGCAGCCTGGGCGGTGCCCTCTTTTACTTTGAGTATCTCCGCCGCGGTCGCGACGGCAATCTCGGCCGGTTTCTTGCCACTGATGCCATCCACGCCTATCGGGCAGACAAGCGCGTCAATCGATGCCTGAGGAATGCCCAGCTGTCGATATCGTTTCTCGAATCGACGCCGTTTCGATAGCGATCCAATCAATCCGCAGTAGCGCACATCGTCACGGCGCAAAATGCGATCGCAGATATCAAAATCCAGCGCATGGCTGTGGGTCATCACCAGGTAGAAGCTGCCTGGCGGCATTGCGGCAACCTCCAGCGCCGGTTCCGACGCCTCGACCGCACGCACGTTGGCGGGAACACGCCGGAAAATGCTTCGCCGGCTATCGACCCAGCGAATACTGCAATCGAGACTGGACAGGGTATCGACGACCGCGGTGCCCACATGCCCTGCGCCGAAAACGGCGATATTCAGGTCAGGATCCACGATGGGTTCGAGAAACGCCTGTTCCACGCGTTGCGGCCGCCTGTCCCCCGAGAGATTCGCCCGCGCCTGTGCGACGAGTTCGGGCGCCATCTCGTTCTCGTCCGCGCCGAAAATCCGTTGTGCGGTTGCCACGAACTTGATCGGCGTATCGCCCGAAATACCGGTCACGATCAGTGCCGGCTCGTGCTGACCATAGAGCGCCCTGAGATCTCTCAGCCATGCGGGCATGCCGCCTGCCACTGGTTCAAACAGGATTTCCACGACGCCGCCGCAACACTGGCCCATTGACGAACCCAGCGCGAAACTTCGTAGAGACAGCTGCTCCTCACCGAGCAGGCCAACCGCAACCCGGGCACATTGATATTCCAACTGCCCTCCGCCAATGGTGCCGATCGTCTCTGTCTCCGTTACGATCATCTTGGCGCCTATCTCGCGTGGCGCCGAACCGCGGACGCCCGCGACGCTCACGAGGACTGCGGGCTCAGCGGCGGCACAAAGATCGCTCAGCTCGTCAATCCATTCATTCATTGCCGTCCCCTACGATGGCGCGCAGGATAGCTTCGGGTGTTGCCGGAGCGTGCAGGTTCGGTGCCGAACGCTCGCTGTCCCCAATCGCGTCACGGATCGCATGAAATGCAGAAAGCCCCAGCATGAAGGGAGGCTCGCCGACGGCTTTGGATCGGTAAATAGTGTCTTCGCGATTGGCAGAACCCGACATCAGCTCGACACGAAAGTCGGGCGCAAGATCCGAGCAGGTCGGAATCTTGTAAGTGGACGGTGCGTGCGTGCCGAGCTCACCGGAATCACTCCACCAAAGCTCCTCGGTCGTCAACCAGCCGACGCCCTGGACATAGCCGCCCTCTACCTGTCCGAGATCGACGGCGGGATTTAGCGAGTCACCGCAGTCGTGCAGGATATCCACGCGCAGAACGCGATTCTCGCCCGTCAGCATGTCGACGACCACCTCCGTAACGGCTGCGCCGTAGGCAAAATAGAAGAATGGCCGGCCGGAAAAGGTCGAGCGGTCGTAGTTGATCTTCGGCGTTCGATAGAACCCGGTCGCCGACAGCGAGACGCGGTTGGCCCAGGCCAGCTGGACCAGTTCTGCGAAGTCTACAGTGCGATTACCGATACGCACGCTGCCGTCAGAGAAATCGACCTCGGCTTCAGTTACGGAGTAGTGCCGCGCGGCGAACTCGGTCAGTCTCGACCGTATCTTCGCCGCGGCTTTCTGGGCGGCTTTGCCGTTCATGTCCGAGCCGCTCGACGCTGCAGTTGCCGACGCGTTCGGGACCCTGCTGGTGTCCGCCGCCATGTTGCGAATGCGATCGATGCCGATCTGGAACTCATCCGCAACGACCTGCGCGACTTTGATGTACAGACCCTGCCCCATCTCTGTGCCGCCATGATTCAGCTGCACCGTACCATCTTTGTAGACATGCACGAGGGCACCGGCCTGGTTGAGCAGCGTATTGGTAAATGAGATTCCAAACTTGACCGGCGTCAAGGAAATGCCACGTCGCAGGACCTTGCTGCGTCGGTTGAACGCCTGAATGTCGGCGCGGCGTTTCTCATACTCGCTACTCGTCACCAGTTTGTCGACTATTTCGTCAATGATGTTGTCTTCGATGGTTTGCCGGTAGTGCGTGACATTGCGCTCTTCTTTGCCGTAGAAGTTCCGGCGACGAATTTCCAGCGGATCCTTGCCCAATGCCCCTGCAATGTCTTCGATGACGTACTCGATCGCGAACATGCCCTGCGGCCCGCCGAAGCCACGGAATGCCGTATTCGATACGGTATTTGTCTTGCATCGATGCGAAACGATTCGAACGTTTTCGAGATAGTAGGCGTTGTCGCAATGAAACATCGTTCGATCGTTCACGGGACCCGACAGATCTGCCGACATCCCGCAGCGCGAGGCAAGCTCGAAATCAATACCGAGAATTCGTCCCGATTCGTCGAAACCGACGTCGTAGTCAATAACGAAGTCATGACGCTTGCCGGTCATGATCATGTCGTCATCGCGATCGAGACGAAGTTTGCAGGGTCCCCCTGTCTTGTCGGCTGCAATCGCCGCAATAATCGCGATCAGCGCCGCCTGGCTTTCCTTGCCACCGAAGGCGCCGCCCATTCGACGACATATCACCACGATATCCTTGGCCAGGCGCGAGGTCGCGTGCGCGATCATGGCCTGAACCTCGTCCGGATGCTGCGTGGAGCTGTAAACCAGCAGACCCCCGTCTTCCTGCGGGATCGCCATCGCGATATGGCCTTCCAGGTAAAACTGGTCCTGTCCACCCACCGACACACGCCGCTTCACGCGGTGCGGTGCGTCTTCGAGGGCTTTGTCCGGATCTCCGCGCACCAGCGTTTCACTGGGCAACACGAACGACTGCTTCTCAACCGCGGTCAGCGGATCGAGGATCGCCTCCAGCTCTTCGTACTCGATGCTCGCTTTCAACGCCGCCTTGCGGGCAGCGTCGACCGTGGTCGCGGCTACGGCAAATACGGGCTGACCGACGTATTCAACAACCTGCTCCGCGAAAACCGGGTCGTCGGCGACGATCGCGCCGTAGTTGTTGTCGCCCGGGATGTCGGCGGCGGCGCAGACTTCGACCACACCCGGGGAGCGTAAGACATCCGCCAGATCGATGCCGGTGATTTTCGCATGCGCCTTGCGACTCATGCCGACGGCCAGGTGCAACAGGTCCTTCGGCTCGAGGATATCGTCCGTATACGTTGCTCTGCCCGATACGTGCAGATGAGCGCTGTCATGCGGTAACGGTTTACCGACGGCGCGCGCGCTTTTCGCGCCCGACTTAGCGTGCGCGTCCATACGTATACACTGTGGATTCAACGTCGCCTTTTGTTTCGTGGTAGAAACGCCGCAGCAGGTTTTGCACGGCAAGCATGCGGATGTCCGCCGCTGCACGTGCATCACTGATCGGACGGAAATCGGACTGCAATGCTGCGCAGGCGCGTTCTACTGCTTCCTCAGTCCAGCGCTGACCAGAGAGCGCTGTCTCACAATGCGCCGCCCGTTTCACGATCGGGGCAAGCCCGCCGCAAGCCATCCGGAAGTGCCGCACCTCATCGCCATCGAGTTCGAGGTAGTAGGCCGTGCAGACCGCCGATATGTCCTGGTCGAATCGTTTGGACCATTTCTGGCTTTGCACGATCGCCGCGGACCGAGCGACCGGTATTCGAATCCGCTCAAGGAATTCTCCGGGCGCAAGGTCGTTCACCTGATAGTCGTGATAGAACGCATCCAGCGGCAGTTCCCGGGTCGCATCGCCACGCCGCAAGACCAGCGATGCGCCGACGACCATCAGGGCGGCCATCGAATCGCCGATCGGCGATCCGTTCGCGATGTTGCCCCCGAGCGTTGCCGTATTGCGGATGGGCGGCGATGCGAACCGACGAAACAGCTCTTCGAGGCCCGGATACTGTCCGATGATGACTGGCATCAGCTCGGTGAAGGTGACCGCGGCACCGATTTCGATGTGCGTCGACGAGACGGACATCTCGGCGAGCTCCGCAACTCGGCCGGTATAGATCACGGTTTCGAGTTCACGATGCTGCTTGGTCACCCAGAGTCCAATATCCGTTCCACCCGCGAGGAGGGTGGCATCAGGATTACGCAGCACGAGCGCGGCCAACGAATCAACCGTGGTCGGCGCGAAAAAGTGACGCCCGGCGTGGTCGATCTCGAGACTGTCTTCGTGTGCCAACGCCTTCAATTGGGCCAGGCGCTCGCCGGGCGCCTGCACGCTATCCGCCGGTTGTCGAAGCCAGTCCGATCGATCTTCGCCTTCGGTCGCTGCAAGCATCGCTTGTGCCGCTGCGATTATCGGTCGATACCCGGTGCAGCGGCAGAGATTGCCGGCGAGCGCGTCATCGATTTCCTCGCGCGTGGGGTTTGCGTTTGACTTGTAGAGAGCAAACAAGGACATCACGAAACCTGGCGTGCAAAACCCGCACTGCGATCCATGCTGCTCGACCATGGCGCGTTGCACCGGATGCAGCTCGCCGCCCGCTGGTGACAAGCTCTCGACGGTAATGAGTTCCTTGCCGTCTATCGTTGGCAGGAATTGTATGCAGGCGTTGATCGCCTTTAACGACAGGTCATCGCCATCGCGATTGACTTCCACAAGAACAACGGTGCAGGCACCGCAGTCGCCCTCCGCACAGCCCTCTTTGGTACCCGTGCGCCCCAGGTCCTCGCGCAGGAATTGAAGGACAGTTCGCGTCGGATCGACATCGTGAAGCTCGATCACCTGACCGTCCAGCACGAACCTGACAGCCGACCTCGCCACTAACTACCCCGATAGGTCGAATAAGACCACGGCGACACCAGCAGCGGCACGTGATAGTGCTCATCGGCCATTATCGAAAAGCGAATCACCACCGTGTCGAGAAACGCAGGTTCAGCAACCGGCACATCGCCTGCCCTGAAATAGTCACCAATATCGAACTCGAGCTCATAAGTACCGGTCTTCATTGCTTCATCGTCGAGCAGCGCCTTGTCGGTACGTCCATCAACGTTAGAGACGGCGCGAGCACGCAGTTGCCGCCGCTCCCCGAGCGCAAAGAGCCGAATGTCGACACCCGCCGCGGGGCAGCCGTGCGTGGTATCAAGAATGTGTGTTGTGAGTCGTCCCATTCCACCCCCGTTTGCAGCCGAGCACAGGCTGCAAGCTCCTGATTATACGTCGCTCGAGCCGCTGCGCGGGCGTTCCACGGGTGATAGTCCGTTTTCTGCTGAATACCACGGTCGCGGCAATGAAAAACGCCAGCGACGTATCACGCTCGGCGCAAGCGGTCTGGCGCTCGACGCACGCGTCGAGATCGAATGTATCGCGGTTGTCGAGTAGTCGCGCCGCGAGTTAGCTTTCGCCAGCAAAACTCGCGAGCAGTTCGTCGCGGCGTGCCCGGAGGCCTTTGAGGCGGCGCTTATCCAGGACGTCGCTGAAACGCTCGTCCAGGCGCTCATCGGTCATCTCGGAAAGCGCCTGTTTCCAGCCATCGGTAAGCTCCAGCGACAAACTATTCAGATGTCTGGGTCGACCTCTCCGGCTGGAAAACGCCCGATCGTGTTCCGTCAATATCAGACGCCAGTCCGAAAGATCGTACAGCATCCGCTGCTGACTGCGTCCCTCGTTGTAGATCAGGACATCGAAGACGTACATTGCGCCCCACTGGTCCAGGATCGAACAGGATGCACCGCCGCCGCGACCGGACGCGGAGCGCTTCATTTCGTCCGAGAACTTGGCAGGCAGGAACTGCAAAGAACCGTCGACGCCGTTGACGACGCGCATCACAGAGACCGGAACCATGTCCAGCTCTAGCATTCGATCAAGCCGATAGGCGGCGACGTCCGGATAAAAACCGCGCGCCCCGCGCTTCTTGAAGATAGCGGAGACGGTATTGCGCCCGTCGCTGACTTTGACAATTGTCCGGTCAGCCGCATCCTGCTGCTGCGAGACAATTTCTCCCGTTTCCAACATGCGCTGCAGGTCTTCCGGCGACATCATTGACGGCCGGGAGCCGACATAGCGGGGATGAGACAGCGGCGCGGTCGGACCGTCACCGGACTGCGTGACGACCGAGATAGCATCGCCTTCCAGCACCAGCGCATTTCCGCGACCCTTGTAATACGCGTTCAGCATGCCCGTGTCGATCTCGATCACGCGCCCATCAAACCGCTGCAGGATCCTGCGATTGAGGGTCGGCGTATGGCCGACGACGACGCGGACAGCAGCAATAGCCTCCAATGCAGCATCGAGTCGATGCTCCTCGATCAGGCCACCGCACGACACGCTACCGCGGTACCAAAGCGGCCCATCGGGGTCAAACAGGTCTGACTGCCCAAGTCTTTGCACCGTGGCCACGGCATCCAGCACGGCGGACGATTCATCGAGCGCCGGCATAAAGTTCGCCAGCAGTCCGTCAATGTCGTAGTAGCTGTCGGTAGGCAGCAAGACGCCTGCATCGATCAACACCTGCTGCGCACTGACGTATTCCAGTAACTCGTTCTTCAGCCCGCGATTCACGCCGTCGAGACCGAGCTCAGCGACCAGCGGCGACAGCCCCCCGTGAACAAACGCGGTGCCGTTGATGACGGCGATGACGGGCTTTGCGAGCAGCCAGCGACCGTACACCCCATCAGGTCGAAAAGCGCGCCGCAGCGCGAAAAAACCGGCCGGGAACTGCCGTTCGAATTTCTCACGCAAACCGTCGGACGAGGCTTCCGCGCCCAGCCGCTTGGCATACGCTTCGAACCACTGCTGACGCTCCTCCGGTGTCTCATCAGCCGCGAACGCCGCGTATTCCGACTTGCTCACGTAGCGCAAATCACCGATCAGATTCATGGATTCGTGATTGCCGATCAGGACATGCACGGCACCACCGGCCGACGGTGCTTCGCCCTCGAGCCGCATCAGGAGATCCATCGCATCGCGCGACCTTGGACCGCGATCGAGAATATCGCCAACGACCACGACATGCGCGTCATCGCCCGACCAGTTCAGTTGCTCATCGATGACGCCGCTTCGCTGCAGCGTCTCCACCATCGCGTCATACGCGCCGTGTATATCGGAGATGGCGACGACGCGAGACGCGCCGTCAGGTTCCGTTAACGTGTCCAGTCGGTGAGTGTAGTGAGAAAGCCTTTTGGCGGCAATTTAGAGCGGCATAAAAGCGTGTGATAAACTCGGTCAGGTCGGATTCTCCGCCGATAAACCAGGGATTATTTATGCCTAGATATCGTTGGACATGCTTAGCAATCTCCTGGTTCCTGGGCATAGGTGTATCGAGTGCGCAGACCGGCAAAGAGGCCGACCCCCTTTTCCAAAGCACTGACACCCTCGAGGTCCGCATCGCCGCGCCATTCGATACGATTTTGCGGGAACGCTCGGATGAAGAGGATATCGACGGCACGCTGCAGTACAAGAATGACGCCGGGGCACTCGAAGAAGTGGCTATCGGCCTCCGCACTCGAGGTATATCACGCCTGGATAAAGACGTGTGTCGTTTCCCGCCTTTGCGTCTGGATTTCAAGAAGTCGCAGGTCAAGGATTCGCTTTTCCACAAGCAAGACAAGCTGAAGCTGGTCACTCATTGCAACGACCGATCAAAGCGCTACGAGGACACGCCGCTGCGCGAATACCTTGCGTACCGGATGTTGAACGAACTGACGGACATGAGCTTTCGGGTGCGACTGATGCTCATTACTTACGTAGACACGGACGGACGTGATAAAGACCGGAGCCGCTACGGCTTTGTCATAGAACACAAGAAGAGACTGGCAAAACGACACGATATCGAGCCGTTGATAATGGAAAACACGTCGACAAAAGCGCTACATCCGGACTATACGAACCTGGTTTCGATGTTTCATTACCTGATCGGCAACACCGATTTCTCGCCGATTGC
>CAMYMR010000068.1:2163-39401 GCA_947259285.1 uncultured Woeseiaceae bacterium | reverse complement strand
ATACTTCGCGCCGCTCCCCTATAGCCGGATTAGCTCAGTTGGTAGAGCACATCATTCGTAATGATGGGGTCAGGTGTTCGAATCACCTATCCGGCACCATTCTCCCCGCATGAGGCGCATTTCGTGATACCCAGCGCTGCGAGTCATTTACGACTGTCCGCCGGACAAACTCAGCTCCGGGGTGATACGCGCGTCCGCAGGTCATGAACCTAGAAGTGGGGCGCCATGCAGTGCGCGGCGCCCCATTCATACTCCCGGAATCAGTAGGCCAAGTCCATGTATATACTGCCGTGGTTCGGGATGGGCACGCCATCTGGCACGATGTTGGACGCCTCCGAAATGTACGTGATGGCCCATGCACCAAACGGATTGTGGCACATGCGAGGCGCGTAGCTGTCACCGTCAGTCTGTGTTCCGGCCGTGCCGATCGAAATGCGTCTAGTGTTTGCCTCACAGTAGTTGGGCGCACCGAATGGACATTGATGCCGGACGTAGACGTCTGCGAGACCGTTCGTGTCGCCGGGCACGACTGCGTCGGCGGTCGTAACGAATGGCACGGCTTCACCATCCCAGCGCACGAAATCCGCGCCCCACGAGTCACCCAGAATCTGCTCACCGCTGCTGGTCACCGAGATACGGGCCATCGATGGCGTGCACCCCGGCTCGCCGACACAGAGGTCGCGCTCGAACACGTCGGTGGAGGCATTAGTGTCGCCAGGGACAAGGTTGGTTGCCGAGGAGACGAACACGACGAAGCGTCCGTGCTGGTCGTGACCATAGAAGTCCGCCAGCCCCCAGCTCACCGCTGGATCTGAACTCGCTCCATCGGCGGGGTCGCCGAGGTGACCCGCCGAAATGAGCCGAGTCGACGTGTCGACGCAATCGGGCTCGCCAATGCACGTGTCGCGTAGGAATATATCGCGCAAGCCGTTCGAATCGCCTGCCACAAGATTGCTGGCCAGCGAGCTGAACGCGACATACCGTCCGGTGAAAGCGGGCTCGCCGCTCGCCGCATTCGCCTGGCTGCTGTTCGTGGCGACCGATACCCTTGTCGTGCTTGGCGTGCACCCCGATGCGGCGCCGCGGCAGGTGTCACGCAGGAACACATCCGCCACGCCGTTGGTGTCTCCTGCGACCAGGTTCGGGTCGGCGCTCACGAAAACGACGAATCGGCCATCGTCCGCGACGGCCGGGTGGCTAGCCGATGTTGTTGCCTGTGAACCGTCATTGCCCAACGAGACCCGAATGACCTCTGGAGTGCAGGGTTGCTGTTGCAGCGTGGGGACCGAGATGCAGGTATCCAGCAGGAATACGTCATCTACCCCATTCGTGTCTCCCAGGATCAGGTTGCTGGCCGACGACACGAACGCGACGTAACGGCCGTTGAAGCTGACCGCGAGAGAGTCGTGCGGGCTGGTGATGGTCCATCCAATGTCGCCGTTCGGTTCGGCTCCCCCGATACTCGACACTGGCCGGATCGTTTCAGGCACACAGTCGTCGTCGGGAATCCAACGTAAGCACGTATCTCGAATGAACAGGTCGTAGGCATCGTTCGTGTCGCCAGTGACCAGGTTCGACGCTCTGGACGCGAAAGTGATAAATCCGCCATCCCAATCCATTCCGCCATTCACGCTCGGGCCGTTGGGCGGCATGCCGTCAATCGTTTCGGTGATCAGGATCGGAAAGCCGCTGGGCTCTGAGGCTCCTCCCGAGGCGGCGATGACGAACGACAGCGCGTTACTAGCGCCGCCCGTCGGATCCGGATTCCGGACCCGCACGCTGACAGTGCGTGGTGTCTCCAAGTCTGTCGCGAGGATGGACGCAATGACTCGGGAATCGCTCATGTGCTCCGTCGCGCGGTCCGCACCATCCCACGTCACAGTCGCGCCCGATAGAAAGTTCGTACCGGTTACGCTGAGTCCGAACCCAACGCTACCGCTCCGAATTTCTGATGGGTCAAGGCTAGCTATCTCGGGGACAGGGCTCTCAACCCGAATACTGGCACTCAAGCTGTTCGAGGCATTGCCAGCAGCGTCTACCACCCATACGTCGACGGTGAATTCGCCGAGTTGGTCGGTAGAGAATTCGAAATCCTCGCTGATCGTCCCGGACGCCGAGTTAATCGGTGTGGTCGGCGCAATGGTTAGGCTCGTGCCATCCGATATGTCGATCCGGACGCTCTGGATATCGAGTCCGACGTCCGTGAACTCGAACTGCGTCGTCACCCTAACGCTACCGTCACCGTCCATGTACGTCACGGAATTCGGCAGCAGGCTGAGATTCGCTATTTCCGGCGCATGTTGAACGGGTTGTGGCCGGCGCATGTTGAACGGGTTGTGGCACGGGCTGATCGGTTTGCGGCGCGGGTACGAAGCTACCCCCGTCGCTTCCACACCCGGCCAAAACAAGTGCGAGAACTAATGGAAACTTACGCATTGCCAACACCTCCTCAATCGCCTCATAACTCGGGCTCGGCAGCCCGGCGATCTTGGGGTCCTACGTGGCGTCGCAGCAGGCGTCGCGGAGGAAGCGAGGACCCGTGGCTTTGCGTCGCTAACTTTCGTTAGGTTTGCCTTTCTCGGCCATTAGATTCCCGCTTTCAGTCGCGTTCGTCAATTCTGGGTTCTACCTAACGCCGTATGGCTAGTGGTGTTTCCGGCCTTTAAGGTTGATTCGGACCCAGTGTCGGCCAGCCGGCAGAAGCGGCCAGCAGAACGATAGTAGCGCTCAGGATTTGCTCGAGAAGAAGATTACCGTTCCTGGTAGAGGGGGTCTTTTCTGCGGGCGTGGCGGGCGCTCCGATTCCTTGAGAGTAATGTCGATGCCTCTCTTCTGCATCCACTGGCGCTGGATCGCCAACTTCTCTGACAATCGGTCCGACTCTTCGGCCCATTCCGCTGCGGCGGGTGAGACTTTGGAAACGAAACTGTCTCTAATTCGATGAATTAATTGCATATCTTCCAGCCCATCGTATACCGAATTCCAAGCCTACCTCTGACTGGCGTGACCCGAATTGACGGAGTTCACAGATTTATGTCAAAAGCGCCAGATTGCGGTTTGCAAGAGATCACTCACTCAAAAGACCCAGAGTTCTGGCGGGGTGACGGGCAGAAGACGGCCCAAAGGCTGTGCTATCGAGCCAGGTTTCTGGCGCGATGCTACCGGTCCGCTCATCAAGAGCAAGTACGGCCAAACGACCGCTGTGCCTCGCCGCTCAGCCGCTCCGATTGTCAGGTCGTCTCGGCAGCAAGCCTGCCTCCCGCGGGAGGCAAGCCACGGCTGGGTCGCGTGGTAAGCGACATGATCACGGCACCGAGCAGGCAAACGATGCCCGCGATGACGAACGGCGTCATCCAGACTGTCGGGTCAGCAGAACCCTGTGCCGAATCCTTGAAGTAACCTGCAAGTAGCGGTCCGGCCAGTCCGGCGACGCCATAGGCGGTGAACATCCAGCCGTAGTTGCTGCCGACGCTCTTGTTGCCGAAGTAGTCGGCCGTGATGGCCGGGAACAGGGCGAAGCTACCGCCGTAGTTAAAGCCGATCAATGCGGCGGCGAGAATGAAGCCGTAAACCATGCCGAAGGTGATGAATACGTGGTAAGTCATCAGCATGGTTGCACCCTGTAACACCGACATCAGGATGAGCGTCTGGCGACGACCGATCCGATCGGAAATGCTGCCCCAGGCGATACGGCCGAGACCGTTGAATATGGCATACCAGGCCATCGCCGTACCGGTGATCACGCCGGCATTGGTAACGCCACGGTATTCGAGCGCGTCGATGCCGAACAGCTTAATGCAGTAAATGACCATCAGGCCCGCAATACCCGCGAACATGAACGTCGTCCAGAGCATGTAGAACTGCGGTGTACGCAACATGTCTCGTGCGCGGTACTCGACGGCGCCATGATCGCCGTTGTCGGCATCCGGCGGCGACCATCCTGCGGGTGCGTATCCTTCCGGCGGATTGACCATCACTGCACTCCCGAGCAGCACGAGCACGAAGAACGTGATGCCGTAAATGACGAAGACACTCTGCACGCCCGGCAGGCCAAACACGCTCGTCGTATTCAGCAAGCCACCGAACCAGGAGCCGGCCAGCTTGACCCAGATTGTGGCGCCGAACCCGAATCCGGCAACCGCGAGGCCTGTGATAAGGCCCTTCTTGTCGGGGAACCACTTGACGCATACCGCGATCGGAACGACATAGGCGAGCCCGATGCCCGCGCCGCTGACGATGCCGATACCGAGCAGTTGCACGGCGAATGACTCGCCGAAAAAGCCGCTCGCGATGTAGCCTGAGCCGAGCAGTAGTCCGCCGGCAACGGACAGCTTTCGTGGTCCGACGCGCGGCAGTATGCGGCCGGCCAGCACCATCACGATTGCAAACGTCACGAGTCCTGCGGAGAACACCCAGGCTGCCTGGCTGGCGGAGAACGCGTAAACGTCGTCAATGTCCGTTAACCTTGCCGTAAAAACCGACCAGGCATAGATGGCGCCCAGAGCGAGCTGGATCATTATGGCGCCCACAACCACGAACCAGCGATTGAACGGCTTGCTTTCGTGTCCCATTAAGGTCTCCGTTACCAGAATTGCGCGAAGGAATGGCGCGAGCGGATGTTCTTACAAATGGCGATTGCGCGACATAGCTGGATTCACAATGGCGGTAAGGATGACTACGTATTCCCGGCGATCGCTTCTAAAGTCACGTCAACGACGAATCCCCAGACTTGCCGACCTGCAGTCCCCGCTCCGACCGCTCGCGACCAGGGCCGAAGCTATTAAGGATGTTGATGTGGCGCAGCGAACCAGATCACACAAGGAAGAGCGACAGTTGAGCAGCTTCTTTGGGGGCACTCGCGCCTTCTACGTTCATGATGGCGGACGGTCGGTTTCTGAGCGCATATCGGAGAGCCCGAACAAGGTTTTCGGTCAGCCAAAACTAAACGCCTGCTATCGCCAGGAACGGTCGTTCACGTGCAGCATGTTTGGGTCCAAGTCGGGTATCTGGCTTCGGATGTAATCGAGTGTAGCCCTGGTCCTGCCGGTAGCCTGTTTCGGCGTACACAAAGCCTCGGGTTTTCGTGCGGCCCGGTGAGGCTCACGTGGGACGAGTCAGCGTAGCCAACGGCAAGAAACTGTCGTTCGTCCAGATATCGCGGTGGCAACGACGGCGTTGCCTTGCTCGCTTGCTATGAGCTACCAGCCCCAGCTTTTGATCGCACATAGATTTCTTTGCTGACGCGCGCAACCGCTTGCCCAGCCTCATCAACAAGGTCGGCTTCAAAGTGATAGGTGTTCTTCCCCAACTCATCGACCTCACGCCGGATTTCCTCGAGGCGGTCTTTGTCGACCTCAAATACACCCAGAATGGTGCCTTTCGCGGGTTTGAGAAACTCGATAGCGGCCGACTTATCCCAGACAACATAGCCACGCCCGAGGTTCATCGTCACTATGAAGACGTAGAACGGGTCGCACATCGAATAGAGACATCCGCCGAAATGCGTGCCGAACAGGTTGCGGTTGTACCAGCGGGCCCGCAACTCGACTTCAAAACGCGTGAAATCTTCGCGAAACGATCTGACACGTATACCCATACCCAGGTAAGGCGGGTAGAGATTGACCCTCTTGATTAGTTTGCCAAACTTTAAATTGTCCACGTATTCGACAATCCAGTTCTCGTTTTTGCACAAATAGCCTACGAATCAGTCAGCATCTCCGGTTAGAGGCCAACGAGAGCGCCGGTTACGCGAAGACCGACGACGCGGCCCTGCATGGCCGGTCATTTGGCCCGAATGCGGGCAGGATCAGTCGTCGAGCGCCATCTTCGTGTAGAACTCCACGCCGCGATCCGTGAACTCGACGTCCAGGATCATGCGGTCGTAGAGTTCGCCGAACGCCAACAAGCTGTCACGAAATCCTTCGCGAATCGATTCCGGCATGTCGGCTTTTGCATCGCCCGTTTCGAGCATCATCATCTCGCCGATCATCTTATAGTATCGACCGACATCGAGCGTCATGCCGAAAAACGGGCTCAGTCCGTTCGACGAGGAACCCAGCAGTTCGGCAGCTCTCGACTCCGCGTTCGGCCCGACCGACAACGAAATTGCCTCGTCGCTCATCGCGACGAACACGTTGTCGACGACGCCCTGCAGCCGCACGGTCTCAACCTTGACTGGCTTTCCGTTTGCTTCGATTTGCATCTCCGCGAGTTCGGGCACGAACATCTGGCCCATCTGCAGCAACGCCGGTGCGTTGTCCATGGCCAGCAGAATTGTGGCTTCGGCATTCGTCGGCGGCTGCTTGCTCGCGAGATCGAATTCATCGATGTCGTCGACGATCACATTGATGCCGCGGAAATCGTAAACCACCGGCGGTATCGGCTGCTGCAGAGCAGCGCGACCCTTCGCAACACCGGCCTGCATATCCTGAAAGAACTCGCACTCAAACGGATCGTCCTCGATGGCGTCGAGACGGGCCTCGTAGAAATCCCGCGCTGCTTTCGGATTCAGACTGAAACCGAACGACATCAGCCCCCCCGGGTCCTTGCCGAGCCCGGGCACTGCTGCCTGTAACAACTTTAAGTCCGAAGCAATGTCCTCACGCAGTTCCATTATTGCGCGAGTTTCGATCTTGTCGGTCGACATCGACTCGTAGCCGAATATCATCCGCGGGGCGATCTGAACCAGGTCGCGAATTTCTTCGCGGCACACGTCGCTGATGTCCGACGCGTCGTAATCGCCAAGGGCCAGCAGCTCGGCATTCATACCGGTCGGCGCGTCCAGAAACGCCGAGGCGATGCGATCCAGACTGAAAAAGCCGAGATAGTGCGGCAGGAAGTCGTTGTCAGCGGCGATGGCCTGCAACGTGCCGGCCTCAGCAATGTTCTCATCAGGCAGCGTGAGACCGATAGCGCGTTTCAGCTGCTCGTCGTCAAATGCCGTGGGCACCACCGTGAAGACGGCATAGCCCTCGAATACGCCAAGCAGGAGGCGAACCGACTCGACATCGGTGTAGCGATACGGGCTGCCGTCCACCGTCGCCACCTTCATTGTCGCGCCGGCGCTCTCTTCGATACGGCCGACCGCCGCGTCGAAGGCATCCTCGCTCGTGACCTCGATTCGGATCACCGGCAGCAGCCCGTTGCCGTAAATCGCGACCGCCGATTCGCGCGTGATGCCGGCCGCTTCCATACCCTCAGGGGTAAACAATTCGGAGAGTTGATCGGCGATGGAAGAAGCTCGCTCCAGCATTTCTTTCTTTTCAACGTCGCCGTCCTTTTCGGCGGCGGCAGTGATGACTTCTCTCATGACGGAGCGATAGGCTTCGATTGCGTCGGTCAGAGCCGGACTCATCCGCTCGACGACATCTTTCGGCAACGGCTCCGTATTCGCGATGACATAGGGTGTATCGGCAGGAACATAGACGAGCAGGCTGTCTTCGGCTAATTCGTCCTTCTTACCGCAGGCTCCGAGCATTACCGCGACGCAGGCCACGGCCGTCAGCGCATACAGGATACGATTGCGTTTCATGTCGAGTCTTTCCTTTTCCATACCATGCGAGTTCGAGCGGCCGACCGCCCCATGCGGTCTCCTACCCCTACGTCAGCTTTGGTTCAACAGCCGCCATATTACCTCAGGTCCTTCGGCAGGCGGCTTTGAGACGCTTGGCCGTCGTTGGTTCATATGCTTGGTGACCCCCGCCGAGAGCGGCCGCATGCTTTCGTGTCTGGCCATGCGTTCACCGACTGTCGCCGAACCTGGTCTAAACCTGGAAACGAACATTCCACGTCTGCTCGCAAAGCAGTCTGCTGTACGGCTTCAGCTTGTACGCCACGGGGCGATGTCAACCCGCTATCGCGGCACCGATCGGCTCTCCGGCTACAGGAATTTGCCCGCCTTTTGGTCGAACACGAAGTCGCGCCGGAATATCGTCAGTATTGCTGTTCTTAGCAACGATACCGAAAACACGACAAGCGCCATCACGGCCGGCGGTGCGCACAGGACAAAGACAACGAGACTGAAGATCGACTCGTCACCGCTGAAGCCAGCGCCCCTATCGGGTATCGAGGGAACGAAGTACAAGATAAGCGCCGCCACGATGAACGAAGCCAACGACGCCAGCGCACGTCGCAGCATGTATCGGGCCTGTTTCTCCCCGTCCTGAGGCAACGGTCCGATCCAGATGTTCCATTTTCTGACCGGCCGTCCGGAGTAGTCACGAGAATCGACGCGGGCGAGCACGACGAACAACATTACGAGCAAGATAACTATCCACAGGGACATACTTAGATCGTCGCATGAGCAAAGCCCGGCAACCTGGATCTGAATCACGTTTATACAGATTCCCGTTCCTGTCGTTAGGCAGGTTCAGCGTCGTCGAAGCAAAATATAAGCGTACGGAATAGTCGGTCAATTCTGGGATGTGCTAATTGTCGGCGCTAACCAGAGGCGGATCGCCCGCACCGGATATACGGCGAGGTAACGGCCCGTTGACGGCCAACAACCGCTGGATTCAGACTCAAGCTGACATTTACTATTCATGGTAGCCGTTGTGGCCTGATAGCGATGCATCTCGTCTTACCGCACAGTAAACCAGGTATGCGACAGGAACCCAGCTCTCGATGCAAGATTCAGTCAACTACAAAGTAATCGGTCGCAAGAAATTTGCGGTAATTATGGTGGTCCTGCTGATTGTTGTTGCTGTCGGCGTCTGGGTCAGCCTGGACAGGCTCGCGGAATACGGGGAGGAACTGGAGGAACTCGCTGTCACCGAGCCGCTGGAAGCCGCTGCCACCCTCACGCAACTACTCCGGAATCTCGCAATCCTGAATGGATTAGTGTTGTCCTCGCTTGCCGTATTGATTATCTGGCATGGATGGAGCGGCTGGCGATCAGAATCCATGCCCCCACCGGGATCGTGGATTCTGGAAGGCCAGCGCATCTGGACGGGGGAGTCGGCCGTGAGGATCGCGAAGTTCAAGATTGCGGTGGGCGCCCTGCTGGCTGCGCTCGGCGTCACCAGCACATTGATCCTGTGGGGCCTGCAGGACACCGTTTTGGATCAGACCTCGAAAGGTGCTCAGACTGGCGGTCACGAGGTGAAGGACATCGCGCGCCACGACGCAAGCAACGAATCCATACACGTAGCTTCCACCACGCCAGCTAAGAACCTCTTCGGATCATTTGCAAACATAATAGAGAGGACGGGAAGCGTACGATCTCGCACAACAACTTCGGGGCTACCTAACAACCGTTTGCTCTCACCATGAGCAGTCGTTCATATCGCCTGAATTCAGGCCAAATTACGGGCAGCTGACGGCTGCGGTTTCAATTGGTGATTTTCACAGTACAATCCCTGGCTATGCAGAACATGATATCGCTATTCGCGGACCCGGCGGCGTGGCTCGCTCTTGTAACGCTTACGACAATGGAGATTGTTTTAGGAATAGATAATCTCCTGTTTATCTCTGTTCTCTCCAACAAGCTGCCGGAAAAAGATCGATCGTTCGCAAGGCGTGCAGGCATTGCCGGCGCGCTGGTACTTCGCCTTGTGTTTCTCGCGGCGATTGTGTGGATCGTAAAGATGACAACCCCGCTTTGCGAGGTCTTTGGCAAAGGCTTCTCCTGGCGCGATCTTATACTGATCGCCGGCGGGCTGTTCCTTGTCTGGAAGGCAACATCCGAGATTCATCACACAGTGGATCCTGAGCCGGGCCCGGACAGGCTGAATCCTAAGGTCGCCGCTACGAGCGTTGCGGCGGTCGTAGCGCAGATATTCGTCCTGGACATGGTCTTTTCGATCGACAGCATAATTACGGCCGTTGGTATGACCCCGCATATTCCGATCATGGTGATAGCCGTATTGATCACGGTCACGGTTATGTTGATTGCGGCGGATCCGCTGGCCAACTTCATCCACTCCAACCCCACAATCGTGATGCTGGCCTTAGCATTCTTGCTGCTGGCTGACGGATTCGGCCTCCATATCCCACGAGGTTACATATATGCCGCAATGGCGTTTGCGGCGCTTGTGGAAGGCCTCAACATGGCCGCCCGGCGCGTGCGCCAGCGTCAGAGTATTTAAGCATCCGAAGATTGGCACGGTCCCAGTATTTCGGAGAACCTGGTTGAGGCGGAAGAATATTGCTTCTTTTCTTAACCGCCGCAGCGCGCCAACAGCATCAGTACGACGACCGCAATAATCGTGCCGACGTAGAGTTTCATGGAAACAGTTTTTCCTTCCATGCTCGCCATCGCATCGGACGCGCCTTTCTTGACGCCGGCAAGGGGGTCCGGTTGTTTCGTGAACGTTGGTCCGCTCGGCGCGCTTTGCTCTGTTGCGCTCTCGTCCAGTGTGTCTTCGCTTTGAGGCTCTTCTACCGTTTCTTTCTTGTTGTCATCGCTCATAAAATGGTCTCCGATTGTTATGTCGCCGAAAAACCTTCGACGCCACGGGCCTATTTTGACATACGTCACCCGTGATGGAGAACCGGTAAGTAAATGTCATCGATCTTGTTCCTCATGAGCCCCCGCCGGCACGATTGATTTTGTCACTGCAAAGAGGGCACCAAACCGGGCAATTGCCGCAGGCACGGAGTGATGGGGCCGGGCGTTCGAGCAGGCAATCCGCACCGCTGTTCCGTGTCGCGCCGAGCGTCGAATATCCGGGTTTAACGGGTGGTTTTTGCGGCTCTTATCGGCAGTTCATTTAACCTAATTCGCACTCGGCATTCTGACCCTCAATGGCTTAGCGGCGCGCCGCGCGCCGCGCTACACACTTTTGATCAACTGCTATTATCGCGTTATGGCGATTGATACAAATAACAACAATCCAATCTCCGACGAAGACGACGAACCGACAATCGAGCTCGAGCGGCTTTCGGAAGAAACCTGCGCAAGATTTTTGCAGCCGGACGATGCGTCCGAAATTCGTGAATTGCGAGAAGAACTCAATTTCCGCGTCGAGATGAATGGCATCCTGCAACATGGGCTCGACCAGCAGCGTGGCGCCTCACAGAAGTTGCAGCAAGAGATCACGCGTCTTGAGAAGGTCAACGAGAAGATCACTGAAGAGCTCAAGCAATGCCACGAACAGCTCAAGAAAACGAAAGACAAGCTTGCGAAGTCAAGGCGCCGTGAGCAATCACTCCATACCGAACTCGAAGGACTGACCAATGCTGGGGCCGTTGACGCTGTTGTCGCTGATCAGGAGCGCGCTATAGAAGCACTCCGAGAAGACAACAGCAAATTAGAGGACGCGGTAGCTGATCTCGAGACCAGGTTGGCGTCTACCCGGCAAGAAAACGACGATCTTCGGCAAGCAGTAGCATCGAAGCGTACGCCAGAAGACACCGCGAACGGAGTGTCGCTCGAAACCCCACGGACAAATGGCAGCCAGGGCAAGAGCCACTGGGTGTTGGTCGAATTGGATGGCGGCCAAGCGGATACCTACGTTGTTGGAGATGGGCTCGTAACCATCGGCAGTGACCCTGACAGCGATATCCGGATCAAGAGCAAATTCATAAGCCGGCGCCATGCGCAGTTGTTAAACAACGGCGGAAGTTGCGTTCTCGACGATCTGGACAGTACGAACGGCACTTTCATCAACGCCCGCCGCGTCAACAAAAGACTCCTCCGAGCCGGCGATATTGTCACCATCGGCAAGCATCGCTTTCGGTACGAGCAGCGACCGGCACGAACGGATGCTGTTCCGTTGACCGCACAAGAGTGACGCTTGTTTCGGAAATGCAGCCAGGTTTGATCAACAAACGGATAACAAGAAGCAGATAGTTTAGAAAGAGGGAAACAGTCATGGAACAGACGATCGCATCGCCCAACTCAGGCAGGGAAAATCGCGGACTATTTGATAACGCATGGCATCCGGTCGTTGCCGCCGTTATCTCGTTTCTTTCGACCGTGTGGCTGAAGATTCAAACAGGATTCTGGACACTGCGGGACGGGTTCAGCACCGATATCGGCAGACCGCTCGATATAGAGCGTATCTCGGCGCGCCTCGCGGTGGTGAGACGCGCGCGAGAAGAGGGAAGGCATAATCTTCCACCGATCACAGAGGAAGTGCCGTCGGGCACGCAACGGGAAGTTATCGCATATTTCACGAACCTGCGGAGGCGCGCGCGTAAACAGGTTGCGGAAATCGCCGAGAAATCAAGAAGGATGCTGGATGGAATGAGGCTGTCCGACGCCCTGGCGAAACTCCGGGACATACCGTCGGCATGTGAGAACAAGATCCTGCGACAGGTCGCGGATTCCAGTAAGCGTTTCCTGTATGCGGCAGAGCGAGAGCGAAAGCAGAAGCGATATTACGAGGCGTTTCGCGAGAAGCACGGCCTGGACCGTGTCGCGTCCTATCCACGCGTTTTCGTGCCGTACTTTCTGAGCGTTCCTGTGCTCATCGTGATAATCGCCGTCGCACTCGCACGCATAATCGAAGTTGGCGGCATCAGCGCACCGTTGGGCTGGATCGCATCAGTCGCAGCGGCATCGATAATTGTGCCTTTCGTTATCGGTGACGTCTGGGTGCGCTCGATTAATCATGTCGGAAGATTCCGTCGATTCTCCGGCCTGCTCGGCGCAACTACCGCTATCGCGGTGATACTCGGAGTGGCGTTCTATATCGATTTCCATATTGCCTCGGTGCTGACCAATCCGGAGACATCGAATCGTGACGTTCTGGATGCCATGATGGCCGCCCCATTCCACGTCGTGGCAACGGTCGCCGACTGGAAAGTGTTCTCATTGGTTGCGCTGTGCGGACTTTCATCGATGTTACTGGCGTATCGATCGGACGACCCCTATCCGGGTTACGGCGCGGTGCAAAGAACTTACTATGTAGCCCGGGAGGCGCGTGAGGAAGAATCGGCACGGCTACGCAGACGCGCAAACGGTCTGGTTGACAGCGCAGAAGCCGAGATCGACGCGCTGGCCAGAGACTTCAAGAACAAGGTCAGGGCTTACACGACGTCCGTTGAGAAATCGAAGCAGATACCAGCGGCGCTCAAGGACTACGACGCCGAACTGGAAGACGCCTGCAACCTCGTGCTGGATCGCTACCGGGTCGCCAACATGTCGGCTCGGCGGTTGGATGCACCCATGAGTTTCTCCGAGCACATCTGCTTTAGCCCTTATAACGAAACAGAGTGCGACTCGCTCTGCGAGAGTAACGGCCACGTTGCCGAGCTACAGGATGCGATCGGGGAACTGGACAATGAAGTGGCGCTGGCACGGCAAAAGCTGCGCACGCTGAACGTTCGGATGATCGATTCAATATCGGATCCGCAGACTGCCGAGGTCGATGGCGCGCCGAATTCCTAGCCCGGCCGGTTATCCCTGCCTGCGCTGAGATCGGTGCCACCAGACCAGTGTCGCTCGCAATGAGCGTGCGGTCAGTCTCTCCAGTGCAAAGCAGCCACCAGGTTTCACTCGCTCTTTCTCAGATGAAAGTCGAACGAGTCTCGCCCGCCAAAGCGATTGTTGAGCAGCAGGATTGCCATACCTTCGAGCCAATGGGCGTGTTCGATGCCACCGACGTCGATCGGCTCCAATCCCATACCTGCGACGAGTTCCGCCACGGATTGCTTGGCCTCGAGACTATTGCCAGCAAGCGGTATCGAGACCGGCCCACCGGCGATCTCCGGATCGATCATCGTCTTCCAACCCAGGGTATTGAATGCTTTCACGACATGGGCATCCGGTGCGATCGCCTGGACGATTTCACCATTTGACGTATCCGCCGCATGGTGAAACTTCGCCTGTTTTCGCTGCAGCGGATTCGTTGGATCGATAATGATCTTGCCCGAGAGGTCGCCGAGACCTTTAGTGATATCTCCGACGAGTATGCCTGGCACCGCCAGAACGACGATGTCTGCTCCTTTGGCAGCGGCACCTTGCGTCGTTACGGATGCGCCATGCCCCGTCTTGTTTGTAAGCGCCTGCGCTTCTTCTCGATCAGGATTTCGAGATCCGTAAATGATGGTGTGACCCTGTGCCGCAAATTCCGGGCCAAGTGCACCGGCGACGTCGCCGGTACCAATGATGGCGACGGTCTCTGCCCAGGCCGTGCTCGCCCAATATACCGCGACGAATAGAAGGATGTTCTTAAGCGTTCGGGACTGCATACTGGTGCTCCGTTCTAGTATCCGCGAATTCGTTGAGTGGACGCTCAATTCTGACACGAATCCGACATCGTATATCTTTAGGCCGGGTATCATCAGAGCCGCCGCTTACCTTTTTTTGCAGTGCCAACTCCGCGCCAACACGCTTTCGGCGACCCGATTCCGGAATCAATAGCCAGTTCCCAGCAGATTATCGAATGCGCCGCTCGAATGCCTGCCGATCCAGCGAATACTGAATATCTTTGGCGTTCTCGCGAATCCTGCGGAGAAACGCGAGTCCGAACAGGTAGCCTCCAACGCCTCCCATAACATGCGCCATGACGTTTACGACGCCGTGATCATCACTCGTCAAGAGCCGCACGGCATCGCCGCCAATGTACCAGGCAGCCAGAATCCAGGCCGGGATCGCGATCGATCCAAAAACGACAATAAAGAAGTAGTAGCACCTGATTCTTCCTTTCGGCATCAGGTATGCGAATAAGCCCATTACCCCCATAACGATGCCCGAAAGGCCCAATGTCCAGTAATGCTGGCCCGTAGCCGATGCTGCCAAAGAGCCGGTTACACCAATAAACCAGGATTCGACAACAACGAAAGCGGTAAACCAAAAGCTGCCGATCAGGACTTCGACCGCCGCGGCGAAGGCGAAAAAGAAGAACAGATTGAACGCGATGTGCCCCCACCCGCCGTGCGCGAAACTGGACGTCAACATCGTCCAGGGATTCCACGAGTCAGTGTAGTAGGCGAGCCCTGCGTCGGGATCTCTCGGCACCAGCCTGTTATAACGACGAACCTCGTCCTCGAGCATTTGAGTGACGTATTTCGACGAGTCGGAGGCATTGAACCCGGTTAGCGGACGCATGTTTCGGGCCAGCTGCTCGATGACCTCGGCGGCGTCTCGCGAAGGGTCGTTGGTAATGCTGTACATGATGCCCGCACATTCGTCCGTGCCGTGCGCTGCCGCAATGCGCTCGAAGACGATGGCCTCGATGTGACTTCGCGAAGCACTGCAATAGCGCTCCATTGCCATGCCGAACTGGCGCCAGTCGCGCTCCTGTTTCAGAAAGACAACGGCGCAAATGATGCAGACGACAGCGGTCAGATACGGAAACCGCGCAAGGCGAAAATCAGCTTTGACCGGCAGAAACATCGCTTCAGGCTATCACGCGAGGAAACTGGGGCTAGTACATTAGATATTAGTAAAGTATAATTAAGAATATACTAATGTAATAAGCTCCCATATGGGCCGGCGTCTCAGAGGTTTTTGAATTGAATCATATAGTTAGACAAATTCTTACGTCTATCGTGTTACTTACACTCTTCGCGTCTCCCGCAGCCCAGGCGGAAGATTTGAACAATGCCTGGCAGGAAGCGTTGACCAATGACTCGCTTATCAGGGCCAGGCAAAGCGAGGTCTCGGCAGCTACTGCTGACCTGGAGGTCGCGAGGGCAGCAAGGC
The DNA here is from genome assembly GCA_947259285.1 of uncultured Woeseiaceae bacterium. Taxonomy (GTDB): domain Bacteria; phylum Pseudomonadota; class Gammaproteobacteria; order Steroidobacterales; family Woeseiaceae; genus UBA1847. Next base: position 23,809 of record CAMYMR010000068.1, on the reverse strand, counting down.
TTCCGAATGTATCGGCGACAGCAGGAATCACCCGGTTTGACGAGGCGCCGGCATTTGACTTCAGCGGGGCGGGGCTGCCGGGCTTACTACCACTATTTGGTGGCGAATCAATGAAAATGGCGGACGCGCGCATTTCCTTGCCACTCTACACCGGTGGGCAACTCGCTCGCGGTATCGACGCGGCCGAGGCAACGGTCAGCCTTCGGCAGTCGCAGGCGCGTGCAAGTACGCAGGGAGTCAAGCTTGCCGTCGCGCGGCATTACATCGACGTGCTGCGGGCCGAAAGGGAACTCGCGGTAGCGGACGGCACGGTAAGGAGCCTCGCCGCGCACGTGGGTGATGTCGAAAGCATGTTCGAGTCCGGTTCGGTTGCGCGAAACGACTACCTCGCTGCCGCCGTTTCTCTCGCCGATTCGGAGCAAAGGCGATTGCGGGCGAGCAACCAACTCGACCTCGCTAAGGCAGCCTACAACAGGGCGCTGGGGCGTTCCCTGGATGCCTCGGTCAGCCTCGATGACAGGCTGCCGGACATCGACCCGACGCTCGATCTGGAATCTCTCGAATCGCTGACTGAAATCGCGCTTAGTCACCGCGACGAGTTGGCAGGTCTCGATGCATCGGCGGACGCCTATCGAAGCCAGTCGGAATCGGCACGCAGAGGCACGCGACCGCAGCTCGCCGTAACCGGCGGGTACATGGCGTTGCAGAACGACTTTCTAAATCGCGAAGAATTCTGGATGGTCGGGGTTGGAGTGCGATGGAATCTTTTCGATGCCGGACAGGCACGGCAAAAAGCCAGCGCACTGTTGTTCCGATCAAAGGCGGTCGCTCAGCAACGCAACAATCTGCAATCGCTCATCGAGCTGCAGGTGCGGCAGTCCTGGCTGCGGCTCAACGAAACGCGAGAGCGCAAACGTTTGACCGCGCGTGCCGTAGAGCAGGCCGAGGAAAATCTGCGCGTCGTGCGCGATCGCTACCGCAACGGAGAAGGCACCAATACTGAAGTGCTGGATGCCGAGGTGCTGCGCAGCCTGAGCCGCAGCAACTTTGACAACGCCGACTTTGACGCAAAGCTCGCGTTGTACGAACTCGCGAGAGGAGTTGGGCGATTATGAACCCGTGCAAAAAGTCGATAAGCATTGTCATGCTGTGGTTGGCGTCCGCTGTCGTGGTCAACGCCGCGCTGCCGTTCCCGACTGTTGAGGTCGACTACGAGACCGCGCCGCGCGAGCGAATCTGGGATGGCCGAATAGAAGCGGTCAACCAGGCAACGGTTTCTGCGCAGACGTCCGGGCGGATTGCGGAACTCCCCTTTGACGTTAACGACTTTGTGGATGCAGGCAAAGTCATCATGCGTTTCACGGACACCGAGCAACGCGCGGCGCTAACGCGTGCCGAGGCCAGCCTCGAGGAAGGCCAGGCGCGCTATGCCGAAGCCGAGCAGGAGTTTGAGCGCGTCTCCAACATGTTCGAAAACGGTACTGTATCAAAAGCGCGTTTTGAGCAGGCGAAAGCCAATCGAGATGCTGCAATGGCGCGGCTGACCGCCGCGCGTTCCGGCGTTGCAACCGCCAAAGAGCAGTTGGAATACACGGTGGTTCGCGCCCCTTATGCAGGCATCGTTGCGAAACGTCACGTCGAAATGGGCGAACTCGTGTCCCCGGGCCAGCCGCTGATCACCGGTTTGTCGCTGCAGTCTTTGCGCGTCAATGTCGATGTGCCACAAGGCATGTTTCACGCCATCCGAACGATCGGAAAAGCGTTCGTCTACATCGACGAAGAACGGATTACCGCCAAGGGGCTGACATTCTTCCCGGTTGCGGATCCGACAGCCAATACGTTTCGGGTGCGCGTCGAACTTCCGGAAGGCAGCGCGACCCTGTACCCCGGGATGATCGCAAAAGTAGGCTTCGTTGTCGGCGAGACCAAACGACTTCTGATCCCGTCAGCTGCTGTAGTTCGTCGCAGTGAGCTGAGCGCCGTTTATGTCGCCACGGGTGATCAGGTGGTGCTTCGACAGGTGCGTCTGGGTCGTCGTTACGGCGATTCGATCGAGGTGCTGGCCGGTCTTGCCGCGGGCGAGTCTGTTGCCACGGATCCGGTGAAGGCCGGCATATTCCTGAAAGAACAGTCAGGAGCGAAGTAAGTGACGGTGTCGCGAGAGCTTGGCTTTTCGGGATCGCTGGCCAGGAAATTTCAGGATTCCAAGATTACGCCGCTGTTGGCATTGACCGGGCTCTTGATGGGCCTGTTCGCAATTATTGTGACGCCGCGCGAAGAAGAGCCGCAGATAAATGTGACTTTCGCAAATATCTTCGTGCCTTTTCCTGGCGCGAGCGCGGTCGAAGTCGAAAACGTCGTCGCCGTGCCGATGGAGCAGGTGCTGGCCGAAATAGAGGGGGTCAAGCACACCTATTCGGTGTCCAGGCCCGGCATGGCGGTATTGACCATTCAGTTCGAGGTGGGACAGGATCGTACGGCAGCGATCGTGCGGCTTTACAACGCCGTTTACTCGAACCAGGACTGGCAGCCGCCGGGAAGCGGTGTGCTGCAACCGTTGATACAGCCCAAAGGCATCGACGACGTGCCGACCGTGACGGTGACGCTCTGGACCGAGGATGAACAACGCGGCGCGCATGAATTGCAGCGCATCGCGCACTCCATCGAAGCGGAGATCAAACGAGTCCCGGGCACTCGTGACGTTTATACCGTTGGCGGACCCGACAACGTCGTGCATGTTGAACTTGACCCGCAGCGTCTTGCTGCGTACGGCCTTTCCCTGGATTCCTTGCGATACGCACTGCAGGTCAGCAATGTCGTCTCGCAAGCCGGCGCCATCGTGGCTGAAAATCGCAGTGTTCCGGTCACCGTCGGCGAATTTTTGGCAAATAGCGATGACGTGGCGGAGCTTATCGTAGGCGTCAGTGACGGCAAGGCGATTTACCTCGATGACGTTGCCGAGGTTTCCGCAGGGCCGGACCAGCCAGAGCAGTATGTGTATTTCGGGACCGGTGCCGCTGCTTCCGATATCGGACTCGAACCGGGTATCGTTGCGCCTGCAGTTACGCTCGCGATTGCAAAGAAACCTGGCACAAACGCGGCCCGGATGGCGCAGCAGCTCATCGACAGATTTTCAGAGCTCCAGGGCATCCTAATCCCGGAAGGCGTGCAGTACACGGTAACCCGTGACTACGGAAAGACCGCCGACGATAAAGCAAAAAAGCTCATACAGAAGCTCGCTTTCGCAACTATCTCGGTCATTCTTCTGATCATCGTGTCCCTTGGTTGGCGTGAGGCCACGGTGGTCGGCCTGGCCGTCGTCGTTACGTTAATGCTAACCCTGTTCGCATCCTGGGCGTGGGGGTTCACGATAAACCGGGTCTCGCTGTTCGCGCTCATATTTTCGATCGGCATACTGGTTGACGATGCGATCGTCGTCGTAGAGAACATTCATCGCCATATGACATTGGGAGGCCGAACGCTGCTCGAAGCGATTCCGCCCGCCGTGGACGAGGTGGGTGGCCCGACCATTCTGGCGACGTTCACGGTAATCGCGGCGCTGCTGCCAATGGCATTCGTTACCGGCCTGATGGGCCCCTATATGAGCCCGATTCCGATTAATGCCAGCATCGGCATGCTGTTGTCATTGCTGGTGGCATTGATCATTACGCCATGGGCCAGCCAGAAACTACTGCGCCACAGCGACGCTGAGAAGACGACCGACGAGTCGTCCGAATGGCTCGAGCGTCTGTTTACGAAGATCGTCACACCTTTTCTTCGCGGCGCCGAAGGCAGGCGACCGCGGCGACGACTGCTGGGCGGCGTGCTTTTGGCGATCTTCCTTGCCATGAGCCTGGTGCTGGTGCAGGCGGTCGTGATGAAAATGCTGCCCTTCGACAACAAATCGGAATTCCAGGTCGTACTCGACATGCCCGAGGGCACAACCTCGGAGCAGACGGGACGTGTGCTCGACGAAATGGCGCGTTATCTGGCCACTTTGCCAGAGGTCACCGACTACGAGGTCTATGTGGGCACGGCGGCACCGATCAATTTCAACGGGCTGGTGCGCCAGTATTACCTGCGTGAAGGAGCCAACGTGGGCGATATTCAGGTTAATCTTGTCGACAAAGCTCGCCGCGATCGCAAGAGTCACGATATTGCGACCGCGGTCAGACCGCATCTCGACGAAATCGGCCGAAAGTTCGGTGGTTCGGTCAAGATCGTGGAAGTGCCGCCCGGCCCCCCGGTGCAATCGCCATTGGTCGCGGAAGTTTACGGTCCGGAGTACGCTGGCCAGCAGGAGATCGCCGGTGAATTGCGTCGCCTCTTTGCAGACACGCCCGACATCGTGGATATCGATGACAGTGTCGAAGCCGCGGCACCGCGACTTGTAGTATCCGTCGACCGGAACAGGGCAGCCCTTCTCGGTGTGTCGCAGTCAAGCGTGACACAGGCATTGCGTACCGCATTGAGCGGCGAAGATGTCACATTCGTGCGCGATGGCTACAGCAAATATCCGGTGCCGGTCCGACTGGAACTGCCCGTAAGCGACAAGTCGGAAGTGGACAGCGTGCTGATGATCCGGGTTCCCGGTCGTGACGGCAATCTGGTGCCGCTGTCCGAGATTGTTAATGTCCGCAGGTCCGAATGGGAACAGACCATTTATCACAAAGATCTGTTGCCTGTCGTCTTCGTTACGGGCGACATGGCCGGCCGTTTCGACTCCCCGCTGTACGGCATGTTTGACATGGTCGGTCGTATTGGCGATGGCGCCTTGCAGGGTGAGATGCTCGAGCAACGATTCATCAGCCAGCCCGACAATCCCTACGACTACAGTCTGAAATGGGACGGCGAATGGCAAATCACCTACGAGACATTTCGCGATATGGGAATCGCTTACTCGGTTGGCCTGATCCTGATCTATTTGCTGGTTGTTGGCCAGTTCCGCTCCTACGCGGTGCCGCTCATCATCATGGCGCCAATCCCGCTGACCGTTATCGGCGTCATGCCGGGGCATGCGTTGCTTGGCGCGCAATTTACCGCGACCTCGATGATCGGCATGATCGCCCTGGCCGGAATAATCGTCCGTAACTCTATACTCCTGGTCGATTTTGTGCGGCAGGAAGTTGACGCGGGTGCCGACTTACAGGAGGCCGTTATTCGGGCGGGCGCCGTCCGCGCCAAGCCGATCGCGCTAACGGCGCTTGCCGCAATGCTGGGTGCGTTTTTCATCCTCGACGATCCCATATTCAACGGGCTGGCCGTGACACTGATCTTCGGTATATTCGTATCGACCCTGCTGACGCTCGTTGTTATACCAGTCCTCTACTACGCCTTTGCCTACAAATCGTTACAATGACGTCCCGCAATAGCTGGGATTGATGCACGCCGAACATCGTGCCTGACTCGATCTGAAAGGACCCCGCTGGCTTGAAAGATTCGCTGCTTGCACTTGCCCACGATGCGCTTTCCAGCCTGCGTGACCTGATGCCGATTGTGATCGTCATCGGCGTCTTCCAGGCTTTCGTCATCAGGCAGCCGGTGCATGGCTGGGTCTCGCTCGTTTTCGGGGCTCTGCTGGTCGTTGCCGGGCTTACGTTCTTCATCTTCGGATTGCGTATTGCGCTGTTTCCCATCGGCGAGGGCCTCGCGCACGCCCTGGCGAAGAAGGGCAGCCTGTTCTGGCTGTTTGCGTTCGCGTTTGTGCTGGGCTTTGGCACGACGATTGCCGAGCCGGCGTTACTGGCGGTGGCCGAGGAGGCAGCCGAGGTGGCCGTCGACGCCGGCGTCATTGCCGCGACCGACGAGGGGCGTGCCGGCTATGCGATGGGCCTGCGCCTCGTCGTCGCTTTGTCGGTGGGCGTCGCTATACTGATTGGCGTGTTTCGCATTATTTCCAACTGGTCATTACCGCTGATGATCATCGCTGGATACATTCTCGTCGTGCTTGCCACGACCGTGGCGCCGAAGGAGATCGTCGGCGTCGCCTACGACTCGGGCGGCGTGACGACCTCGACGGTTACCGTACCCCTGGTAACCGCGCTTGGCGTCGGCCTGGCGAGTTCGCTGAAAGGCCGCAACCCGATGACCGACGGCTTCGGTCTGATCGCTTTCGCGTCTTTGACACCCATCCTGTTCGTCCTTATCTACGGCATCGTACTGCAATGGATCTGATACTCGGAAGCTTGGAATTTGTCGCAAACAGCGCCCTGGACGTGCTGCCAATCGTCATCTTCCTGTTTGCGTTCCAGCTGCTCGTGATCCGCGGGCCGATGCCGAACGCGCGGCAGATTCTGGTCGGGTTCTTGTTTGTCGTGATCGGGCTGGGCCTGTTTCTTGTCGGGCTCGAGGAAACACTGTTTCCCCTCGGCAGGCTGATGGCACAACAGCTGACCGACCCGACGTTTCTCGAGACTATGAGGGTGACGGTCACGGGGGCGCTCGGGTGGCAGGATTTTTACTGGGTGTACCTGTTCGCCGCCGCGATCGGATTCAGTACGACAATGGCCGAGCCCGCGCTGATGGCCGTGTCGATGAAGGCGAACACGGTATCGGGTGGCGCCATCGGCGTCTGGGGATTGCGGGTAGCCGTCGCCATCGGCGTCGGCTTCGGGGTCGGCCTCGGCTGTTACCGTATTATCACCGGCCTGCCGCTGCATTATTTTATGGCGGTAGGCTATCTCGCTGTCATCGTGCAGACGACGATGGCGCCTAAAATGATCGTGCCGCTCGCCTACGACTCCGGCGGCGTCACAACATCAACCGTAACGGTGCCGCTGATCACGGCGCTCGGCCTCGGGCTTGCCGAGGCCGTGCCCGGGCGGAGCCCGCTACTCGACGGATTCGGACTGGTGGCTTTTGCGAGCCTTTTTCCGATAATCTCGGTGCTCGCATACGGCCAATTGGCCGTCTTGCGACACAAGGTCGGCGAATCCGCCAAAGAAGAACAGGAATTGCTAGAGGAATAAGACCATGCATTTTAAGCTGATAGTTGCTTTTGTCGAGGATTCGAAGACCGATGCCGTCATGCACGCCGCGCGTGAGGCGGGTGCGACGGGTTGTACCGTCATCAACAATGCAAGAGGTGAGGGCATCGCGGAGAGCAAGACCTTTTTCGGGCTGACCCTGGCCACGCAGCGGGACGTCCTGTTGTTGCTGGTTGAACAGCACCTGAGCCGGCATATACTCGAGCACATCGGCGAAGTTGGTGAATTCGACGAGAAACCCGGCACGGGCATCGCTGTTATGATCGACGTCGAGGACGCCGTCGGTATCATTCACCAGGCGCAGGAGCTTTCGGACATAGTGGAGGAAAACCTATGACTATACGTAACTGGGGCCCGGTACGTGACTGCATGAACACGAGCGTTACCGAAGTCGACGGCCGCCTGGACGTCCTGAATGCGCTGAAGGTCATGAAAAAGGCTGGCACGACCAGTCTGATCGTCAAGCGACGTGACGAGCAGGACGAGTACGGAATGCTGCTGTTTTCGGACATCGCCAAGAAAGTCATCGCGGAGAACCGCGCTCCTGAAAGGGTCAATGTCTACGAGATCATGGCCAAGCCAGTTCTCATGGTTCGGCCGGACATGGAAATCCGCTACTGTGCGCGCCTGTTCGACGGCTTTGGAATCAGTCACGCGCCGGTCGCTGAGAACGGCAAGATAGTCGGTATGGTCAGCTATTACCGGCTGGTGCTGCACGGGCTGCCGGACCTCGACTGACTGTAGGAGGCCGTCGCAACGGCCGACACGGTCGCACCCCGAGGGCACGTGGCGCGCCGGGGCGCGCTCCTACAATTCGTGTATTGACATTCGGCACCGGTCGCGCGCTGGGGCGCGCTCCTACGATTCGTCTCCCGATTTCCGGCGTCTGTCGCGCGCTTAGGCGCGCTCCTACAGCGGTTCAAATCTGGCCTGGAAGAAACGCAGGTACTCCGGCTCATAGACCATCTTCAGGCCGCGAATTTCGTCACGTCTCCGGTAGAGGTTAATGACGGCCTCGGCGACCACGTCCATGTTCGCCTGCGTATAGACGCGGCGCGGAATAGTCAGGCGAACCAGCTCGAGTTTTGGCTGCCTGTTCTTGCCTGTGACAGGATCCCGGCCGGCGGAGACGTTGCCACGCTCCATCGAACGAATTCCGGATTCAATAAACAGTGTGAGCCAATCGGCTCGACGATCGGGACCCCGGCGGCTTCGAGTTTGCGACCGAGGTAGCGAACCTGACCGATACGGGCCGCCATGTGCTCTTCGGTAATCGATTCGCGAATGCCTTGCGCCATGGCTTCCATGTCCCGGCCGGCGAGGCCGCCGTAGGTATGCAGGCCCTCGTATACCACGGCGAGGTTCTTCGCTTTCACGAAAACGTCGTCGTCATTGCATGCGAAGAATCCGCCGATGTTCACGAGCGCGTCCTTTTTGGCCGACATGGTGCAGCCGTCCGTCATGTCGCAGATTTCTCTGAGGATCTCGCGCACGGATTTCCCGGCGTAACCTTCTTCGCGTTCGCGGATGAACCAGGCGTTCTCAACCGTCCGCGTCGCGTCGAGCATGATCGGAATGCTGTGCTTGTCGCAGTAGCCGCGCAGCTCGCGCAGATTGGCCATCGAGAACGGCTGGCCGCCGGCCATGTTGACGTTGCCCTCGAGGCTGATATAAGGCACTCGATCCGCCCCCACCTCGCCGACCAGTTCGTCCAGCTTGTCGAGATCCACATTACCCTTGAACGGGAAATCGTCCTGTGGGTCGTGAGCCTCGTCGACGATCACGTCCACAAAGGTGCCGCCTGCCATCTCCTGGTGTAGGCGAGTCGTCGTGAAGTACATGTTGCCGGGGACGTAGTCGCCTTCCCGGATCAGAATCTTCGACATCAGGTTCTCGGCACCGCGACCCTGATGCGTTGGTACCACGTTCTTGTAGCCGTAATACTCGCGGACCGTGGACTCCAGGTGGTAGAAATTCTCGCTGCCCGAGTAAGCTTCGTCACCAAGCATCATCCCCGCCCACTGCCGATCACTCATTGCGGATGTGCCGGAATCCGTCAGGAGGTCAATGTAGACATCCCGGCTGCGGGTCAGGAACGTGTTGTAGCCAGCCTCGCGGATCGCCGCCAGGCGTTCCTCTCGTGTCGTCATTCTGAGCAACTCGACCATCTTGATCTTGTACGGCTCAGCCCAGGTGCGGTGTTCATGCTTTGTTGTGTTCATCCGAATAACGTTATTCCCCTGAGGAGCGCTGCGCGATACGTAGATCTACGGTTTCCGCGCCCTGATTCGCCGAGCGTTTGCCTCCGGGCATTAACTTGGCATAATCGCCGTTCGGCGGGCCGCTCTTGGTCCGGTCATGTCAACCGGCGAAACTCAACAAAAAAAGGAACGGACCTTGGCAAACCATCCGGTCTGTAAAGTATCTGCGGCCATTACCCTCGCCTTGGGTACCCTTGTGTTGCCTGCGGAATGGTGCTTTGCACAGTCCCAAAGCACTGCGGCTATTGAAGAAATCGTCGTCACGTCTCGTTATCGTGAAGAAAAGCTATCCGAGATACCCGACTCCATTACGCCTTTTACCCCGGAAGAGATAGAGCGTTATCGAATCGAGCGCATCAACCGCGTAGCCTCACTGACGCCAAATCTGCGCTTTTCCGACGATCAGGAAGTCGGAGTCAGTACCCTGGTTATCCGTGGCGTGCGACAAAATCGGGGGACGGGCCAGCCGCCGGTGTCGTTTCGTATAGACGGCGTGAGTGCCACGAACAACCTGCTCACAACGCAAGAGTTGTTTGATATCGAGAGCGTCGACGTGCTGCGTGGCCCGCAGGGCGCGCTGTATGGTCGCAATGCGATAGGCGGCGCAATCCTCGTATCGACAAAGAAGCCGACAGTCGATCCCGACTATAGCCTGCGCGTGTCGGCCGCCGAGGGCGAGGACTTCACTTTCGCCGGGACCGCGTCGGGTTCGATCGGTACGACAGGCGCGCTGTATCGCGCTTCCCTGCGACTGCAGGACCGCAAAGGTCAGCTACGGAATGCCTACCTTGATAACCAGTATGTCGATTACAAGGAGTCTGCCGCTTTTCGTGGGCGCGTGCTTTTCACACCGACGGAGAAGCTAACGGTCGACCTCCGCGGACAGTATCTGGATCAGGACGGCGGATCCGGCTATTTCATGCCGGGCAGCGAGGGGTTCCTGCCGCTGCCACCGCCCGCGGCACCGATACTGTTTGGCAACCCGACCTACGAGATCCAATCCAACCGCATCGGCGAGTCGTTTGTGAGGTCATGGGAAACCTCCGCAAAGATTGATTACGACCTGGGCTGGGGTACCTTGACGTCGATCACGTCATACACGGATGTCGACTCCGGTAATGACCAGGATCTCGACCAGACGCTGGTCGAGGCCATCGACATTATCGTTATCGACGAGTCGGAAACCATTGCCCAGGAGCTCAGGCTCGCTTCCAACTCGGACGACGTGCTGCACTGGGTCGCCGGGGTTAGTTACTTCGCCCAGGACCGGTTTCGATCACTCGCGACTACCTTCCTGGGATTCCCGGTGCCGCCGGCAGCGCAGGATCTCGAGCTCGAGGACTTCGCGGCGTTTGGCAGCGTGAGTTACGACATGACCGACGATCTCGAATTAACGCTGGCCTTTCGCTACGACGAGGAAACACCGAAAGACACGACCCAGGGCCGAAGCGCGACTTTTACCGAGCTGCAACCGAAAGCGAGTCTGGCCTACCGTTTTCACGAAGGCCTGTTAGCTTACGTGACTGTCGGCAAGGGTTTCCGCGCCGGCGGGTTCAATAACCTGGCGCCCGATAGCAACTTTGCACCGGGCTTCGACGAGGAATCGCTCGTCAGCTATGAAGCTGGGCTGAAGGGCACCGCTTTTGACGGCCGTATGCGCGCCGGGCTATCGTTGTTCCGCATCGACTACGACGATCAGCAATACTTTCTGTTCGACCAGACCGGAACGCAGGCGAACATAAACGTCGACAAAAGCGAAATCCTGGGCGGTGAGCTGGAAATTACGGCCGTGCCCACGGATGCGCTGCAAATCAACCTCGGATTCGGCTTCACCGACAGCGAAATCGAGGAATACGAAGCCGTTCCGGGCGTGCTCGTTCCCGCTAGCGCGATAGTTGGCCGAAAGGTGCCCGGCGCACCGGTGTGGAGTCTGAACCTCGCAATGCAGCACACAAAGTCCCTGGGGAACTCCATGAACCTTGTTAGCCGGTTCGACTACGAGCACCGTGATAAGACCTACTGGACGCTGGATAACCTCGACACCCAGCCGGCCTACGACCTGACGAATCTGAGTTTCGCGCTGGAAAACGAACGCTGGTCGGCGCGACTGTACGTCAACAACCTGTTCGACGAGCAGTACATAGAGTGGTTCTTCGCGGCCCGCTTCATCGGCCTGCCGGCCGACATCGCCTGGCCGAGTAAGCCGAGACAGGTCGGGCTCGAATATTCGATCCGATTCTAGGAAGTGCCTCGCGACCCGGCGTGCTTGGTGAGAAATCGGTCGAGGTTATTGGCGAACGCCTGGCGATCGCGCTGGCTGAGCGCCGGCGGACCGCCGGTGTCGACGCCGCTGGCCCGCATTGTGTCGAGGAAGTCGCGCATGTTCAGGCGAGCCCGAATGTTCTCCGTGGTGTGCAGTTCGCCACGTGGGCTCAGCGCATGACCGCCTTTATCGATGACCTCGGCGGCGAGCGGTATGTCGCTCGTGATGACCAGGTCGCCGGGGTCCAGGCGCTTCACGATTTCGTCGTCGGCGACGTCGAAGCCGCGCGGCACCTGCAGCGTGCTGATGACTTCCGAGTTCGGGGTGCGGAGTGGCTGATTGGCGACCAGGATCAACGGCACGGCGGTCCGCTCGGCCGCCCGATACAGGATCTCCTTGATCACGACCGGACAGGCGTCCGCATCTACCCAGATTTTCATCGATCCACCCGCGGGCCACCTAATTAATTCCAGTCTACGTCCTCGATCGCCGGGACCAAAATGTGGGCTGCGTCGCGGTGACGAAACTCCGGTTGAACTAATCTGGTGAAAATCCTCAAAATTAGGGCGGTCGCGGCTAAAGAGGTTCAATTGTGAGAAAGACCGATATTCGCAGGGCAGCGTTTCCTTTTCTGCTCGTTTCGCTGGCTGCATGCGGCGGCGGCGGGGGAGGGATCGTCTCGGAACCTCCGCCACCTCCACCGGACACGGGCTGGCAGCAAGGCGTTTTCCTCGATGAATCGACGTATGCGCTTCGCTGCGCGACGCCCGGTAACAGCGTCAATATTTTTTCGGGCGGCTGTCCAGCCAGGTCGGACGTCCAGGGCACGGTGCTCGACGAGAACAACTTCCTGCGCTCCTGGAGCAATCGCACCTATCTCTGGTATGACGAGATCGTTGACCGCGATCCCGGCCTCTACAACGACCCGCTCGAATATTTCGACCTGTTGAGGACAACGGCGCTGTCGCCCACAGGTGAGCCCAAGGACAAGTTCCATTTCACCCAGGAATCACAAGCGTATTGTCAGGTCGCGCAAGGCGGCGTCTCGGCAGGGTACGGCGCCGCGTGGGCCATACTCGAGGCGTCACCGCCGAATCGGGAAATCACCATTGCGTATACCGAACCGAATACGCCGGCCACGGCCAACGGCCTGCTGCGCGGCGCCCGGGTCCTCGAGGTCGACGGTGCCGCGGTGAGCGACGGCAATGCCGGCGTATTGAACGCAGGCCTGTTTCCCTCGGCCCTGAACGAGTCGCACGACTTCACGATTCAAGATCCCGACGGCACTGTGCGCCCCGTCACGATGGTGTCGCAGCAAATCACGAACGCCATGGTGCAGAACACGCAGGTCATCAGCACGCCGACCGGCGACGTTGGCTACATGACGTTCAACTACCATCGCGCGCCGGCCGAACAGGAGCTCATTGATGCGATCAACGCGTTGCAGGGTGTTGACGACCTGGTGCTCGACATTCGCTACAACGGCGGCGGCTTCCTCGATATCGCAAGCCAGCTCGCCTATATGATTGCCGGGCCGGGGCTGACTGCCGGCAGGACCTTCGAGACGTTGCAGTTCAACGATAAATACCCGACGACGAACCCGGTCACGGGTCAGGCGATCACACCAAGGCCGTTCCACGATGCGACGACCGGCTTTTTCGTATTACCGGCCGGGCAACCGTTTCCCACGCTGGACCTCTCCCGGGTCTTCGTGCTAACCGGCGGCGGTACCTGCTCGGCGAGTGAGGCGGTTATCAATAGTCTTCGCGGCGTCGGTGTCGACGTGATCCAGATTGGCTCGACGACCTGCGGCAAGCCGTACGGCTTCTACCCGGAGGATAACTGCGGCACGACCTATTTCACGGTCCAGTTCCGCGGCGTGAATGAGGCCAATTACGGCGACTATACAGACGGCTTCTCGCCCGCGGCGGTCGACGATGGTGAGGCGCAGGTTCTTGGCTGTGCTGTTCCCGACGATTTTTCGCAGCAACTGGGCAATCCCGCCGAGGATCGGCTGGAAGTGGCGCTCGCCTACCAGGCCGGTCAGGGCTGTATCGCCCCTATCGGCGCCGCGCAGGGAGATTTGGGCAAGGCGGCGCTGCAGCTCGAGGCCCGTGAGCCGATTGTGCCGCGTTCGCTGTTCGACTCGAACCGCATCGTGAGGCGACCCTGACATGAAGATGCTGAGACCCCTTGCAGTCACCGCGGTCTGGTTGCTGTCAAGTGGCTGCCAGACGGTCAATTCCGATTACGACCGCCCGGCGCGCATCGTGAACCCGGATGCCGACAGCCGTGCGGCGTTACAAGCGGTGGTTGACGAAGCGCTCGGCACCGAGGTCATGCTGGCGGACACCGCGTTGACCGCGAGCAGTTTGCTGACGATAGAGCGCTGGCCGGCCGGAACGATAGACAACCCCGTGCCGCAGGGGCGGATTCTCGAAAAGCCGATCCAGTTTCGTCTCGTCATCAATGGCTCGGATTGCATCCTGATCGACGGGCGCGACGGCGCGCGATACCTTCTGCAGGAAACGACCTGCAAAGCCGAGTAAGGGCCCCGAGCTTGGGATCTCCTTAAGGATCACTCTGCTTTTTCAAGAGCGTCGCTCGCCTCCAGCCAGCTCCATTCCAGCGTCTCGATCTCCGCTTTTTGCTCGGCCTGATCCTTTATTAGCTGAGATAGTTCCGCCTTGCGGCTTTGATCGGAGTACAAGGCCTCCTCGGCGAGCCGTTCATTCAGCGCGTCGAGTTGCGCGCGTTTGCTGGCCAGCTGTGTCTCGATTTCACGCACTTTGTCGTGATACGGCTTCAGACGTCGGCGGCGTTGCGCCTGCTCCTGTCGCTGCTGTTTCTTGCTCGGTTGCCGCGCAGCTTCTGCGTCAGTTGCTTCGTCGGCAATAGCCTTGTCCTCTCGACGTTCATGCTCCATTAGCCATGCCGGGTAATCGTCAAGACCGCGGGTAAAGCGGTCGACGATGCCGTTGTGGACAATCATGAGCTCATCGCAGACGCTTCTCAGCAGGTGTCGATCGTGCGAGATCACGACCAGTGCGCCCGTGTACTCGATGAGCGCGATGCTGAGTGCCTGACGCATCTCCAGATCGAGGTGGTTCGTCGGCTCGTCGAGCAGCAACAGATTCGGCGCCTGACGAATCATCAGAGCAAGCACGAGCCGGGCCTTTTCTCCGCCGGAGAATGGTGCGACGGGCTCGAATATACGCTCGCCCGAAAATCCGAACCGCCCAAGGTAATTGCGGTGATCCTGCTCACGATCTTCGGGCGCAAATTCGCGAAGATGATTGATGGGACTCTCCTCGAGCTTCAGCAGTTCCAGCTGGTGCTGGGCGAAGTACCCGATCTTCGTGTCCTTGCTGAGTACTCGCTCGCCGCCGAGCAGCGTGCTGCCACTCGCCAATGCCTTGACCAGCGTCGACTTACCGGCCCCGTTGACGCCAAGCAGGCCGATACGGTCGCCTGCCGACAGGTTCAGATTGATATTGCCAAGCACCACGACGTCATCCGCATTCCTGTAGCCGAGGGATGCATCCGTCAATCCCAGCAGATGTTGCGGCTGTTTCTTTGGTTCGAGGAAATGGAATCGAAACGGCGAATCGACGTGAGCCGGCGCGATTTTTTGCATGCGTTCCAGCATCTTGAGTCGACTCTGCGCCTGGCGTGCTTTCGACGCTTTGTAGCGAAAACGATCGACATAACTTTGAATATGCTTGATGTCCTTTTGCTGTCGTACGTATAGTGCCTGCTGTTGCGCCAGCCGTTCGGCGCGCTGCGCTTCGAACTGACTGTAGTTGCCTGTAAATAGTTGAATCTCCTCGTTCTCGATATGCGCGATGCGTGTACAGACCGCGTCGAGGAAATCGCGGTCGTGCGAGACAATCAGCAAGATGCCTTCGTAGCGTTTGAGCCAGCGCTCGAGCCAGAGTATTGCGGGCAGGTCGAGGTGATTGGTGGGCTCGTCGAGTAGCAGGATATCCGAACGGCACATCAGCGCCTGCGCGAGGTTGAGACGCATGCGCCAACCCCCCGAGAAGTCGCTGACCGACTGCTTCAGCTCCTCATCGGCAAAGCCTAAACCGTGTAAAAGTCGCCCAGCACGCGCCTCCGCGCCGAAGCCATCGATCGCATCCATCCGTTCGTACAAGGTATGCAGCGCGGTGGCGTCATCTTCGGTCTCGGCGTTAGCAATCGCGGCCTGGACATTGCGCAATTCGGCATCGCCGTCCATCACGTAATCGAGAGCGGTGCCGCTTCCATGCGGACTTTCCTGCGCGACGTGTGCGATCTGATCTTGCGGTCGCATTCTGAGCTCACCGTCATCAGGCTCGAGCTCACCCAGCAGCATCGCGAACATTGATGACTTGCCGCTGCCGTTGGCGCCGATGACGCCCAGTCGTTGGCCCGAATGAACCTGGAAGCTGACATTCCTGAGGAGCACCTGGCGCCCACGGCGCAGGGCGATGTTCGAAAGGCTCAGCACATCAGTTCCTGTCGATGCCACGGTCGGACAGCCGTAATCAGCTGCCGATCTTTGCCTGCAGCTGGCCTGGAGTCTGTGTTTCTCATGGTTAGAACGCCGAGGTGGTTGGCCCGGCCGGCAGTCTACCAGTCCTGATCGGACTCCGGACCCCGGACCGTCCCCGTCACGGTGCGATGGTCTCTTGCGCGTAGGCCCACGTTGCACCGAAAAAAAGCTACAATCTCGCGCGAATTTCGCAGGAGAAATTATGTTCCGCTTACTCATTGCCGTGTTTACCCTCGTTACGTCCGCCTGCGCAAGCGATGCGACCGAGGCTCCATTCGTGACCGAAGCGATCGCGAGTTTCGACGAGCCGTGGGCCATGGCATTCCTCCCCGACGGACGACTGCTTGTCACCGAGAAAAAGGGCCGTCTGCTGGTGGTATCGACGGCAGACGGCGATGCACAGCCCGTAAGCGGAGTCCCGGATGTCGACTACGGCGGCCAGGGCGGCCTGGGTGACGTTGCGCTTCATCCAGACTTCGCTGATAACAACCGGGTCTATCTCAGCTATGCCGAGCCGGGTGATGACGGCGTTCGCGGCGCGGCTGTAATTAGCGCCACGCTGAACGTGGCTCCGGGGAGCGAGTCGTTGAGCAACGTCCAAGTCATCTGGCGCCAGCAGCCGAAAGTCACAGGCCGCGGCCACTATGGCCACCGGCTGCTCTTTTCTGATGACGGACACCTGTTCATTTCGTCCGGCGATCGCAAGAAATTCGATCCGGCACAGGACATGGAAGGCAATCTCGGCAAGATCGTGCGACTGAAGGACGACGGTACCGTACCGGCGGATAACCCGTTTGCCGCGAGCGGCGGCGTAACGGCGCAGATCTGGTCCCTCGGTCACCGCAACCCGCTGGGCATCGCCTTCGATGCTTCGGGGCAACTCTGGAACGTCGAGATGGGCCCGCGCGGTGGCGACGAACTCAATCGAGTCTTGCGCGGTGAGAACTACGGCTATCCGATCGTCTCGAATGGCCGGCATTACAGTGGCAAAAATATCCCCGATCATGACACTCGGCCTGAATTCGAGGCACCGAAGGCCTGGTGGACACCGGTCATCTCGCCGGGCGGCTTCATCATCTACTCGGGAGATCGCTTTGGTGACTGGCAGGGCGATGGCTTCATCGCAGGACTCTCGTCCGAGGCGCTCATTCGCATCGAATTCAACGGGGACGACGCGCGCGAGGCGGAGCGCTTCCCGATGGGTAAACGGATTCGGGCCGTAACGCAGGGACCCGAGGGGGCGATCTGGTTGCTCGAGGACAAAGCCGGCGGGCGTCTGTTGAAACTGACGCCACGTTGAGACCGGATCGACGATATCACGTCGCCCGAAGCCGGCCTACCGATTATCGTAGGCGGATAAAAATGTACCGACATAGCAGTTGGGGGTCCCGATGAAAAAAGTAGCACTGTTGCTGTTATTCGCTGTCGCCGCCCTCGTCGGGCTCATGGCCGTATTTCCCGACGATGCGACCCGGGTTGCTTTCTCGCTCGAACGTGTGCGCAGCGGCGTTCACCCGACATCGGTTGTTGTGGATGGCAACACCTGGCACTACCTCGAGGGTGGTTCGGCGGATGCGCCCGCGGTTCTGCTATTGCACGGTTTCGGCGGCGACAAAGACAACTGGACTCGATTCTCAAACTACCTGACTGACGATTTCCGCGTCGTCGCTCCCGATCTGCCGGGCTTCGGCGATTCGGTGAGACATGCCGACTGGGATTACTCGCTTTCGGCACAGCGAGATCGGTTGGCCGCCTTTATCAGGGCAGTCAGTCTCGATCGATTTCACATCGTTGGTAATTCCATGGGCGGTCATCTTGCAGCGCTCTATACGCACCAGTACCCGAAACGGATACGTTCGCTGGCACTCTTCAATAACGCCGGCGTCGAGGCGCCGACCCCTTCCGAGGTGCAATTGGCAGTCGAGCGAGGCGAGAACCCGTTGATCCTGAGTTCGCCCGAGGATTTCGACAGGCTAGTCACGCTTGTATCCCACAAACCGCCGTTTATTCCCTGGCCGGCCAGGCGCGCTCTCGCAAAACAGACTTTCGAATATGCGGCCTTCAATCAGACGATTTTCGACACGTACAAAGACGATCGCTCCACTGGGTTAGAGCCGATACTGCCTGAGATCGCGGCTCCCGTTTTGATTCTCTGGGGCGAGTACGACCGCGTTCTCGACGTCAGTTCGGTCGATGTCATGAGGCCATTGCTGCCGCGGGCCGAGGTGGTCATCATGCGAGACACCGGGCATATCCCGATGCTGGAGCGCCCCGCCGAAACGGCGCGGCATTTCAGGGCTTTCGTGGACGGTCTTTGATCCACGCTTCATGGTGACCGATGACTGTGAATCGCGCGCCAGGTTCCGACGATGAATACCCGGGTAGCACGCGGTGTCTTTCTGGCCTTAACACGTCAGGTGTGATCGAGATAAGCGATTCGCAGCTCGATGCCGGACGATTGTCCGCGGGCTGATATTATCGCGCGTGCTATGATTTCCGAGATGGAGAATCGCTCAGGCCGTTTGATCATTCTTGCTGGCCCGTCCTGCGCAGGGAAGAGTCCGCTCGACAAGGCCTTGAATCGCTTTCACCCGCAGGAAAGACAGAACCTCAAGTCCCTCGTTCTCTTCAATAGTCGCAATCCACGACCCGGTGAACTCGACGGAGTCGACTACCATTTCCGTGCGCGCGCACAGATCGCCGATCTTGAGGGTGATGATCGATTCGTCGTCATGGACGTACGTGGCGACCTGCAGGCCCTGGACATCGAACAGCTGAATGAGGATCTGGCTCAGGGCGATGTGTTCTTCGAGGGCAACCCGTTCGTGGGAGAGGTACTTCAAACGCATCCCGCGCTGGCCGATGTCAATCGACTGAGCGTCTTCATGTCGCCATTATCCCGGGAGGAAATACAGATGCTGAGATCACAGGCCTCCGTCTCCCTTCCGGACCTGGTTACCGATGTGATGCGACGCAAACTCCTGAGGCGCACGCGGCGGCAGAAAGGTGAGCTGTCGCAGAAGGATCTGGAGAACATCGAGGTCCGCGCGTCGAGCGCGTACTCCGAGCTGAAGAAAGCCCACCGTTTCCAGTACGTGATCCCCAACCACGACGGCGAGGACAGCGAAAACTGGGATGCATTCTATTATCCGATAGGTGACGCTCGTCGGGCTCTGAATGCTTTCGTGGCGTTGCTGATCGGGGCAGCCACCGAGGACATCGAGAGTTGGGACGAGTCGCTGCTCCCGTGAGCGGCGTGTTTCGAAACGGCCGGCGCAGCGCATCGATGACGTCGGAATAAAATCTTATTGTTGCGCGCTTGCCGGTCCCGATTGTCGTTACCCGCTCTGTGAATTTTTCGATATGCGCAAAACCCTGGCGCGGCGCCGGTCTGCGCGTAGTACCTCGACCCGGTGCCCATTCCAGTCGATGGAGTCGCCAACGGCGGGGATACGCTCGAGTGTTTCGCTGATCAGGCCGCCAATTGTCGTTACGTCCGTATTCGGCACCCACGAGATGCCTAGTTTGTCGGATAACTTTCGGAGATCGACACGGCCGCGAACCAGCAAGCTACCATCAGGTTGCTCCCGAAAGTCATCCGCGGGCAAATCGCTTTCGTCGCGGATGTCGCCGACGATCTCCTCGAGCACGTCCTCCATGGTGGCGACACCCTCGACGGTGCCGTATTCATCGACGACGATTGCCAGGTGTCGGTGGCTGTCCTGGTAGGTATGCAGCAGCTGCGACAGGTGAGCGCTGTCCGGCACCACCAGCGCATCATAGCGAATAGCCTCCCAGTCGACCTGTTCGTCGTCATACTGCAAGAGCCAATACAGCAGATCCTTGGCAAGTACCACACCGGAGACGTCGGAAAGATGTTCCGTCGGCGAAAACGGGAAGCGGCTGTGACCGGACTCCCTGACCAGCTTGAGCGCCTCGTGGCGATCCATGTTAGCCGACAAGAAACGCACCTCGTTACGCGGCAGCATCACATCGCGGGCATGCATGTTGCCCAGTCGCGTCGCGCCGACGATGATTTCCGCTGTCTGATCGCCGACGGCTCCTTCGCTGCGTCCCAGCGAAGCCAGAAGCCGCAGCTCTTCGGAAGACGTCACCGGGACTTCGATATCGCCACGAATCGAACGGGAAAATATCTCGCTCATTGCAACCAGTGGTCGCAACACGATGGTTAACAGGTTGATACCAAAGGCAACCGGCGTGGCAAGCAGGGACGCGTAGCTGATGCCCAGCGTCTTGGGAATGATCTCCGTGAACAGAAGGACGGCAATCGTGAAAATGATAGAGAAGATCCACAAGGTGTTGACGTCGAACACATTGGAGTAGCTTGCGCCGGCGACCGCGGCGCCGATGGTATGGGCCGCGGTATTGAGTATCAGGATCGCGGCGATCGGTACGTCCATGTTGTCTTTGAATCTGGCCAGCAGTCGACCCGCGCGCTTTCTCTTCTGACCAAGCACCGCAATCTGTCCCCTCGTCAGGGATAGCAGAACGGATTCGAAGATTGAGCACAGGAAGGAAATGACCAGTACGACGCTTACAGCAGTTACGAAAAGCAGCATGTTGCCTCCGCGAGAGATGACGGCTCATTTTAACCCGTGAAACCGGCAGACTTGTGACCTATATTCAGTCGCCGGATTAGATGCTCGGGCCTCGGTCGCTTGAACCGTAATCAGCCAGATACCGGGCGAATCCGCTTTCTGGATCGAAGCCGTTCAACACGAAGATTCAGCCCGATCCGGTCGATGCAGAAGCAACATCGGCCAGCCAGGGCAACGCTGGGGTTGACTGTGATTCGAACCGACGCCTGTCGCTACGCCGACGGCTGGATATTCGCATTGAGCCGGAACAGGTTTTCAGGATCGTACTTGTCCTTCAGAGCCACCAGGCGTTGATGATTGCCGCGGTAATTGCGATTTACACTGTCCTGCGTCTCGTAGTCACCGGTATTTGTATAAAAGCCGTCCGTGAACTTTTCGATCGTCGACCAGTAGCTTCGGATGTAATCGACATGCGGCGCCCGCTCGGCGCCCTCGTTCCAGGACACGATAACTGCCGGGCCCGTAATCGCATTGCGATTTGGAAATGCGGTGGCGTCCGCGGCCACTCGATTGATGGCGCCGCCGGACTGCTGGTAAAAGAAGTTGGTCGACCGTTCAGGGTGTGCTTCGAAACCGTCCGCAATGGCGTCGATCTGTGCGCCGTCTATATCGGAGACGAAACCGGACTTCAGATAATCGCCGCCGTGGCGTGGATCGGTGTTGTCCCACAGGCGCTGCAGCGCGACATAATCGACGGGACCGATTGTGTTTGCCATGGGCTTGCCGAGCTTGGCAAATGGCGGCAGGATCTTCTCTGCTTTCGAATGGTCGCCTGCATAGACGGCGTGGAAAAAGACGACGCCGGGCTCGCCGCCAGGCGGCAATGCAGCAATGAGATCGAGCGACACGTCATCGGCGGCAGTCGCGCAATGATCGGCGTAGAAGCGCAGCGCGTCCTTCAAGCGATCGATCGGAAACATCACATCGCCCGCGATGACGGTGCGATCCATTTCGTGCAGGCCGAATTCGAATGACGTCAC
>CAMYMR010000068.1:0-2100 GCA_947259285.1 uncultured Woeseiaceae bacterium | reverse complement strand
AGACCGTACTTGCGAGCCAAACGTCCGAATCCGCCGCCCAGCGATAAACCACCGACGCCCGTGTGCGACACCGTTCCGGCGGTCGTGACCAGGCCGTGCGCCATGCTCTCATGATCGAGGTCGCCCAACAGGCTGCCACCACCGACATGTGCCCGTTTTCTCGTGGCATCGATACGCGCCCCGCGCAGCATCGACAGATCAATCTGCATGCCGCCGTCACAGGTCGATTTTCCAGAGAAGCTGTGGCCGCCGCACTTGACCGCCAGCAGCAGCCCACGTTCGCGTGCAAACGTTACGGCTGTGGATACATCCCTGGCGCCGCTCGGCTGTACGATCAGGGCTGGATTACGGTCGATGGATGGATTCAGGACGCGACGCGCCTTGTCGTAGCCGTCACTTCCGGACAACAGGAGGTTGCCGCGCAATGCGCCCTTGAGCTCTTCCAGCGCGGCTTGCTCGATGGTTACCTCGTCCCCTCCGCCAGTGCGGCCGACGATGCTCGAAGAGACGGTGGTGAGCGATTGCATCAGCGCCGCTGCAACTGCGTTGCCGGGGAAGGTGGCTGCAACGCCAGTGGACAGCGTCATGCCCAGGAAATTGCGCCTTTTCATATTGCCCCCTTGTTATGTTCTTATTTCGGTTGAAGCTGTCTGCTTATGCTCTTCAATGTAGTGTAATCGGAAAAAATTGCCAACCTTGAAGTGTCATGGCCACATTCAGGCGGCCTCAACGGTACGCGAAAGAGCAGCGTTCCGCGGCAGCCACGCATGAGCGGGTGTCGTTCAGCAATGGGACGTCAGCGTCCCAATCGGAGTCGCTGACGTGGCCGAATTAATAACCGCTTGATTTCCGTGGTCCTTCGATCACCGGTTTCAAAGAGCTAAATCACCCAAAAGTAACCAACTGATTCCGGCAGGCTTTGTGAGTATGCTCAGTTTTGCGCTCACTTCTTGGATGGTCGATGGCGCGAGGCTTCGCGGATAATCAGAACGAATGCGAGCACGAACGCTGCCAATGGGATAATGACAAACCATTCCATGTCAGTTTTCCTCTAGATCGTCAATACGACGATAAGCTATGCGGTTAATTTGGAAGATACTGATGGTGACTACTATAGCAGCAACGCTGGCGGCGGCAACGAGGATCGCGTTTGCTTTGATGTAATACTGTGCAAGCCAACCTAGCAAGGATGCGTCGACCACGGCCAGGAGGCCGAATGGGACTTTCAACCACCCAATTTCTTCCTTGATTCGATCAACTCTCGCCATCTTACAGCGCCCGCTGTTTACACGCCTTCAATATTGATGGGTTGAACAGGGGCCTTTATCTCGAATTGCGGTCAATTCCTCAAGAAACTGCTTAGTGGCCCAGATGTCCGGCGTGCTCCTCTAACTCCCGGCCTCGATGAGTTAGATCATCCAAAAGTAACGAGCTGATCCCTGCGGGCTTTTTGAGTATGCTCGAATCGATGCACACCGCTCAGTACATGGGGCACGCCCGGATGCCAATGCTCGTAATTCCACGGATTGCCATCCAGAATGACTGAATTAGTATAGAAATTTCTGTGTCCGCAAATCGGTTCATGTCTGGCTGGCGGACACGATCGTAATTGCCGGGAGACGGAGTGATACGAATTGTCTGGTTACGCTTGGATGAAATGGCGGGGTACGCCGACTGGGCAGAGCGTGTATGTTATCTAAGTACACGAGGTATGCTTGACGATCCAGCATGAATAATTCTATCGGCAATCCCGCGACATTGAATCGGTTGGAGAAACAGATCGACGACCTGGCCAGGCAGCTGTTCGAGCAGCAGCAAGTGCAGCAGGGGCCCTGGAGCAGACTGACCGATACGGAACGGGCGTCGTGGCTTACGCAGGCCGAGCAGTGCCTTCTCGCGCTCAACGAACTGGGTTACGGCGTAGAGCCTCCTGTCGACGCCCGGTCCGGGAACGATGACGCGGCAGAGCACGTGCAGGCGGCAATTCGAGAGGCCGAGAAAATGCTCCGGCTGGGCGAGCCGCTGATTGCGTATAACGCCGTGCAGCAGGCCCTTGAAGAGACGCCGGGAGAGTTCCGGCTTCGACAGCTGAAGGGCCTG
>CAMYMR010000067.1:24409-49915 GCA_947259285.1 uncultured Woeseiaceae bacterium | reverse complement strand
GAATTTCGGGAAAGTCTTCCGTCAGCACAATGTGCTCGCGATAGCGCCCCTGCTTGGCGAGCCAGTCGCTGGTCTCATTGCGGCAAATTGCGCACAGCCATGTAAACAGCGCCGATTCGGCTCGATACGTATGCAGCTTGCGTATGGCACGCGTCAGGCTTGTCTGTGCCACCTCACGAGCCGCATCCGGATCGTCCGACAGGCGTGTCAATGCGAAGCGATACAGTCGCGCGAAGTTCTCTTCGAAGAACTGGTCGAAAGCCCGCTCATTGCCTGCAAGGAGCTGCTTCACGAGCTTCTTGTCTTCCAGATAGACCATCATGTCGCATTGCTCCGGGTGCTCGATAGTTTTGACGCTCAGCGCCGCAGAAATCGGTCGGAGGACTTGATAATTGTACGCCTGAGCGCCGCCGTCAGCGCGAACGCAGTCGTATTTGGCACTATGGAGGTCCGAATTTGCCGTAATCGACAGCGGTACTGCGCTCTATTTAGATTAGGTCTATGGTGCCGGAATACACGATAACCCCCGAACCCGCGCTGATTTCGGTGACGGTCGAAGGCCTTCCCGACTACCTGTCGATCGACAAGCTGTGGAATGACATCGTCGCAGCCTGCAACCAGCATCAGTGCTTCGACATCCTCGGTACTTCAAACCTTGAGCCGGCTCCGTCGGGCGAAGCCTACAGTCACGCCGCTATCTTCGAGGCGGCCGGCGTGCACAATGGGTTTCGTATAGCGTGGGTGGAAGAGAACCCGGCGGCCAAAGAGTGGATAAAGCTGTCGGAGGCCGTGGTTCGAAACCGGGACCTGGCCACCGCTCGAGCTTTTGACAGCGTCGCAGAAGCGAAGCGATGGCTCGTGCAGACGGACGCTGCACGATAGACAATGCCGTTTGTGGCGGCGCCGGATCCGCTTTCAACCTGTTGGATGAAAATGCAGGTGGCGTATAGGCAAACGCCCTAGCGCTTCATCGCCTCGAAGAATTGCGTGTTTGTTTTCGTGTCCTGCAGCTTGTTGAGCAGGAATTCGACGGCGGCAAGCTCGTCCATCGGGTGTAGCACCTTTCGCAGGATCCACATCTTTTGCAGTTCGTCCGGGTCCGTCAGGTACTCTTCTTTCCGCGTACCCGAACGATTGATGTTGATCGCCGGGAACGTACGCTTCTCGGCGATCCGACGATCCAGGTGGATCTCCATGTTACCCGTGCCTTTGAACTCCTCGTAGATCACTTCGTCCATCTTGGAGCCGGTGTCGACGAGCGCGGTCGCGAGGATTGTCAGGCTACCGCCCTCCTCGATGTTTCGAGCCGCGCCGAAGAATCGTTTCGGACGATGCAATGCGTTCGCATCGACACCGCCCGTCAGGACCTTGCCCGACGAAGGTACAACGGTGTTGTAGGCGCGCGCCAGGCGCGTGATCGAGTCCAGCAGAATAACGACATCGCGTTTGTGTTCAACGAGGCGTTTTGCCTTTTCTATGACCATCTCGGCGACCTGAACATGGCGGCTCGCCGGCTCGTCGAAGGTCGACGAAACCACTTCGCCGCGCACCGTGCGCTCCATCTCCGTCACCTCTTCCGGGCGCTCATCGATGAGCAAAACGATCAGGTCGACTTCCGGCGAATTGGCACAGATGGCTGACGCTATGTTCTGCAACAGCATCGTCTTGCCGGCCTTTGGCGGTGACACGATCAAGCCTCGCTGGCCTTTACCGATGGGCGCGACCATGTCGATGATCCGGGCAGTCAGGTCCTCGGTGCTGCCGTTGCCCTGCTCGAGCTTCAGACGGTCCTTGGGGAATAGCGGCGTCAGGTTTTCAAACAACACCTTGCTGCGCGCATTTTCGGGCGCATCGTGGTTGATCTGGCCAACTTTCAGCAACGCGAAATAACGTTCGCCTTCTTTCGGCGGACGAATAAGCCCGGACACCGTATCGCCGGTGCGTAGATTGAAGCGACGAATCTGGCTCGGGCTGACGTAAATATCGTCAGGGCCGGCAAGATATGAACTGTCGGCTGAACGCAGGAAACCGAAACCATCCTGCAGGATCTCCAGCACGCCATCACCGTAGATGTCCTCACCCTGTTTCGCGTGCGCCTTCAGGATCGAGAAAATCATGTCCTGCTTACGCGATCGCGCCAGGTTTTCCAGACCCAATGACTCACCAAGCTCAACGAGAGCCGCGGCCGGACGGGTTTTCAACTCCGTCAGGTTCATGACGTTCTTGCTTTGCTCGAGTTGCTCGGGCGGTATTACGTCGAGACTGCCCTCGTCATCCGGATATTCGGTTTGCGGCGGTGGCCGACGACGTCGCCGGCGATTCGGATTGCCCTTGCCCTTGTTACCCGACTTGTTCGGGTGGTTTTTCGTTGAAGTACCCAAGTACCCTCTCACAGATTGGTTTCCAGAAACTCTTCGAGTTGCGACTTCGGCATCGCACCCATCTTTTGTGCCTGTACGGCACCGCCCTTGAACAACATCAGCGTCGGAATGCTGCGGATCCCAAATTTCTGGGCCGTATTGGGATTCTCGTCCACGTTCAGCTTCACGACTGCCAATTTATCGGCATGCGATACGGCGACTTCCTCGAGAAGCGGCGCAATCATCTTGCATGGCCCACACCATTCCGCCCAGAAGTCGAGCAGAACCGCCTTGTCATTCTGTAATACGTCGGCCTCGAATGTGCCGTCCGATGTGTGCACAATATTGTCGCTCACCGGCTACTTCCTCCAAATGAAAGTGTTAATCGATAGTGATTTTGCCCGTTGTCACACCTTTCAACGAACGAACTATGCAAAAACGGATGACGCTGCCTTAACTATCAGGCAATATGTCGCAGCTTAAATGCCGGCTAATCCCGGCTGTTTCCGGCTTCTTTCTGGATCGTATTAGGAAATCGAAATCGGCGGGTGCGACGGTTGTCGCGTCGAATAAGAGCCAATTTGACCGTTTCGCGAGCCATTTTGCAAGTTTTTCACGCACATTTTCTGGCCTCTATCATATGTCTGAAAACCATCTGAGCGACCTCAGATTCGACTCCCTGCCGCTTCAAGACAGCGTTCGGGCAGGTATCCGCGACGCAGGGTTCGAGTATTGCACGCCCATTCAGGCCAGTACGCTGCCGATCGCGCTCGAAGGGCATGACGTCGCCGGCCAGGCGCAAACGGGCACCGGTAAGACCGCCGCCTTCCTTATTGCCGCTTACGAGCGCCTTCTGAAGACGGCAAATGTCGACGCGGAGAGACGGCAGCCGAGGCTTTTCGCACTGGCGCCGACACGTGAACTGGCCGTGCAGATTGCCAACGATGCGGAGGTACTGGGCAAGCACACGGGGCTGAAGATTGGTCTTGCTTTCGGAGGCACCGACTACGAGAAACAGCGCTCCACGCTCGCCGGGGGCGTCGACCTCCTGATCGGCACGCCCGGGCGCATCATCGATTATTTCAAGCAGGGTGTCTTCAAGCTCGACCGGGTTGAGGTGGCGATTCTCGACGAGGCCGACCGCATGTTCGACCTCGGCTTCATCAAGGACATTCGCTATCTGCTGCGACGCCTGCCGCCGCCTGATAAGCGCCTGAACATGCTGTTTTCCGCGACCCTTTCACAGCGCGTGATGGAACTCGCCTACGAGCATATGAACGAGCCCGAGCTGATTCGCATCGAGCCCGACAAAGTCACGGCCGACCGCGTTCGTCAGGCCGTATTTTTTCCATCGAACGAAGACAAGATGCCGCTCCTGATCGGCCTGGTCCGGGAGATGGGCGAGGGGCGCATCATGATCTTCGTGAACATGAAGCGCGAGGCCGAACGCGTGCAGGACTATCTCGAAGCCAACGGTATTCATGCCAAAGCGATCTCTGGTGATGTGCCGCAAAAGAAGCGGCTGCGCATGCTGATGGATTTCCAGAGCGGCGAGCTCGCGGTTCTGATAGGAACGGACGTGGCCTCACGCGGACTGCATGTCCCGGATGTGCAGTACGTCATCAACTACGATCTGCCGCAGGACCCCGAGGACTATGTTCACCGGATTGGTCGCACCGCGCGCGCCGGTGCCGCGGGCGATGCGATCAGTCTTGGTTGCGAAACCTACGTGATGTCGCTGCCCGATATTGAAGAGTACATCGGTCACAAGCTGCCGGTTGCCAACTACAACCCGGACGATTTGCCGGAAATCGTCAGGCCGAAACCTCGCAAGCGAAGACCTTCGCAACAGCGCGGCCGGCCGGGCGGCGGCAAGCCGCGTTCCGGCGGCTCGCGCCGCGGCGGGCAACGAAAACGATAGTCATCGAAGCCCGCCTGTAGGAGGCCGCCCCAGCGGCCGAGCGATCGCCGCGACCGTCAGGTCGGCCGCTGGGGCGGCCTCCTACAGGGTGCGGCCTCCTACGGCAACATATCCACGACGGTCTCGACGCCGCGAAATTCGGAACCGCGTTTGACCGGTCGTGACGTATCAGGCCGGGTAACGGTGACCAGCATGGATACACCGTAGTCCTTCGCGCTTCGCAGCACCGGCTGGCTATCGTCCACGAATAGCGTCGTCTCGATGTCGAACCCGACGTCATCCTGTAACGCATGCCAGAACGCCTGGCTCTCCTTGGCGTGGCCATAGTTGTGTGAGCTGAACACGCCATCGAAATAGTCGCCAAGCCCCGTTACGGCGTCCTTTAGCGCAAGCGTATCCGGATGCGAGTTGGTAACCAGCAGGACGCGCGTATCGTGCGTTTTCACGGTGCGCAAAAACTCCAGTGCGCCAGGCAGGTAGCCGATTCGATGGGTCACGTCGTGGTGAATCTGCACGACATCGATGCCGAGTCGCTCATACCAATGATCCAGGCAATACCATTCCAGATCGCCCTGCACCGCACGATACTGCTCAAACAGGTGATCTCGGGCGGCTTCGAACGACATCCCGTGGGCGGCCGCGTAGCGTTTGGGTACGAGCTCCCTCCAGACATAGTTGTCGAAGGCGAGATCCAGCAGAGTGCCGTCCATATCGAGCATCAGCGTCTCGGTGCGCTGTAACGCGGTTTTCGGATCGAATTTCATTGATATACTGCGCGCCCGGTTTATTGGCAGGAAGCAAGAATGGAACTCGAAAACTTGATCGAGCCCGTCGTCGGGCTGGCGGAGGAGGCCGGCCGTGCCATCCTCGAAGTTTACTCGACCGATTTCGACGTGCAAAGCAAAGCAGACGAGTCGCCGCTAACCCAGGCCGACCTTGCCGCCCATCACCGGATCGTCGCGGGCCTGAAGTCTCTGACGCCCGCGGTTCCGATCATCTCCGAGGAAGCCGGTCTGCCGGACTTCGACGAGCGCCGAAGCTGGGATCGCTACTGGCTGATCGACCCGCTTGACGGGACCAAGGAATTCGTCAACCGAAATGGCGAATTCACGGTCAACATTGCATTGATCCGGGACAATCGCCCAGTGCTGGGGGTCGTTCACGTACCGGTCCGGAACAAGACCTACATCGGTTGCGAGGGCGTCGGGGCACAACTGCGAGGTCCCGACCAGACGGTTGAACCAATTCACGTCGCGACAAGCAGCTCGACGCCGGTTCGCGTTGTCGGCAGTCGCTCGCATCGTGGCGCCAGCCTGGACGCCTATCTTGGTCGCCTGGGTGAACACGATATGGTGCCAATGGGCAGTTCCCTCAAATTCTGCATCGTTGCGGAGGGCGGAGCCGACCTTTACCCGCGCCTCGGGCCGACCTCGGAATGGGACACGGCCGCCGCGCAGGCCGTGGTAGAACAGGCCGGCGGCAGCGTCGTCACGCTGGACGGAGAACCGATGACATATAACGCAAAATCGGACATTCTTAATCCCCATTTCTTCGTCATCGGCGCCCGCGACCGAGACTGGTTGGCACTGTTATCTGACAGCGAGTAGCATGACGGCATGATCGACAAAGTTGATACCGAATCGTTTAAGCAGCTGGAGCGATTACGTGAACTGCGTGTCAGTCACCGGGATCTCGATTACCTGATCGACCGTTTGCAGCACGATCCCATGGTCGATCAACTGCGTATTCGCCGCCTCAAGAAGCGCAAGCTGCTCCTGAAGGACATGATCGCCAGCCTGGAGAGCGAGCTGATCCCGGATCTCGACGCCTAGCGATTCTCCCAGTGCAGCCCACGCGTCGGAATACCAAGCGCCGGGAGGATACCATCTGTCATCAGATCTGACTGACGGCTCATAATTTCGCGCTCCGCAAGCGAAGCGCATTAGCGATGACGGATACGGAACTAAAGCTCATCGCCGCCGCAGCGATCATGGGACTTAGCAGGATTCCGAAGAACGGGTATAGGATTCCCGCCGCGATCGGCACTCCCACTGTGTTGTAAGCAAAGGCGAAGAACAAGTTCTGGCGAATATTTCGCATCGTTAACCGGCTCAAGACTCGCGCCTTCGCAACACCCAGCAGGTCGCCGCGCACCAGCGTTACCCCAGCGCTTTCCATCGCCACATCAGTTCCCGTACCCATGGCTATTCCAACGTCCGCCTGCGCCAGCGCGGGAGCGTCGTTAATACCGTCTCCCGCCATTGCGACGACTGAGCCCCTCGATTTCAGCTTCCGAATGATGCGGTTCTTGTCTTCCGGTGATACATCGGCATGCACTTCGTCGATACCGATTTTTCGCGCCACCGCCTGCGCTGTCGCTTCACTGTCGCCTGTCAGCATCACGACGCGAAGACCAGCGCGATGCAATTGCTCGATCGCTTGCGGCGTCGTTGCCTTGACCGGATCCGCAACGCCGAGCAGACCGGCACTCTTGCCATCAACTGCAACAAAAATGACGGTCTGACCGTCCTGCCGGTAGACTTCGGCGCTCTGAACGAGGTGGGCGTCGTGCGCACCGATCGACCTCATTAATTTTTCATTGCCGACGGCGACCATCTTCCCGCTGACTGTCGCCTGCGCACCCTGCCCCGTGATTGAGGCAAAATCCGCCTCCGGCAGCAGGGATAATGACCGCCTTTTCGCGCCTGCTACTATCGCAGCCGCTAGCGGATGTTCGCTCGCTTTTTCGACCGAGGCGGCCAATTGCAACATCGTCTCCTCGCTGACACTCTCTACCGGGGTCACCATTACCAGTTCAGGATGGCCCTCGGTCAATGTGCCTGTTTTGTCAACCACAATGGTGTCTACTTTCTCGAAGCTCTCGAGCGCCTCCGCGTTCTTTATCAGGATTCCATTTTGTGCGCCCTTACCGGTCCCCACCATAATTGACATCGGCGTTGCAAGGCCCAGTGCGCAGGGACATGCAATTATGAGTACCGCTACAGCATTGACGATCGCATAGGCCATAGCCGGCTGCGGACCCAGCCACGCCCAAACAAGGAATGTCATGACGCTTACGGTAACGACTGCGGGAACGAACCAGGCGGCAACGACATCAGCCAACCGCTGAATGGGGGCGCGACTACGTTGCGCCTCCGCAACCATTTTTACGATTTGTGACAGCAGCGTGTCCTCGCCGACGTTGGTTGCGACCATGACGAATCCGCCGGTGCCATTGACCGTGCCGCCGACAACAGGGTCTCCGCTTCGTTTTTCGACGGGGATTGGCTCGCCGCTAATCATCGACTCGTCGACATGACTGCCGCCTTCCGCGACTGTGCCGTCAACCGGAACTTTCTCGCCCGGTCGCACGCGAATACGATCGCCCGTCGCGACGTCATCGAGGGATACCTCCTCTTCACTACCGTCAGCCCGGATTCGCTGCGCGGTGGGTGGCGCCAGTTCGAGCAGCGCGCGAATAGCACCGGAGGTCTGACTTCGCGCGCGCAGTTCAAGCACCTGCCCCAGCAGTACCAGCGTTGTAATAACTGCCGCCGCCTCATAATAAACGGCCACCTCGCCCACCGAGTTGCGAAACGCTGCCGGAAAGACGCCGGGGACTATAGTTGCTATTAGTGAATAAATGAACGCAACGCCCACGCCAAGCGCAATCAGCGTGAACATATTGAGGTTCATTGAACGTATCGAATTTGCGCCGCGCACGAAAAACGACCATCCACCCCATAACACGACCGGAGCCGCGAGAGCGAATTGCAGCCATGGCCCCCAATTAGCGGGAACGAGATGCGCGAGTGGCTGCCCCGGGATGAGGTCTCCCATCGCATAAACAAACAAGGGCAAAGTTAACGCGGTGCTCACCCAGAATCTCCGCGTCATATCGTCCAGTTCGTGCGTGTCCTCTTCGCCAGCCACAATCCCTGCAGGCTCAAGGGCCATGCCGCAGATAGGGCAGCCCGAGTTTCGGACATCTCGGACTTGTGGGTGCATCGGGCAGATGTAAACAGTCCCGCTGTAATTTGCGGGCACGAGATCATAATTGTGGCTCGACTCTGGTCCGGTCACCCCGTGTCCTGAGTGACAACATGTGTGGTCTTTCGATTCGTGTGATTCCATATCTAATCCGTCGTAACAGTCCGCCCCCGCCAAAACAGGAACAACGCGGGTATGACAATTAAAGTCAGCACTGTAGCACTCACCATGCCGCCAACCATCGGGGCCGCTATGCGCCGCATTACCTCTGATCCGGTTCCGCCGCCAAGCATGATGGGCAATAGTCCGGCGATGATGGCAGCGACCGTCATCATGATCGGACGCACACGAAGCACAGCGCCGTCGATGACAGCCTCCTCGACGTTGTCCCTTGTGAGCGCGCGTCCTTCCGCCTCAGCTGTTGCCATGTGCTGGCGAATTGCCTGATTCAGGTACACCAGCATCACCACGCCGATTTCAACGGCGACGCCCGCCAATGCGATAAAGCCAACGCCAACGGCGACAGAGAGATCGTAATCCAACAGGTAGAGCAGCCAAAGCCCGCCGATCAGCGCCATCGGCAATGTGCCGATAATGATCGCTACTTCAGCGAAGCGGCGGAAGTTGAGATACAGCAGGAACACGATAATCGCGAGCGTTACCGGGCCAACCACGGTTAGTCGCTCTTTCGCACGCACCATATATTCGTACTGGCCAGACCAGGCCAGCGAATAGCCCGCCGGCAGCTCCACGAGGTCCGCGACCGCTTGCTGAGCCTCAGCGACGTACGATCCAAGATCCCGCCCGGTGATATCGACGTAGGTCCAGCCGTTCAGGCGGGCGTTTTCACTCTTTATCGCGGGCGGGCCGTCGACCACCTTGACGTCGGCCACATCGGCCAATGCAATCCTGGCCCCGTTTGGAGTCACTATCGGCAATAACTTTAACTGCTCGACCGAGTCGCGTACTCGCTGCGGGTAGCGAACGTTGACCGGGTAGCGCTCAAGACCTTCTACAGTTTGCGTTACGTTCATGCCACCAACCGCTGAGCGGACTACATCTTGCACATCGTTAATATTCAGACCAAAGCGCGAAGCTCGCTTACGGTCTATGTCGACGTCCACATAGCGCCCGCCGGCGACACGCTCCGAATACACCGAGGCAGTACCATTGACCTCGGCCAGCACGCGCTCGAGATCCTGGCCAATACGCTCAATCACTTCGAGATCCGGGCCGGCTACCTTTATGCCCACCGGGGTCTTTATACCGGTCGCGAGCATATCGATGCGCGTCTTGATCGGCATCACCCAGGCGTTGGTAAGACCGGTGTATTGGACGACACGATCAAGCTCGGCGCGCAGACCCTCCGGCGTCATTCCCGCTCGCCACTCGTCGCGAGGTAGCAGCTGAATAACCGTTTCGATCATTGTCAGTGGCGCTGGATCAGTGGCTGTCTCGGCGCGCCCGATCTTGCCAAAAACACGTTTCACTTCCGGTACTTCGCGGATCATTTTGTCCGTGCTTTGCAGGATTTCGCGCGCCTTGTCGATCGACACGCCCGGATAGGTGGTCGGCATGTACATCAGATCGCCCTCATCGAGCGGCGGCATGAACTCGGAGCCGAGCTTGGTCGCTGGCCACAGACCAACCAAAAGAATAATGCCCG
Organism: uncultured Woeseiaceae bacterium; assembly: GCA_947259285.1. GTDB lineage: Bacteria > Pseudomonadota > Gammaproteobacteria > Steroidobacterales > Woeseiaceae > UBA1847. The sequence continues at coordinate 39,978 of CAMYMR010000067.1, read as the reverse complement.
CAAGCACAAGCGTCCCTTTCGGAAAACGAATCACCGCGTTGATAACCGGGCGGTACACCGCGATTAGTACCCGATTGACAGGATTCTTGTGTTCGGGCGTCACTCTGCCGCGAATAAAATAGCCCATCAACACCGGTACCAGCGTGATAGACAGCACTGCCGCAGCCGCCATTGCGTAGGTCTTCGTGAACGCAAGCGGCGCGAACAGGCGCCCTTCCTGCGCCTCGAGTGTAAATACCGGCAGAAAACTCAGCGTGATAATCAGGAGTGAAAAGAATAATGGCGGCCCCACCTCGGTCGCCGCTTCACCCATGATTCGCCAGCGGTTTTCGTCGGTGAGCGGCTCTGTCTCGATGTGCTTGTGCACGTTTTCGATCATGACGATGGCGGCGTCCACCATCGCGCCGATAGCAATCGCGATGCCGCCCAGGGACATGATGTTGGCATTGATACCCTGAAGCTTCATGACGATGAATGCCACCAGGATGCCGACCGGCAGGCTCAATATGACGACGGCCGACGAACGCAGGCGAAAAAGAAATACCGCGCATACCAGTGCCACTACCAGGAATTCCTCGAGTAGCTTTCGCTGCAATGTTTCGACGGCGCGCTCGATCAGATCCGATCGATCGTAGGTTGTTACAATCTCGACGCCGTCCGGAAGACTGCGTTGCAGCTCCGCGAGGCGATCTTTGACTGCCTCGATCGTTTTCAACGCATTTTCGCCCCAACGCATCACGATCACGCCACCTACGACCTCGCCTTCACCATCGAGATCAGCTATACCGCGGCGCATTTGCGGTCCTAAGCGAACATCAGCAACATCCGATAGCACCAACGGCGTGCCCTGCTCGTTAACTCCCAAGGGAATGTCACGGAGATCTGCGAGATCCTCCAGATAGCCGCTCGCGCGCACCATGTACTCGGCCTCACCCATCTCGATAACCGAACCGCCAGTTTCCTGGTTGCCCTGTTGTATGGCCATCTTGAGTTTCGATAACGGAATGCCGAATGCGCGTAGCTTGTCCGGGTCGACCACCACCTGGTACTGCCGTACCATTCCCCCGATCGTTGCAACCTCGGCTACGCCGGGAACTGTCTGTAATTCGTATTTCAGGAACCAGTCCTGCAGGCTGCGCAATTCGGCCAGATCGTTCTGTCCACTCCGGTCAACCAGCGCATATTCGAATACCCAACCCACGCCAGACTGAGGTACTCAAGCACTCGTGAACGAGCCCAGTACAAATCCGTGCCATCTTCAAAAATAATATAGACGTAGGAATCGCCAAAGAAAGAATAGCCGCGGACTGTGGTCGCTTTGGGCACGGACAACATCGCCGTCGTCAACGGATATGTCACCTGATCTTCGACAACCTGTGGTGCCTGCCCCGGAAACGACGTCTTGATGATGACCTGGACGTCGGATAAGTCGGGAAGCGCGTCAACAGCGGTCTGGCTGATCGAATATAACCCGCCCACAGTGGCGAAAAAGGTCATAGTCAAGATCAGAAAGCGGTTGCGAATGGACCATCGAATAATGCCGGCGATCATTGTGGTGGCTCCTCTTGGTGCTGGCTGTGATCCACCGGCTCGTCACTCGACGGGTCCATGCGATTCAATGCCGCCTCTATATTCGATTCAGAGTCGATCAGGAACTGTCCGGAGACCACCACGAGGTCGCCAGCCGAGATACCTTTGAGTATCGCCACACGATCGCCCGACTCTATGCCGACCTTAACAGGCTGGGCCCGGAAACGACCTGCGCCCAGCGCCACGACCACCCGATCAACGGAACCACCTCGAATCAGTGCCTCGCGGGGCACGTGAACCACGTCGCCAGCGCTGTCGCCCTGTATGGTGACCCGGGCAAACATATTCGGCCGCAGCATTTCCGCCACGTTGTCGAACCGAAGCCGGACCTTTAGCGTTCGTGTCTTTGGGTCGAGTTCCGGATATACATAGTCAACTTTGCCGTGCAACATCTCGCCGGGCAGATAGTCGAGCTCGACTACCGCACTCTGACCCGGTTTGACCCATGCTGCCTGTCGCTCGAAGACCTCAGCCAACACCCAGACCTTGTCGAGTTTCGCGACGGACATGATCTCGGTCGCCGGTGTGACGTAGATGCCCTCACGAACGCCCAGATGCGCGATTACGCCGTCCGCCTCTGCGTAGACACGAACACGTTGTCGAATGGTGCGCTCCTTATCGAGACGGGCGATCTCGCTGCCCGTTACGCCGAGTGCCGCGAGGCGTTCCTTCGACGCATTGATCAACAGCTTGTTGGCGCTGCGCAGTGCTATGAGGTATTCCTCCTGTGCGTTCACCAGTATTGGCGAATACAATTCGAACAGCAGCTGCCCTTTCTCAACAGGATCACCCGTGGCTTTAGTCGCGAGTTTTTCAATCCAGCCCTCCACACGCGTATGCACATGTTGCACCGTATCCTCGTCGTATCCGACGTAACCGACCGTCTCTATGCGTTGCGACAGCTGCCCGCGCCGCGCCTCGGCCGTGCGCACGCCGAGGTTGTTGACGATCGTGGCGTCGATCGAGACCACGCCTCTCTGACCGTCAACTTCGTCCGCATACACTGGCACCAGGTCCATGCCCATGGGCGACTTTCCAGGTTCGTCGCGACGATAATTTGAATCCATGGGCGCTACCCAATACAAGACTTCGCGTTCCGCACCACCGGAAGGACCGGCAGCTGTGCCGGACATCGGATTCATGGCACGGCCAATCAGAATGCCGAGAGCGATCGCAACAACAATTGCGACAGCAACAAATATGATTTTCTTCATCGTGGAAGCCCTCCCAGGTTGGCGAGCACGGCGTAACTTTGTGTGCGCTCCACCTGCAGGCGAATGTGATCAATACGGGTATTCAAATCGTCGATATAGGCACGCATTACTTCGGCGAAGTCGCCCCGGTCACTTTGATACGCAAGCATCGAGGCCTCGGCGTTGTCTGCCGCCTGGCGAAGAATGCGCTTGTCATACAATGCCAATCGGCGCGTCAGCTCCTGCCAGCGTGCGTGCTCCGCTGCCAGCTGGCTTTGCAACGCTCTTAAGATCTGGTCTCGACTCAATTCGGCTGCACTGCGTTCCTGTAGTGCAGCCGATAGCGTGCTGTCCACAGACTTTCTGCTGAAGAACGGCAAATCCACGCTGACGCCAAGACTAATGAAATCCGATCGCGGTTCACCGGAAGGCAACATTCCTTCGCGATAGCTGTAACCAAGATTCAACGCCCACGCCGGCTTGGATCGCTGTTTCGCCACATCGACACCCGCGCCAAGCGCCTCGACCCGGGCATCCGCGGCTCTCAGAACCGGATGATCCACCAGCGTGCGCTCCAGAGACTCGAGAAGCGGCAACTGGTCCCACTTCGGCAGCTTCCGAGCGACCGGTCGCCCGGCGTCATTACCGACCCATTCACTCAGAGCCGCTTGGGCGCCCGAGCGCTGTCGCTCGATGTCAATTAAACGGTCATCGAGCCTGCTGAGTTCGAGCTCGGCGCGCAACACATCTTGCTGACTCTTGCGACCTACCGAGTACAGCGACCGCGTGACCGTCACCAGATCATCAAACAGCGGCCGCGACTCGGACACGAGCTGGCGAGCCCGCTCCCAATAATAAAGCTCCAGCCACGCGCTCCTCGCGGCGGTCAAGACATTTCGACCCCGACTGTCGGCATTTTCGTTCATCTCGGCGGCGAACAAATCCTTCGGTACGAAAACCGCCGGATTCGATCGGGAAGTTATTGAGGCCGACGCGCAGCATCGGGTCGGGTAGCTCGCCGGCAATCACGGCACGTTCTTCGAGCGCAGCGGCCCTTGCCCTCATGGCCTTTTGCCCGGGCTCTGCCGCGAGAGCCAGATCCTCGGCCTCGGCCAGGGTTAACGGGATGCGCTGCTGCGCGAACACAGGCAGCGTTACAGCCATTGCAATGAGGGCTAACAGAATTCGGTGTGTCGACGAGCGCATCCAGTCTCGACGGATACTTTTTTGCTCGGGCAGTCGCCCGAATGGGAAATACATCAGAAAAACTCCTACGTTGAAAACCGAAGAACGGACGGCTTACAGCGTGGAGTTGGCTATTTTAGATAGACACAGAACAGGACGTGAGGGGTAGGCGAGCTGGCGATAATCTCTGGCGGATCGGAAGCCCATTTCACCAGCCCAGTTGAGCGCTTGGGCACAACGGCGATTACGGGTTCCGAAATGAAGGCCACTTCCGAAAAAGGTTTAATCTTGAGATTGCTGCCCCTGATGTCAATGCTTGCGTCTTCAAGCTCGCAGCACTCGGACTGCATCGTTGCACCGGACTCGTTGGCGTGTTCTTCATGATGCCCATGGTGCGCCGCCATCTCGTTTTCAAGGGCTGGCGGACAATGCGCACAATCATCGTGTTCGCTCTCGAAAGCCATGGCGCAGGGCAAAACGGCCAAATTGAGCCACAGCGCGGCCAACAAGCCCCAGACATTGCGTTTCCGGCCGCTCGAGCTGGATTGGGCTGTAGCGTAATGACTCATCAGTCCGTTTTAGACCTTTCGGCTCGCGGGTGCACGGAACCAGGCTAGATTTTTGCGCCGATGTGAGGCTCGCCGCGCTCCGCCGCCAGCCGTACCTGCTTGCGCCGCTCCTCGAGCCGGGCGCGGCGATCAGCGTCGGTCTCATTGACACAGCGTGGACAGGAAACGCCCTCGCGATAGTCCGGAGACGCAAGATCCTCGGCGCTCAGTGGGCGTCGGCACGCGTGGCACTGGACGTAGCCGCCCTCGGACAGGTCGCGATCGACGGCAACCCGCGTATCGAATACGAAGCATTCTCCGTGCCAACGATTCTCTTTTGCGGGCACGGACTCCAGATAATTCAAGATGCCGCCCTGCAGCTGGTAGACCTCGCTGAATCCGAGCTCGAGCATTAGCGCGCTGGCTTTCTCGCAGCGAATGCCGCCGGTGCAAAACATGGCTAACGGCCGATCCGTCGAGACCTCCGCCAGCGTCTCTGCAAAGGACGGAAATTCGCGAAAGCTGTCGTTGCCGGGATCGATCGCCCCCGGAAACGTGCCGACTTCATACTCGTAATGATTGCGGGTATCGATGAGAAGGACGTTCGGGTCGTCGATCAGTGCATTCCACCGCTGGGGGGTCACATGTCTTCCGGTAACCTCATGCGGCAGGATATCGGGTCGGCCCAGCGTAACGATTTCCTTTTTGATGCGAACCCGCATGCGGCGAAACGGTGGCGCGTCGGCTCTTGTCCATCGCGCGTCAACTTCTTCATCAATTTCAGATCGTTCCTGCAACCAGGAAAGAACGTCGCGAATCGCTTGCGCGCTGCCGGCTATCGTGCCGTTGAAGCCCTCACTCGCCACAAGTATGGTGCCGAGCAAACCGTGTTCGTCACATAACGCCTGCAGCTCGTCGCGAAATAATGGCGGATTCTCGAGGTCGAGGAAACGGTAAAACGAAACAACGTTCATACGTCGACCGGCTCGCTGTGTTCTGGAACCGTGAGTGACAGGATACTGTGACGAATCTCTTCACCGAGCACCAGCCGCGCATCGGCGCCGATGCTCTGGATGTTCTGGTCAAACTCGATCTTGCCGTCGGTATTTCTGCGCAGCACCTCGAGATCCTGCAGCGTGTGAATGAAATCATGAAACAGCGTCTTATTGAAAAAGTCCGGCGAATGCAGGCCGTATATCAACGACAGACGCTCGGCACTTTGCTGGCAAAGCGCTTCGAGGCGCCCGCGGGACAATGTGCCGGAACCGTTTCTTACCAATATCGCAACGACGAGATAGAAACGCTGCAGCATCGGCACCATTGACTGCCCCAGCATCAGGAGCTGGAAAGCTTTCTCCGAGCCTGCCGGCGGCCGAACCAGCGTCGTCTCGCGATCGCCATACGTCAAAATTTCGAGATCGATCAATGACCTGATCGCGAGCGTCGTGACTGCATCAATCTCCTCCAGAGACCACTTCAGATTCAGCTCTTTCTTCATAAACGGATAGATCAGGCGGATCAGGCGCTGCAGTTCAGCGTGTTCGAGTTGTTGGCCTTGAATAAAGCAGCAGGCCACTGACGCCGGTACCGCCAGAAGATGCAGGATATTGTTTCGAAAGTAGGTCATGAGTACGGCCGTTTTCTCGGCCATGTGGACAACCTCACCCATCGGATGTTTGCTGCGGCTGATCACATCGAGCTTCTCACCATGTCCGATAATCTCGTCGGCGCTCCAGTCCGGCATGGTTACGGAATCGGAATATTTGAAACGCTTCAGAAGAGCAAGGCTAACCTCAATCTGGCGGCGCAGCTCATCAATACCGATCTTCTGTTTCGGCGTCGCGAGGAGTACATAAGCGAGAAGGCTGATGGGCGTAACGGCGGCGGCTGAATTGATACCGCGCATTATTTCGTCGCCCAGCCTGTCCACGACGCCGGAAAGCCACGGCGGGCGTTCGCCATCTTCCGATTCAAACTCGCGCCACGCCGGGTGCATTCGATCCAGAACCGGTTCGAGATCTATGGGTTCACCGATATTTACGTACACTCGGCCAAACTGGTCGCGCAGCGACTTGATCGAGCTAAGCAGGCCGCCGAGGGACTCCTTCTTCTTCTCGGCACCTCCCATCTCGCTGATGAAAGAATCGCCCTCGATCAGCTTCTCATAGCCAAAATAAACAGGCACGAAAACGATCGGCCGCTGTCGGTTCTTTATGAACGAGTTGACGGTCATGACCAGCATGCCGCCCTTCGGCGCGAGTAGCCGGCCGGTTCGGCTGCGCCCACCTTCGACGAAATACTCGATCGAGTGGCCCCGCTTGATGATCTGGTTCAAGTAGGCATCAAAAACGGCAGCATACAGTCGGTTGCCTTTGAACGTGCGCCTGAGAAAGAACGCCCCGCCCCGGCGCAGGATGCCGCCGACAATCGGGAGGTTCAGATTGATGCCCGCTGCTATATGCGGCAGATGCAGGCCACTGTTATAGACGATATAGCTCAGTAGCAGGTAGTCGAAATGACTGCGGTGACAGGGTACGTAAACGACTTCTTTTTCTCTGGCAACCTCGTGCAATCGATCGATATGGTTGAGCTCGATGCCGTCATATATTCGGTTCCAGAGCCACGTAAGGATTCGTGTAGCAACATGAATGAACGTGTAGGAAATGTTGGCCGCGATCTCCAGTGCATACCGCTCTGCCTTGTGTCGCGCAACCTCCTGCTTGCGGAAATCGTCACCCGCTTCCGCCATAATCGCGCTGCGCACACCCGGCGCACGTGTTACCTGATTGATGAGCGTGCGGCGGTGTGAGAGATCTGGCCCAACCGTGGCTACACGACGTTCACGGAAATGGACCCGCAGGATTCTCGAGACTTTGCGCGTTGCTATCGCCGCGTCCTGTCCTCGCAGCGGAATAGACCGCAGCGGCAGCGCATGGCTGAATCGCAATAGCGTATTACTCCGACCATGCAGAATCGATGCGAAGAATTTGCGTGTCCTTCCCACGACTTCCCAGTCCTCGGCGAAGAGCAGCTTCACGAGGGAGCGTTCTTTCTCGGGCGAACGCCCCCAGTAAATGGCAACCGGAACGAGCAGTAGTTCCTGGTCACCCTGCTCCGCAGCCTCGACCAGTCGCTTCAGCCGCTGCGAGCCGGTCTTGCGGGGATGACGAAACATCCAGCCTTTCATCCGGCGCAGCACGATCACTCGCTTGTGATCCTGGATGCCGCAGAACTCGAATCGACTGGTTGGCGACGGCAGGCCGTGCGCTTCACACGCATGCTCCAGCGCGAGCAAATCCACAAGTCCGCCAGTTTCGAGTACGTAGCAGACGGCCGCGTTGCTATCGGTTATCAGCTCGGACGGCGTATCGGGTTGTACGACCGGCCGCGTCCAGAAGGAAGATATTTTGCGAACAAGCCAATACAGCGGGCGAACAGTGGCGGCGGCGATACTCATGGCGGCCAAGTCTACCGGAATCCCATTTATGTGACCCCCTTCGTGTTGCAAGCCGTTGTTTTGAGAGATTATTCACGGATCTCCAGCATCGATGCAGAGCTCGCGAAACATGAAAAACCTGATTATCGGCGCAATTATCCTGGGAGCGGCCGGCTACGGCGGCTCAAAGCTCGTGCTGCACCACAAGGTCGAATCCGCCGTGGATAACGCCGTTATCGCGGTTTCGCCTTTCGTCAACATTGAATATGGTGGCGTCAGTTCCACGATGGGCGGCGAGCTGACTATCGACGGCATCGAGGCTCAGATTACTGACTTCAGTGACAACATAACCATCGAGCGACTCGGTATCGACACGCCCAGTTATTTCTCGCTCCTGGCACTTGCGGATATTGGCGAAACCGCCGGGAAGCCAGACGACGTTATCCCGCAGTACTTCGGCTTCATCGCCGAAGGCATTCGCATGCGGGTTGACGCAGATTATTTCAGGAAATTTCATAGCATGTTGCAGCAGGTTTCTCCGGCAGCCGATAGTATCGAGCCTGCCGCTACCTGCACCGGCAAGTACGGATTCTCGCCCGAAGTTCTGCAAGAACTCGACTACGTCGAACAAGTAGTATCAATATCGGCATACTTCCGGCGCGAATCGACCGGCTATACCGTTTCGTTGAAGTCAACCGTTGAAGACATGTGGGCGATTGACGCCGAACTGAAGCTCGCCGGAAACATGGTGTCCGAGCTGTCACAAGGCCCACGCGCTCGACCCAGATTGAGCGCGATGCGGGTTGAGTACATTGATCAGTCTCTGAACCAGCGCGTGAGCGATTACTGCGAACGGCTCGGCCTGACAACCGACCAGATCCTCGTCGCGCAGCTAGACAAACTGGCCTATATTGGCGAAACCTTCGGCATCGTATTCGACGAGTACGTGATCGATCCCTATACAGAGTTTGTTGGTGGCAAATCGCGGCTGGTCATTACCGCGAATCCGCGTGAGCCAATCTCTATGAGCCAGATTGGCCTTTATAAACCGAGCGACGTGCCGGCGCTGCTCGACTTGGCGGCTGAAGCGTTCTAGGGAACCTCTGATCAATTGTCTCGCTGCCGCGGCATACTGCCCGGGCGTGGCATGAGCAAGATTGCCCACCCCTTCGTCGCCGAATCCATGGCGCTACTCGAGGATTTAAAGGACGAAGAGAGGTCACGTGTGATCTTCATTCACATGAATCACACGAACCCATTGCTCATTGACGGTAGCCCGGAACGGGCTGAGTTGGAAATGCGCGGCTTCAGGAGCTCGCAAAGGAATGCGCCTGGGACTCCATGCCCCAGGCGCACCGGAATCTACTCTTTACATCGCGTCTTCGATCGCGCCTTCGGCCTCTTCTTTCTTTTCCATCAGCATATCTTCAACGCCCTCGGCCTCTTCCATCGCGCCCTCCATTGCGCCAGCAGCATCTTCCATCGCGCCTTCGGCAGCGTCCATCGCATCGTCTGCCATTTCGCCCGCGGCTTCAGCCGCTTCGTCCATGGTGCTGCCTGCTGCTTCGACTGCCTCTTCGGCCGCTTCCATCGTGCTTCCCGCCGCTTCTTTCGCAGCGTCCGCCGCCGATTCCATTGCCTCTTTGGCTGACTCGCCGGAATCCTTGCCCCCACATGCAAACAAGGTAAGGCTCGTGATCAAAATCAATACGTACTTCATGCTTTCCTCCCAACTCTCCGAATTATTCGGATGTAGTATTTATGAAATAGGTCAAGTATTCGTTTATCTCGTCGATGTTCGCCGTTAGCCGATGGTCCCCATTGACCAAATGCAGCGTGGCGGCACAGCTCTTCGCGAAGCGAATACTATTCTCTGCGGGCACAATATCATCATGCCAGCCGTGCACAATGCAAATCGGTAAGGACGGTGGCGGTGGCGTCAGTTCTTCATACCCCGGCATGTAGTAGGCCGGCGCCAGCACAAACAGCCCGGCGGCACCCAGTTCTTCGGCCGCCGCCGTGGCGACATGCCCGCCCATGCTCGACCCTACGAGGATCAGTTTGTCGTCAATATGCGCACATTCAAGCTTGAGCTTTTCGACCCGTTCCGCCGAATCCGCAATTCCATGATAGTCGATGCTGTCGACTTCGCACCCCAGGCTCCTGGCGCGTTCGGCCATCGCGCGGATCTTGGTTCCCCACGGGCCGCTTTCCTGGCCGTGCGAAAATATCACCGTCGTCATACGAGTATTCCGTCCCCTGTGTCACACAGTTCTTCGAGATGGCGCACCAGCAGCCAGTCACGATCCTGACCCCACACCACGAAGTCGCCCAGGCGGAGGGTCGGCACGCCCCAAGAACCCGATTCCATCATCGATTTCCGATTTTCGTCAACGGTTTCTCGCCACTCGTCGCCATCCATCGCGGCCGTTACGCCCGGCCAGGAGAGACCCGTCTGGGCGGTGACCTTACGCATGCCGCGATCGCCCGCGACGTCAACCGCATTGCACCAGATAGCTTCCGCGGCATTCAGCAAGAACGCCCGGCCGCGATCTACCGACTCCGCATAGTGGAAAACGGCGAGGCACCGCTCAGCGCCAGCGCCGACGGGGTCAGCGATCTTGCCAAATCCAACGCCGCGCCGCGCCGCTTCACGCGCCGCGTCTTTGATAATGTACTTGAGCTTTTGCGCTGGCACCTTCAATCCGCGCATCACCATTGGCAATACCGGCCGTATCTTGAGCGTCAGGCCGAATGCGTCGGCGATCTCGTAAACAGGTGCGAGCGAAAGGTAGGAATACGGGCTGCGGACTGAAATAAACAGCTCGAGCGGAGGAAGATGCTTCGCTCTCGTTGGCGGCGCTACCGGCAGATTGTACTGCATGCTCTGCCGGAGTGAGGCCAGCAGCCGGTTTGGCGTGTCTTCGCGCCGCGCGCCCATGTCATCCAGACGCTCACACAGATAGTGCAGACGGTCGATACCCCAATACCACTCGCCCGCGTAATGAATCGTTGCGCTGCTATAATGCCCGAGGCGGAGCTGCAGTTCTTGCGAGTCGCTGATCAGCCTGTCGGCAAGGCCGTCGATTTCGGAGGTCGCGCTGCGGCGCGACGCCGCTTCCGCATCTCCTTGCCAGAAAATGCTCAACGCCTTGAGTAATTCTTCGTCGAAGTCTTCTTTGCCATATCGGGCGGCAATCGTATTCAGCATCGAAAGCCGATACTCAACCGGCGGGCTCACCCCCTTGTCCAGGAACGGAATACCCAGCTCGCTCGAAAGTCGTTCGCAGTCCCGGGCCGCGTATTCGGCCAACATATCCGGCGCTGGCTGGAATTCGTCGCCACGGGACTCCGACAAATGTAATCGCAGTTCAATGTCGTAGTGCTCGGCCAGGCTCGGCAGGTAGTGCGCCAGCAAGTACGAATAAGGGTCGTCAAGTTGCAGGAACGCTGAGACCCGGTGCGGTTGGCCGAGCAAGCGTCGACGTGCCTCCCGCAGCCCACGTGCCGCGGCGCGCGTTTTTCGACTGAGCAGTGCCTGCACATAGAGCGTCCGAAGTCTTCTTTTTGCGCTCAAGACTCATCCCAGGTCGATGAAGGCTTCCACAATAACTCATCCAGTCCGGGATCCCAGCGATATCGCTGCATATTAACCTTGCCGTTGATGACAGGGACGCCCTCTTCGATCAGTCGGTCACACTGCATCCGAAAGTGCCGGCTGTTTGGGTCGAATGCACTTTTGCCAGAGGCCGTGATCACACGGTGCCATGGCAGCTCAAGGTCTTTGGGCGCATGGCGCAGCGCATAGGCAACCTGTCGCGCCCCGCGAGGAATGCCGGCGATCTCGGCGACCTGACCGTAGTTGGCCACACAACCTCGCGGAATGTCCTGAATCGTTTCCCAAATTCGACGCAAGCGTGTTTCACGATCCATGCCGAGCCGCCTCAGCCCAAACCCAGTCGAGCCTGGATCTCGCGTTTTGCATCACGCAAAACGGTGTCCCGGTCCAGCGACTCGAGAATCTGTTTGACGACGGTTTTTGGCCCGCCGTCGCCCCACGACTTGCCCTTGGCCAGGTACTCCCCTGCCGCACGGCCCACCAGGTATGTGCTGTAGTAAGCGATCGCGCCCTGCGCGCCGGCGGTCAGAATCGTCGACAGTCCCAGCGTGCCAACTTTCAGCGCGCTCGAGACAAAATGCAGGGCCCAGACCGTACCCATCAGCGCGGCGGACTCGGCAACAATGACTTTCACGATCGAGCCGGCCTCCTTTTGGCTGAGCGGCAGATCGTAGACGCGCGACAAATGCACGACCATGCCGACGTCGATAAACGCCGCGGCAAAAAGGTCAGCGACCGGGACCGGATTAAAGGCTACGGCAATGCCTTTGCCGACGCAGTAGGTGCGCACCAGCTTGTCCCCCAGTTCGCGTCGCGCGGCCAGGATTCGGCGACCGACCTGGTCGGAAAGATCGGATGCGAACAGGCTGGCGTTCAGTGCCGCGAGCGTCTTGCCTTCTGCTTCGAGAATTTCCCAGAGCCTCAGGCGCAAATCGGAAACATCCGGTTCGCGCTCCCTCGTCGACGTCGATTCACTGCCACTTGCGTCAACTGCGACCACCGTTTGCTGCCGCGGGTGCGCCGCCGCGGCAATGACGTGTTTGGGATTGAGAATCCCTTCGGTCCTCGAACGTATCGATCGCAACAGAGCAACGCGCTCATCCCTGGTATACAAATCAGACTTGTTCAACACGCCCAGGACCGGGCGGCCCTGGGCGATAACGGCCTTCAAGGCGTCCAGTTCGGAATCAGTGATATCTCCGTCGAGAACGAACATGACGAGATCGCTGCGTCCTGCGACTTCTCTGGCAAGCGCCTCACGATCCTCGCCACCGGCCTCGTCCAGGCCGGGCGTATCGATAAGGAATACACCACCGGACTCGACCTCGTTCCAGGCTTGCATGGAGGAATGTCGCGTCTCACCGTGCACAGGGCTGACGGAGAAGCGATCTTCGCCAATCAGAGCATTAAGCAGCGAGGACTTGCCGGTACTAACCCGCCCGAATGCTGACAGATGCAGGTGACCGTGCTCCAGTTTGTCGAGCATCGCCTGGACAGCGTCATAGTCTCTCGCCAACGAGTCGCGCACGCCTTCCGGAAGCCGCGAGTCCTGAATCAAATCCCGCAAACTCTCGCGGGCGAGACTCAGGTGGTCTGCGCCGCCGTCCGAAGGCAGCTCAGTCGCCTTTTTCTTCCAGGGCCATTCGGGCAACGCGTCGAACGCCCGCTTCCAGATGCTCACTGATGCCTTCCTCAAATTCCTTGCTGGCCGTCTCGGGCACGAGTTCGCCATGACGGGAGAGCGACAGCACAAGACTCCGCCCCAACGCGTCGAAAATCAATCCGTAGGCCACCGCATGCACTAGGCCGCCGGCAACGGTACCCAGGCCCGGAAACGCCTTCAGACCGTTGCCGGCAACGGCGAGCGACAGAGGCAGTGCACGACCGACCCGACTTTGGCTCAGGGACAGGAATTCTTCAATATCGAGATCGCGTGGCGCGGCGCCGTACAGCCTGCAAAGCTGCTGCGTCATTGTAGTCCCGACGTAACCCTGGATGAGGACATCGGTACCGGGGCTGATTGCAGCCAGCGCCCCGACAACGGCCTTGCGGGTCGCGCTGCGGATTATTTGCTCGGATCGCTGCTGCCGATACTGAGCCTCGGCCTCCGCAAGCCGTACCGCCGCGATTTTAAAAACGGCACGCTCGCGACGCTGGTCCAGACCTTCCGCTTCCATCGACACCAGGCGGTTGATCGCGACCACCAACACGCCGATATCGGCCGGTCGGCTGCGGCGCACGGTTTGCTCGCTGCCGTCTTCACGCCGCTCGATTACCTCGGCCTCACCGCCGGCAGTCACCGCAACCACGTGGTCGCGCTGCAGGTTGCCGCCGACCTCGTCGACCCTTTCGAGCAGCTTTTGCATGAGAGCGGCCTGCTCCTCGGTGGTGAAGCGGTCCGCCTTGTTCAAAACAAGCACCAGCGGTTTATCGAACGTCAGCAGAGACTCGATCGCCCGAATCTCGGACCGCGTCAGGTCACTGTCACAAACAAACAGTACAACGTGGGCGCGCCTGGCCTCATTCGTAGCGATGACTGAAAGTTCGCCGCCGACCCCGCCAATACCCGGCACGTCGGTCAACAGAATCTCGCTGCCCGCGTCATTTTGCCAGCGATAATGGTGCACCTCGTCGGTGGATCCGCCAACGACGTCAACGACAACATCCGCTTCAGGAATGAGCGCTCTTATGAGCGAACTCTTTCCGGCACTGACTTCGCCAAAGAAACACAGGTTGATCGCGCCATCACCCTGGCGCGCCGCCAGTTCCTGGAGCTCTGCCTGTGCCTCGCCGACATCCACGCCGGCCGCTTCGGCCTCACGAATACGCGTTTCGATTTCCTGTTTGGATAGAGGCGCGGCCGCGGCTTTTGTCGGCGTGATCTTTCGCCGGACAACGAGTCGCCAGATTAACCAGAGAGCGGTGACGGCAAGGAGCAGCAGCACCGCCGTATACGCGTAAAGAATGGCGGGCGGACCTGACTTGAGCCGATCCCAGACATTGAGCGCGGACTCGGAAATGAACAGCAGCGCGGCGATCGCGATGACGAATACCAGGGCAATGACAATAGCGATTGCCAGGCGAATGAAGCGGTCGAGTTTCATTGGATTACGACTCGTTAGCCCTGTCTCTCGACCCGCCGACCGATACCTTTCTCCAGCGTCGACAGCAATGTCGGGTGACCGCAAGTGGGAACAAACGGAACCGCAGCCAGCGAGGCTGAGGCGGACAATTTCATGACGGGGGTCCCTGATGTCGAATCAGGCGATCATAAACCCTAGGTCGCGCTGCGCAAAATTGGCGAGATTCGGTGCCACTAAGTCGAGGTCCATATCGGGGATGCCGAACCAACGTGCCAGCGTCGCGGCGTATTGATCCGCCGACGTCGACGGAATCATGCGGCCTCCGGAAATATCGTCGGGACCACCGATCGCCAGCAGCGGATAGCTGCCATAAAGCTCACCACCATTGACGGCGCCGCCGACAAGCAGCTGGTTGCCGCCCCAGGCATGGTCGGTACCATCGCCATTCGATGTCAGGGTGCGCCCAAAATCCGATTGTGTAAACGCCGTTACGTTGTTCGCGACGCCGAGCTCAACCGTCGCCGCATGGAACGCGGCAATCGCGTCGCTGATGCCGCCCAGCAGGCCGGGCTGGTCGGTCAGCTGATTGTCGTGCGTGTCGAAGCCACCGGTCGCGACAAAGAACACCTGGCGTTTCATCTGCAGCCGATCGCGAACGGCGATCAAGCGTGCCACGGTTTGAAGCTGAGTACCCAGCTGTGACTGCGGAAACTGGGTGGCTAGGACGGGCCCCGACTCGATGGCAGCTGTGACAACGTCGGCCGCATCGATGGCCCGCCGTTGAACGTCTGCAAAGCCCCGCTCATAGATCGACTCATACTGCGCTTCGAGAACCCGCAGGAACGCCCGGCGTTGCTCAACAAAGAACGCCTGGTCAGGATCATTCGTGTCCTGTGAGAAACCGAGGAAAGGCAA
>CAMYMR010000067.1:0-24375 GCA_947259285.1 uncultured Woeseiaceae bacterium | reverse complement strand
GTTGCCATCTGTTGCTCGGTAACGCCGGATCGAATCAGGTCCGCCATACGCCCGGCCCAGCCGGTCTTGCTTTGCACATTGCCGCGCAGCGAGGTCCACTGATCCTGCTGGTCATTATGCGAAAACAGCTGCGGCGGGAGCGTAACGGAGCCGTTGAAGTAATCGTCCTTTGTTGTCGGCTCTACCAGCGGACCGACATTGGTTACGAACGCGGCGTCACCGCTGTCGAAGAGCCCCTTGATCCCGGTCATTGACGGGTGCACGCCGAAGTCCGGTGTGCCGGCAGACACAGGCGTGATTGGCAGGAGTTCGGCCCGTGGAATCGCGAGGTTCTGCCGTGACGCGGCATAGGCGTCGTATTCTGCCTGGGTATTCGGAACCAGCATGTTGAACGAATCATTGCCACCGAACAGGAACACGCAGACCAGGGCGCGATAGTCATCGAACGGCCCGGCGCCGCCAACGACCTGCGAATACGCCAGGCCCGGCGTCGCTGCAAATGCTGCTGCCGCTGCGCTGGTCCTCAGGAAGTCACGTCGATTCAGTGTTTTCATACTCGTTCCTAGCGCTGGTAGGCGTATTCCGGTGATGTCACGATGAAATAGATGGTCTCGGCCGCCCGCAAGGCCGGCTCGGATTCCGGAAGAAGCGCCAACATGCCTGCGAGCTCCTGGCGCAAGGTGTCGGAGATCTGCCCGGCCAACAGCTTGTCGGCTACCCTGTCGATCAGCGCGTCAATATCGCCGGCAATTGCGATCTCTTCTTCAAAGTTGATGAACACGTCATCATCCTCAAGGTCTTGTGACTGCGAATTGAGGAAGAAGCATTGCAGTAGCATGAGATTGGTGAACTGCGTATTCAGGTATTCCGTGGATATCTCCAGCTCTGGCGCCACCAGGCTGCTATCACGAATCTCGCCGGGCGGTGCGTAGAACGGGCTGAAGAAATTGAACACCGACGGCGACTGCAGCGGCCCCTGGCCGAAGAGAATATAAGCCGCGTTCAGTGGAAACCGTCCGCTGTTCGAGGTCGCGTTATAAGACTTCCAGAGTTGCGTGAGACGCAACAACGGTTCTTTAAGCTTGCCATCGATCTCCATGGCCATCGTCGGGCGCGCCTCTTCATCAAGCAGTATCGCTCTTACAACCGCGGCGAGATCGCCGCGTACGCCCGACCCGTTGTTGTTGAATGCTTCCGCCACACGTCGCACATAGCCTGGCGAGGGGTTGCTGGTAACGAGCCGCTGAATCAGCCGGATGGCGATAAAGGGTCCAACATTCGGGTGATCAAAAATGTTATCGAGCGCGGCGGCGAGGTCCTGCTCGCCCGTCTGGCCGGCAGGCAGCACAACACCGTTAAGCAGGGTCTTGGCTTCGGTATCGTGAAAACCCGGGTAGAGCTGCATCGGGATTACCTGGTTGAACCGCGTAGGCCGCGCCTCGCGAAAACTCGGCGCGCCCGCAAATGTCCATCCAGTGTAGACGTGCGCGAAACCCTCGATGATCTCCTGGCTGTAGGTGGGAACGGGCTGGCCGAGATCATCCAGCTTCTCTGTGCCATCGATATTCAGTTCAACGAGGCCGATCGAGAAAAGTTGCATGACCTCGCGGGCGTAGTTCTCATCGGGCCGAATGTTCAAGAGGGGGTCGGGCTTTTCATTCCCGAGCATGCTCAGGTAGACGCCCATCGCAGGATGCAGGGTGACCTCTTCGAGCAAGTCGCGGTAGTTGCCGAACGCGTTTCTGGCGAGCATGTCGTAGTAGTCAGCCACGGCAAACGGCAGATTGCCCAGCGCGCCGAGCTGTGAGACGACCATGATCTCGGAGAGTGCGAACGCAACACGCTGACGCAGCTGATCCTCACCATACAGCGAGTTGCGGAACCAGATATCGACGCGATCGGCGTGCAGCTCGAACGGGAATTGCGGCGGCGGCAGTACCTGCAGGTGTGGCAATTGCAGCGACGCCGGCTTTTGCATTTGATCGTCGATCCACGCCTCCTGGCGCATCGCAATGACGCCCTCGGCCTCGGCTTCGGTCGCACCGAAAGATGCCTGATTCAGGAATTGGTAGGCCTCCGCCTTTGTCACGGCTGGCGGCGGCGGCGGTGGTGGCGGGGTCGGCGGCGCAGACCCTCCTCCACCGCCACCGCAGCCCGCGAGGCCCAGCATCAGGGATACGGCAACTGGTATCAGTCGGTTCATACTCATTATCGTAGTCTTACCCTGTTTCTTCCCGGGTTCCATGAACCACGTTCCGTTACGCTCGTTTTATTGCTGCAGCGATTCGAGGTAGATCACCTGCTCTTCCGTGAGCAGGTTCTTGAGCCGCACCAGCATGCCCATTTGCTTCTTCTTGACCTGGTTCTCTGCCAGCAGCGCCTTGGTGGCAAGCTCCAGCACACGATCCTCATCAATCGGCGCTTTGTCGAGTTCCAGCATCAGTGCCTGGTAGGCTTCGCGCATATCCCATTCGTGCTCAGCCACGCCAGCTTGTACATCGACCACCGCCTCTCTTATCGCCGTGAACTGCGCCTTGCTCAAACCCAGCTCGGTCTGGTGCTCGAGTATTACGTTGGGCGGAAATAGCTTGCCCTTGAAAACGTCGTCTTTGGGCCCTGCCGCAGCTGCATTTCCAAGCACGAGGCAGGTCAACGCCATTACCAGAAAAATTCCCTTCTTCACAATAACGCTCCTCCATAGTTGTCGGTTGACTCGATGAGCACCGGAATATCCCGGTATATGTCAAATTCACGGTCGGGCAACAGGCTGTCGCTGGGTGCCGACCAGCTGGTGGACTGCAGCAACTTGTCGGCATCGACGTAGAGCCACTCATCGTCGGATGGCGTCCGCAAACCGAACGCGATTGCCATGACCGCCGCAACGGCGCCCGATGCCGCCAGCAGACGTCGTCGATGCCTGGCCGCCGCTGCGCGGGCGCTCGCCGCAGCCCAGACACGGCTGAAGTCCGGGGCCGCATCACCTTCGGCATGCGCATGGGCGTCACGCAACGCGTTTTCAAGTCGGGTGTCGGAATCAGTCATCAGGCAAATCTCCGTAGCTATCCAGTTGTTTCTTCAATGCCTTTTTTGCGCGGTCGTAGTGAACGCGACCGGTACCGGTGGTGACGCCCATAACGCTCGAAGCCGCTTCAATCGTCATCTCTCGACAGAACACAAGCTCGACGATGTCGCGCTGACGTTGCGGTAGCGCCTGCACCGCTTTCCAGACGGCCGCATTTTCGTCGGGCTCCACCGGATGGACGGTTTCCTGCGACACGGACCTGGCTGCTGCCTCGACGAACCGCAATCGCGAGGCGATCCGCCGATATCGGCTGCGTGCAAGGTTCTGCACAACCGAGAACACGAACGTCTTCAGCGACGACTTGTTGTCGAAGCGCGCTTTCCCGCTCAGCAATTCGAAGTACGCCTGTTGCACCAGATCCTCCGCGACCGCCCGATCGTAATCCGAGCGAGAGAGGGCCCAGCCGAATACCTGGCCGTGCATGGCTTCCAGTGCCGAACGAGATATGTGTGGGTTTTTGTCCAGAACATCACTGTCTCTCATACCCCCTCCCGATTGATTGGTGGCATGAGATGGATGCTTGTATGACACGCCGCAGATGCGGCGCGGGCAGGATTATGTAGTATGGACTGGAGAGGCTTCAGGCGTATTCTCGATTGATGGCGCGAACGCCGTGCTGGCAACGCGGCAGCCGGCTGCCGTAAGCTGCAGCGTGAGGGAAACGGGCTCGTCGCTGCCCGTCGGGTGGAACATGAGCAATATCGTTACGCGCTGCGGCTGGTCGTTGTCCACCTTGCATCGTACGAGAAACCGCCGGTCGACAAACGCACCCAGTTCATCGAGGGTGCGAAAATAGTCCAGCACCTGTGCGCGAATTCGATTGGTGACCGTCTCTTGGTCGGGCTCGAATACTGCCCATCGGCCTGCTTTCGCGATCGAATTGGCAATCTGCAAACAGAAGCGGCGAACGGGAAGACTTGCATACTGTCGATGCACCTCCGAGCCGCGACCCATGGTGACCGATCCCAACAGGCGCGACCTGCCTGCGGGACCCACCGCGAGCACGTTAAGACCCGAACGATTCAGCATTCGCCGTTTGTCTTCATCAATCGCCAAGGCCGGTACGAACCTGCGCTGCAGTCCCATGCCCGGCTGGTTCAGGTCCTGCCACGCACCATACGTCCGGTCATGTTTGCATAGCAGGCCAGCAATTGCGCCCCCCGCCTGTTGCGCGGACGCCTTATCCTGGCTACGTGCAACAATCCGTGGAAAGTAGCCAAGCATGTTTGGACTCGCATAGCCAAGGTCGCGGGTACCGTCCGCGGCCGCATCGGGCGTCGACCACTCCGCGCGTGGATCGACAATTAACATTGCGCCTCGACGCCGGCAGTAAAGCTCTCCCGCCAGTATCGCCGTCGGACCGACATCCGCCCCGGGTCCCGGAGGTGGCAGGTAGAGCAAGTCGAAGTTCTCGATATCCTCCAGTGCAAACAGTCCGGTTCTCGCCTTCTGCGATCCAATGAGGTCGTAGTCAGTCAATTGCGAGCCGTCTGTGCCCGCCTGGGCGTGGTCGATGTAAGAAGATTCGAATCGCCTGCCGTTGCTGTACGTAGGCTCGGGCCGATGCGTTGGATACGGGTGTTCAAGTCGCGCGAGCGTCGACGTAAGCAGAGCATCGCCGATGAAACTGTCGGCATCTTCCCTGTATGACAAACGGCGGAAGAATTCCTGGTCCACCACCAAACCACTGCCCGGATCGACTCGCTGCAGGGTCAGGTTAAATAGATCGTCATTGTCACCAACGTCATCGTAGTCGACGGCCGCCCGGACATGTTCGGTCGAGCCCGGTTCGATTGCGCGCAATACGACGGCCGCCCCACTTGCCGGCAAGCACAGCATCGCACCGCGAGCATTGTTGACGACTCGCACAACGTAGAGCCGCCGGCCACCATGTTGGAAGAACTGCTTAACCGCCGGGCCAAGACTCGAGCGCGGCCAGATGTCGCCGAAGCGGCGGCGAAACTCACCGAAGTTACCGACGAGTACCGGTATATTGACCGGACCACGAAGCGCCCGTCCAACGAATACGGCCGTGGTTTCCGTGGAAACATCGATGGGTCGATCCATCGCCGCAATTTCGGTGACCGTAATGCCGTGGTCCACTGCCTCTGACAAAGCTGTCTCCGCGTCCGCTCAGATAAGCGTGCCCGCATTCTAAATCATTCGCGATAGCCAGTGCACTTCGTTAATCTCTGCCTATGACTGATTCCCTGGCCGCGGCGTTCCCTCGGCTGTCTGAACGACTGAAGAAGATATCCTTCGCCGACTTGCCAACGCCGGTATCGACGATTCGTTTTGATATGCCGGAAGGATCGCGCACGATCTCAATCAAACATGACGACGTGAGCAGCGCGCGCTACGGCGGTAACAAGATCCGCAAACTCGAGTACCTGTTGCAGCGGGCGCGGGAGAGAAACGCACGCCGCGTCGCTACCTTCGGCGCCGTCGGCTCAAACCACGCGCTGGCAACCGCCATTGTCGGCACGCAGTGTGGCTTTGACTGCACCTGTTTTCTGATGCCGCAGAAACCGACGCCTAACATCCCGAGGACGCTGAACATGCATCGCAGAATCGGGACGGAACTCGTGCCGCTGGGCCATGCCGTGGATCGCCTCGCAACGCTTCGGCGTTACCTCCACGGCCGACGGTGCTGGGTCATTCCCTTGGGCGGATCGAGCTGGCTCGGGGCAGTGGGTTTTGTTAACGCCGGTCTGGAATTCGCCCGGCAGGTATCATCGGGCGAAGTCCCGCTACCACGTCGTATATATATTGCGAACGGCACGATGGGCAGTTGCGCCGGACTTGCGCTGGGCCTTGCCCTGGCAGAGCTGCCGACGGAGCTGCACGCCGTGCGCGTTGTGGATAGCCGTGTCGCAAGTCCGCCAGGATTTGAGCGCCTGATGCGCAAAACCGCAATGATGTTGAGTCGGCTTGACGCATCGTTTCCATCGGATCTCGCAGATCGCACGCGCATCTGCTGGCGCGACGACTTCCTTGCCGGCGGTTACGCCGTTGCCGACGACACGACAGAAGACGCGGTCGCCGTGGCGCGAGATGCGCTTGGCCTGAAGCTCGAAACCACTTATACCGGCAAGGCTATGGCGGCGCTGCTGCACGACATGGCACTGCGTGAATACAACGGTGAAGAGTACCTGTTCTGGAATACCTACAGCTCGAGACCGCTGCCCGTCAGCGGGGATCGGCCGAGTTCCGCTGACAGCATTCCGCAGGAATTTATGCGCTATTTCGCCTGAGAGGACTTCGGCTTCGACTGCTTATCCCGGCCGGCGCTCTTTCGTCGCTCCAGTTCTTTCTCGGCCTCGCGGGATTCGCGGCGCTTGCGAGCGATCTCGTCGAGCATAAGGTCCAGCCATTCGCTCACATCGTTTCCGCTTCGACTTCGGCAGCGACTTCGTCCATCATTTCGCGCACCTCGATCAAGGTCGGCGCATTCGGGTCCATCTCGACAGTGTTGTGCACGACACGCGCGCGGGCAACATACTCATTCGCGTCATACATAACTATGCTGACCGGTATGCCCGACGCCTGATCGGCCAGGGACCGGACATGGCTTTGCAGGTGAGTATTCAGCGGTCTTCCGTCGGCGTCGACGTGCTGATCAAACAGCGCCTGCAAGCGCGCTTCGGCGGGCACCGTATCGTCCTCCAGCTGAGCATGCGCTTCGAAGTACCAGACCCCATCGCGCTGGCCCATCTGATAAGGGTCATTGATAATCGTGACCGTCTCGCCGATGTCGACCAGTGCGTACAGGAATTCGATATTCTCCGGGTACAGGCGAACGCAGCCGTGGCTCACGCGCATGCCAACGCCGTAGGGTTGATTGGTGCCATGAATCAGGTAACCCGGCATATCGAGTTTCAGCACCCGGGTGCCAAGCGGATTGTCGGGTCCCGGCGGTACTACCGACGGCAGCGGATTACCCATTTCCTTATGCTCGAGCCGAACCGACCGGGGCACGTACCAGTGCGGGTCCCTCGCTTTCGACACGACCCTGGTCGCACCCAGCGGTGTCTCCCAACCGACTCGACCGATGCCGATCGGGTAAGTCAGCACCTGCTGTGGCTCGCCGTCTTCTGCTGTCGGAAAATAGAACAGTCGCTTGGTGGCTATATTCAATACGACGCCGTTCTTCGGGACATTGGGCAGAACATACTGGGTGGGCAGAAAAATCGGCGTGCCTTCTCCTGGCAACCACGGATCAGTCCCGGGATTCGCAGCCAGAATCTCGTCGTAGCCAAGGCCATATTCTCGGGCCAGATCGGAAAGCGTGTCGTCGGCACGCGCGAACACCACCTGCGGCTCTCCGACAACCGTCTGATCGTCAGTCGTCAAGACAAAGGCGTTGGGCTCGATCGGATCTTCGACAGGACGATCCTCGAGAGCCACGACATCGGCCTGCCTGCCTTTCTTGATGCCGGCAAAAAAGTCATCGAGCGTGGCACAACCGCTCAACGCTAAGAGCGGCAGCAACAGAAACAGGCGTTTAGGCACGGCGCTGCTTAATTCTTGGAACAATCTGGGGCCCGGCCTTCCGCAACGGCCTGGTTGTAGAGGGGCAGCGTCTTCTGCCATTCGGATACCAGTGCCTCGATTCGCGTCTCACTCGAGGGATGAGTAGAAACAAACTCGGCCGGCTTCTTGTCCGTCGACGCATCCATCCGTTGCCACAGCGTCACCGCCTCACGCGGATCAAACCCGGCTTTCGCCATGTATTCGAGTCCGATGATGTCGGCTTCGCTTTCCTGGCCGCGGGTGTGCGGCAGCGAGATGCCGAGTTGTGCACCTGCCTGCAACGCCTGCTGCGCCGTGTAGGTCGCCCCGCTGTATCCACCACCGAGAATGATCGCTAATGCGTTGACGCCGATACCGGTCATCGACGCTCTCGAGGCGCGTTCGTTGGAATGTCGGGCCGTCACGTGCGCAATTTCATGGCCCATTACTGCGGCGAGCTGATGCTGGTTCTCGGTAACATCCAGGATGCCCGTGAATACGCCGATCTTGCCGCCCGGCATCGCAAATGCGTTGACCGACTTACTCTCGAATACCGCGAGTTCCCACTCCATATCGCTCAACGGAGGCTCGAGCACACCAACGACCGCCTCAGCGACGCAGGCAACGAAATCGATCTTCTTGCGGTCTGTCGACAGCGGCATGCCGGCGCGCATCTTATTGAACGCACGTGTGCTCTCCGCGACGAGTTCGGCGTCGGATTTCCAGATCATCTGGGTGCGACCGGTCGGCGACGTCGTGCAGGACGCGGCCAACATCGCAATAAGAACTATGGGAATCAGTAACTTGAGTCTATGCATGCGAATGAGAACTCCTCCGGTGTTGCTGGATTATAGCGCCTCACCGCGCTCTAAACCTTCACCGCTTTTCGACCAGAACCGGATGGGTCAGTTCCTCGCGGCTACCGGGGTAATCGCGATTCGAAACGTCGCCGCCAGCCGGCCGCATCGGCTTTTTCCAGGAGCGCGTCGATGTTCGACATCAGCCGCTTCTGCAGCGGTTTCTTGATGTTATAGGTCACCTGGTAGAGATCTCGATCCGCGGCGAGCTCCTTGAGTAACTGGTCGCTCGTCTTTATCTCGTCGGCGAGGCCGAGCGCGAGCGCCCGCGTGCCGTACCAGTGCTCGCCGGTGGCCACTTTCTCAAGATCCAGTCCTGGCCGGTACTTGCCCACAGCGGCCTTGAATAAAGTGTGCACGTCTTCGAGCTCTTCCTTCAGCTTCGCGCGATCTTCGTCCGTGTTCTTGCCGAACATCGTTACCGTTCGCTTGTACTTGCCCGCAGTAACTTGTTCGAAATCGACACCGTGGCTGTCAAGCATCCGATTGAAATTCGGTATCTGCGCGAGCACCCCTATCGACCCTAGAATCGCGAACGGCGCCGCATACACCCTGGATGCTACGCACGCCATCAGGTAACCGCCGCTGGCCGCTACCTTGTCAACGCAAACCCGAAGCGGAATCTCGCGATCCCGTATCCTCGCCAGCTGCGAAGCGGCGAGACCGTGCTCATGCACGACACCCCCGTGATTCTCCAGGCGTACGATTACGTCGTCTCCGTCGGCAACAACGTCGAGAATCGCGCTGACCTCCTCGCGCAGCGACGGCACCGCGCTGGCCTTCAGGTCGCCCTTGAAATCAATAACAAAGCTGCGCGGCTTCGTCGACGGCGATTTGCTCTCCGCCTTCTCCTCTTTCTTCCGTGCTTTTAACGCCTGTTTCCGCTGCTCTTTGTTCGATACGGCATCAAGCAGCGTATCGGCCAGCGACTTCATCTTCTTGTTCAGATTCTCAACCTCGAGACCTTCGTGACTCGCCTTACGCCCCGCCATTGCCGCAATCAGCATGACAGCCGCGATCGCCGCCACGATCGTAATGACCTTCAGAAGAAACAGTCCGTAATCCGCAAGAAACTGGCCCATTAGAGTCCTGGCTACCGGGTCGACGTCGATAGGTTAGATGGCTATGCCAACGTTGTTCTTTTGTAACACTTGTTCTGCCCTATAGCTGGAGCGCACCATCGGTCCGGCGACGACTTCGACAAAGCCTTTCTCGAGGCCTTCCTTGCGATAGGCTTCGAATTCTTCCGGCGTTACGTAGCGCTGAACGGGCAGATGATTGGGGGTTGGCCGCAGATATTGTCCCAGGGTCAGGATGTCGACATTCGCGCGACGCAGGTCATGCATCGTCTGCACGATCTCGTTGTCTCGCTCGCCCAGACCAAGCATCAGGCTGGTCTTTGTCAGCACGGAGGGGCGATGGGCCTTCGCGTGTCGCAACACCTCGATCGACTGTTCATAGCCCGCTCGAGGATCGCGTACCGGGTACGTCAGTCGGCGAACGGTTTCGATGTTTTGAGCAAAGACGTCGAGGCCCGAATCGACGACGAGTTCTACATGCGCCTTTATCCCATCGAAGTCGGGCGTCAGCGCCTCGACGGCGGTGCTGGGATTGAGTTTCTTGATCTCGCGGACACACTTCGCGTAATGCGCCGCGCCGCCATCGGCCAGATCATCACGATCGACCGAGGTAATGACGACGTATTCCAGGCCCATCAGGCGCACGGCACGCGCTGAATTCAGCGGCTCTTCCGGGTCAAGCCATCCTTTCGGGTTACCGGTATCAACCGCACAAAAGCGGCACGCGCGCGTGCAGACCGAACCCATCACCATGATGGTCGCGGTACCTGCGTTCCAGCATTCACCGATGTTCGGGCACATAGACTCTTCGCACACGGTGCTGAGGCTATGCTCGTGGACAATCTTCCGGGTGCTCGAGTAACCGGCGCCTGAAGGCATCTTTGCGCGCAACCATCGAGGCTTCTCACCCCGTTTCAGGGGCTCGGCATCACGGCGCTTTTTTACACCGTTCTTTATCGCCGCAAAGCCTGCGTCAGTCTGGTACTTCTGACCACTTTGAACGATGGGAATACCCTGAAAACTCTTGTCTTTGTGACTCATTCAACTCGTGCTTGGTTTGCCGTCCCGGGGGGCGCATTGTCGCACAAATAACAGACAAAAAAATCCCGGCCGAAGCCGGGAGAGTCAGGGGCGATCCGCAAGGCAATGCAGATCGAATGCCGGTGATGGGTGCGGATCGGCCTTAGTCAACACTATGTACGTATGGCAAGAGCGACTTCAAACGGACAAAAAAATCCCGGCCGAAGCCGGGAGAGTCAGGGGGAAATGGTTAGACGCCAGAAGTGTCAGTGCAGTCTCGACCAGCTGATCAGTCGCACAGCGCTTTGCTGCAGATCAAAGTTGCGGGCCAGAATGGCTTCGATGTCGCGCTGGTCCGAATCGTGTTCCATCGGTTGATTCAGCTCTACCACACCACAAAACTCGTTGCCGTCTCGATACCGAGTGTCGGTAAGAACGAACTGCGTGTAGTACTTCGCGGACATGGTGAAAGACTACCCGCGGCCGCTGGTAGTATCTGTGAGCCACAGCACATATTGCGTGTCCTCAAGCTCCTCTGCCTGAAAAATAGACACAAATCACAAATAATCGGGAATTCGCCGTGCGGCCCACTTCTCGTGCGGCCCCGCCGGAAAATCACCAGATTGGCCCTCGAAACGGGGCTAAGCCGCCGAAATTTAGGGTTTTTTGCCTCAGACGGCGTAAAATTCGCTCAGATCGTGGACACGCTCCACAGTTTTGCGGTCGTACCATATGTAATATCGGGCTGCGTCTGCCACCGCTGCGGCGGACCCGCTACTAAATGAACACTGTGAGGATTGAATTGATGGTCGCGAAAGCCGGTCTCCTAAAACTCGTTACTTTGACCCTGCTGCTGATGGCAGCGGGCGGCAGCCATGCGCAGGAAGAGCTCCGAAAGACGTTCTTCAAAGAAGCGGATGCTGCCCTGGCTGCGGCCGAAACCGCGAACGCGAAGCTGCTCGCCCCGAGGAATTACGAACGGGGACTTAAAGAGTATCGGGACGCAGAATCGGCCCTTCAACGCGGGCGCAATATCGAGATCGTCCGGAGCAACGCTGCGGATGCAACCGAGTATCTCAGGGTGGCAGCCGAAAAAGCCGAGCTTGCAGCGACGGCGCTGGCACAGGTCATGAAGAGCCGACAGGACGCTGCCAATGCCAGGGCGCCCGAACTATCGGCCGAGATCTGGCAGAAAGCCCAGCGCAAGTTTGCCGACGCCATTCGGCTTCTGGAGCGAGGTGACCTGAAGGGTTCAAAACGCGATGAAATAGAAGCCACAAGCCTGTACCGCGACGCCGAACTCGTCGCGATCAAGGCACAGTATCTGAGCGAGACCCGGCGTTTGTTGGCAGATGCCGATCGCGCACGCGTCGGCCGCTACGCACCGATCACCCTGGGCAAGGCGAAACAGTTGCTCGCAGATGCTGAGCGTGAACTGAGCGAGAATCGTTATGACACCGACCTGCCACGGAGCCTTGCGCAACAGGCAAACTACGAAGCAAAGCATGCCATTTATCTATCGGAGATTGTCCGCAAGGTGCGCGACAAAAAGCTGACCGCAGAGCAGTTGGTGCTGCAGTGGGAGCAACCGCTACAGGCCATCGCCGGTGTCGCGGATGCCGTCCCCAACATGGAACAAGGCCCTGACCAACTGACCGAGGAACTGGTTGCCTTTTTTGAAGCTCAGCGCAACCAATTGCAAAGCCTCGAACAGGAAAAGGCTGAAAACGAACTCCGCATCGCCGACATGGAAGAGGAACTGCGTGCGTTGGACGAGCGCCTCGGCGGTGCAACGGCTGAACGCGCGGCCCTCATACAGCGCCTCGAGGCACAAGCGCGTGTGAAGCAGCAATTTGAACAAGTTGAAAAGATGTTCACGGCGGATGAAGCCCGGGTGTTCCGAGAGGGCGACACCATCATCATGCGGCTCGTCGGCCTTAACTTCGACAGCGGTGAAGCACAGCTGAAATCGACGAATTTCGATCTACTTGCCAAAGTGGAAAAGGCTATCGACGTTTTTCCTCGCAGCGAGCGCAATACATGATCAACGCCATGCGTATTCCGACATATCGGCTGATCGCGACCGGCTACGGTGAAACCCGGCCAGTAGCTAGCAACGAGACCGCGGCGGGTCGTGCCCGCAATCGCCGCATCGACATCGTTATCAAACCGAATCTCGAGGCGGGCTAGCGACCCGTCGACATCAGGGGGTCGTGGCCACGCCACCATTCGGCCACGGTGCGCGCTATCTTTTCGTTAATCAGATAGCCATATTCCGCGTGCACGTTGAGCGCACCGTCGAGGTAGAAGTAGTTGTATAGCTCGGCATCCTCGAAGCTTTCGAGCAAACCAAGCTCGAGCATCTCGCCGAAATCGTTCTGCAGCCACGGATCGATTGCGGTCATGTCGCCGACGGCCGAAAAATTCTTCCAGCGGCGGATATTGTTCGGGTAGCGATCGCGTCCCGTCAAACCGCTCCCTCTTATTCGCCTTTGCATGTACCGCTGCCCAAGCGGGCTGCCCATCGTCAAGAAGAGGTCCACTATGACCCGACCATCTCCAGCATGTGACAACTCCCATAAGGTGTCATAGGCGATAACAGAGCCCATGCTGTGGCCGATCAGGAGTATCGGGTGTCGCCCCTTCTCTGCTGCCTGCAACGGTATCTTGAGCATCCGTCGCGTATGCTCCGCGATACCGTTGTCGTCCGCCACATAGCGATGCAGGTCGCGCAAGTGTAACTCCGTGCGTTCGCTGGCGATGTGCGGAATCAGGAATGGTAATCGGTCGCCGAGCGAATAGATCCACCGACTCAGGCGGCGCTTCCAGGATCCCGCTTCGGCGATGTCGCGCTGACTCGCGGCCGGCTGATCAATTACGTCGTCAATCGCCTGGACGTCGATACCGATATCGCGATGCTCACGATAGAAGTCGTAGGTCCAGGAAATGATGTCAAAGCCCCCCTGCGTTGCTGCAATGCTGTCGGCGACGGCGTCGTCGATCCGGCGTAAACCGGCCAGCAGACAACGGAGCAGAGCTTCCCTGTGCACGCCGGGCTCAGGCTTCGGCAACAACCCGGGCACGTACATGACGATCGGGTGAGCGAGGTCGTCGGATCCCACTAGCCCTCTTCCAGTAGTCTCTGCAGCTCGCCGATATGCTGAACTTCGGCATCCGGCACAGGATACTCATCCGGCCAGTCGTCGCCCTTGCGGTTGACCCACACGGCCCTCAATCCGGCGTCGCGCGCTCCGTGAACATCGTAAAATGGATGGTCGCCGACATGCAGGGTCTGAGCCGCACTGGCGCCACCTGCGGCCACCGCCATGTCGAAAATTGGTCGTGCCGGCTTTGCGGCACCGGCCATGGCGGCCGACACCACGCCGTCGAACAGATCACGGATTCCAATTTTCTCGAGATTCGCATTACCGTTGGTGACGGCAATCAGCACGTATCGCTCGCGCAGCGATACCAGCGCGGGGCGCGCCTCCGGATACAGCGTTACATCATTTCTCGCCTCTTCGAACACTGCGAATGCGTCGTCCACATAGCTGTCGTTGTAGCCAGCCGCGGTGGCAATCCGTGACAAGACCGTACGTCGCATGAAAGTCAGATCGTGCGACCGATCACGGTACTCGGCAAACACTTCAAGGCGCACCTCATGGATATCCTCGGGCGAGAATCGCTCGGTGATGCGCGGATAGTGCTCTCCGATCCAGGCGTACAGCCGCTCTTCAGCGCGCCTGATGACAGGATGAATCTCCCAGAGCGTGTCATCCAGATCCAGAGTGATAGTGCGAATGTCGTTCACGTGTTGCCCATACAGCGTTGATCGACGACCATTGTGAGGTCAAGAACAAGCTGGAGCAAGACGATGAAATACCTGCACACCATGGTGCGAGTCACCGACGTCGAAAAGTCGTTGGAGTTCTACTGCAAGCAACTTGGCCTCGAAGAGCTCAAGCGATACGAGAGCGAACAGGGGCGATTTACGCTGATTTACCTGGCGGCACCCGGGGATCACGAAGCGCAGGTGGAGCTGACCTACAACTGGGACCCGGAAGAATACGACGAGGGACGCAACTTCGGTCACCTTGCGTATCAGGTCGACGACATCTACGCGCTTTGCCAGAAGCTCATGGACGCCGGTGTCACAATCAGCCGGCCACCGCGTGACGGCCATATGGCGTTCGTGCGTTCGCCAGACAATATCTCCGTCGAACTGTTGCAGAAAGGCGAATCGCTGCCACCCGAGGAGCCGTGGGCATCGATGCCGAATGTCGGGCATTGGTAGAGATTCCGACTCGGGTCAGCCCGAGAACAGATAATCGCGTCAGGCTTCGAGGCCGCCTCAAAACACCGGCGGGCAGCCTCCGATTTTGACATCGCGCCGTTACTGAACCACCCGTTTCGCGCGGTATCGATTTCGCACGTTGCTCGTTATACTCGTGCGCCCGATTCACAGGCGAAACTGGCATCGCATGAAAAATCGTACTCAACTCCTGATACTGGTGATTACTTTGACAGCGTGCTCAAGCGAAAATACGTCATCGCCCGCGTCGGCTCCCTCGGCCCCGAAACGGCCGGTGACGCTCGAGACTCACGGCGACAGTCGGGTGGACGACTATTTCTGGTTGCGAGAGCGCGAGAACCCGGAAGTAATCGCCTACCTCGAAGCCGAAAACGCCTACACAGACCAGGTCCTGGCCCCATACAAAGGCCTGCAAGGTGTCCTCACCGACGAAATGAAAGCCCGGATACAGCCCGACGAAGAGTCGGCGCCGTACAAGCGAGGTGACTACTTCTACTACGTGCGGTACGTCGAGGGCAGCGAGTATCCGATCTACGCCCGCAAGAAAGAATCGCTGGACGCGCCGGAACAGGTGCTGCTTGATGTCAATGCGCTTGCCGGTGACGCCGACTATTTTTCGGTACGTGGCTTTTCCGTCAGTCCTGATGACCGCATTGCGGCCTACGGCGTCGATACAGCCGGACGACGATTTTACGATCTCTACTTCCTGGATCTCGAAACCGGGGAGCTGTTGACCGACAGGATCGACGACACAACCAGCAACTTCGAGTGGGCTAACGATAGTCAGACGATTCTCTATGGCAAGCAACACCACGAAACTCTGCGCTCGTACCAGGTCTTCCGCCACAAACTCGGCGAGCCCGATGACGCTCTGGTTTATCAGGAAGACGACGAGACAAACTACCTGTACCTGTCAAAGTCACTGTCGTCGGCGTTTTTCTACCTGACCAGCGTTCAGACCCTATCAACCGAAGTTCGCTACGTCGCCGCGGAGTCACCGGAAGACACGCCGACACTCTTTCTTGCTCGCGAGGAAGATCATGAGTATTTCGTTACTGACGGCGCCGATCGTTTTTACGTGATCACCAATGACGACGCCAAGAACTTCAAGGTCATGGAAGCGCCGCTGGACGATACATCCACGGCCTCGTGGAAAGAGGTTGTCCCGCACCGCGATACGGCCTTGGTCGAAAACGTGGATGTTTTTCGCGATTACGTCGTTGTGTCAATCGTCGAAAACGGCCTGACTCAAATGGAAGTCATCGATCGAGAATCGGGAGACCTTCGGCGAATCGACTTCGACGATCAGGTTTACACGGCTTCGTCAGACGACAACTACGAATTCGATACTCAGCTGTTTCGCTACAGTTATGAGTCGCTGACGACGCCGGAATCCACGTATGACTACAATCTTGGCACCGGTTCTCACACACTGATCAAGGAACGCGCCATCCTTGGCAGCTTCGATCGCAGTAATTACAGAACAGAACGCCTGTCTGTGACCGCGCGTGACGGAACCCGCGTGCCGGTCTCGATCGTGTACCGCAACGGTGTGGCGAAGAACGAGAAGAGTCCGTTACTACAGTATGCGTATGGTTCGTACGGCCTCAGCACATACCCTTATTTCAGTTCCGACCGTTTAAGCCTTCTCGACCGCGGTTTCATATTCGCGATCGCCCATGTTCGTGGCGGTTCCGAGATGGGTCGAGAGTGGTACTACGACGGTCGGCAACTAAAGAAGAAGAATACGTTTACCGACTTCATCGATGTATCGAAGCACCTGATCGATGCGGGCTATACCTCTTCAGAACATCTCTATGCCTACGGTGGCAGCGCTGGTGGCCTGTTGATGGGCGCCGTACTGAATATGGCGCCCGAGCTCTACAATGGCGTATATGCCGCAGTTCCGTTTGTCGACGTTGTAACGACGATGCTCGATGAGGATGTCCCGCTGACGTCGGGCGAGTGGGACGAATGGGGAGATCCGAACGAGAAGGAATATTACGAATATATGCTGTCGTACTCGCCGTACGACAACGTGCAGAGGACCGAATACCCGAATATCCTGGTGACAACGGGTCTGCACGACTCGCAGGTACAGTACTGGGAGCCGGCCAAGTGGGTTGCGAAGCTCCGTGAGTACAAGACCGACGACAACCTGCTGGTGTTGAAGACCGACATGTCTGCCGGCCATAGCGGCAAGACCGGCCGATACCGACGCCTGGAGGATACGGCGCTGTACTACGCATTCTTTCTTGGCCTCGAGGGTATCCGCGAGTGACTCTGGCTGGCGCCACAGTATGATGGCCTCCGGCAATATTGAAATTCGCCTGCGTGATCTTAGCCGCGATTTCATAGAGGGCCAGCGGACGCATCGGGTTCTTGACAATATCAGCGCCGATTTCGTGCGTGGCCAATCGGTCGCGATCCGTGGTCGCAGCGGTTCCGGAAAGTCGACGCTACTGAACCTGATCGGAGGCATCGACGCGCCCGACGCCGGCCACGTGCTGGTTGCCGGCACTGACCTGACAGAACTCTCCGAGCGCGACCGGACGATTTTTCGCCGTAAGCGCATCGGCTTCGTCTATCAGGCTTTCAATCTCGTTCCGACCTTGAGCGTGGCCGATAATGTTCGCCTGGTGCTCGAGCTAAACGACGTTGGCGCGGCTGAAGCCAACGTGCGCATCGAAGAGCTGCTGGATGCGGTTGGTCTCGCGGACCGCGGGGCCAGCTACCCGGACGTTCTCTCGGGCGGCGAACAGCAGCGTGTTGCGATCGCGCGTGCCCTCTGCCACCGGCCTTCAGTCCTTCTCGCCGACGAGCCCACGGGAAACCTCGACGATGCGACGGCGGACAGCGTCCTTGCGCTGCTGCAAGAACTCGTCCATGAACACGGTGGCACCATGCTGATTGCAACACACAGCAACACGGTCGCGTCATTTTGTGACCGCGCCGTAGAGCTCCACGACGGCAGGCTCGAACGCCCGACGAATGATCCGCCCGCAGCATGAAGCGGGTTCTGTATCGCGCTAATTTCAGCTATCTACTGCGACATCCATGGCAGTTGGGTCTGGCGATACTCGGCATAAGTATTGGCGTAGCGGTGATCATCGCAGTCGATCTGGCCAACAGCAGCTCCAGGAAAGCCTTTCTTCTCTCGATGGACGCAATAGCCGGAGAGGCGACACACCAGATTATCGGCGGCTTGCGAGGTATCGACGAAGATGCCTACGTCGCGCTTCGGGTAAGACACGGCATCCGCAGCATCGCGCCGGTCGTCGAAGGCGACATAAGCATCAACGGGAATTCGCTGCAGGTGCTCGGTGTGGATCTTTTCGCCGAACAGGAAATGCGCGCCTTTTCCGGCCGATTTTCATCCGCGGAACCCACGGATACCCGAACAAATCAATCACTGTTTCGTGACATGTTGACCGCGCCTGGCGCAATGATGATGTCGGAGAGCACGGCCGATGCGCTGCGTATCGCTGCGGGCGATCGTTTCGATATTCTTGCAGGCGGCAAGCGATACTCCGCGCTGCTTCTGGGCACCTATGTCGACGACACCGGAACCAACCTCGACAACATTGTCACCACTGATATAGCCACGGCACAGGCCTGGTTCGACATGCGCAACAGGCTCTCTCGGATCGACGTGCGCATCCCCGACGACGATACAGAACTCGAGCAACGGCTCCAAGAGCTGTTGCCCGCCGATAGCAAGCTTCTGGCCGCCGCCGCGCGCACGCGCACCACGACCGAGATGAGCACGGCTTTCATGACCAACCTGACCGCAATGAGTCTGCTTGCGCTGCTCGTCGGTCTGTTTCTAATCTATAACAGCGTCAGCTTTTCGGTGCTGCAACGTCGGCGCCTGATCGGAATCCTGCGCGCTCTTGGCGCGACGAGACGACAGGTCGTGACGATCATTTTGTCCGAGACCGTGGTGATCGGGCTGCTCGCGGCGCTGCTCGGCGTGGCGGCAGGAATCTGGCTGGGCGGCGAGCTGCTGGGCCTCGTCTCCCGGTCGATCAACGATTTCTATTTTCGCGTTTCCGTCACCGATGTTTCCGTCAGTACTTTTTCCGTGTCCAAAGGCATCGTCGCCGGCATCGCCGCCGCCCTTGTCGCGGCCATCGTTCCGGCGAGTGAAGCCTCGTCGTATCCGCCCAGGCTCGCGATGACCCGATCCGTGATCGAACAGCAAACACGCAGCGTGTTGCCCTTTGTAACCCTCGCGGGCATCGCGACCATCGCGCTAGCCATTCTTGTACTTGCACTGTCAGGCCGCAGCCTTGTGGCGGGCCTGATTTCTGTCTTCATGTTGATCCTTGGCTTTGCGCTGTGTGTCCCCTTGTCTGTCAAGTCATCGACCCGGCTTCTCTCGCCCGTCGCAAGGCGGCTTGGCGGCGTGTGGGCACGGCTTGCGGTCAACGGCATCGGCGCCAGCCTGAGCCGAACCGGCGTCGCGGTCGTGGCGCTCGCGGTCGCGGTGTCTGCGACGATTGGCGTCAGCGTCATGGTCGATAGCTTCCGCGGCTCTGTGAGCGCCTGGCTGGAGCAGACCCTGCAGGCCGATATCTACGCGGGCGTTCGGCGCGGCACATTTGAGCCGGACCTGGTTGAAGCGTTCTCGAAAATCGCGGGTGTAACGGCACTTAGCACCAATCGTCGTTCATGGCACGAGGACGAAAAGGGTCGTACACAGGTACTCGCGACGCAGATGGCGCCGGGCAGTTACGCCGGCACCGAGATTCTTGATGCCGATCCGGCAGACGTCTGGCGGCAATTCGATCGCGAGGATGTCGTGCTGGTATCCGAGCCTTACGCATACCGCAATCGCGTGGCAACGGGAGATAGCGTCTCGTTACGAACGGCACAGGGCGATACGCCATTCAGGGTCGTCGCGACCTATCAAAGCTACGACATTAATGCGAGCGCCTTGCTAATGAGCCGACAAACTTACGATCGCCACTTTGATGATGCGGGCGTTGACTCGGTTGGTCTGTACCTTGGCGCGGGCGTCGATGCCGACAAGGTCATCGCGCAAATGGAAGCAATCAGTGACGGCCGACAGGAACTGTTAATCAACTCGAACGCGAAGATACGAGAGCTGTCACTGCAGATTTTCGATCGCACATTCGTGATCACCGACATCCTGTACTGGCTGGCTATCAGCGTTGCTTTCATCGGCATACTCGGTGCGATGCTCGCGCTGCAGCTCGAGCGCGCTCGCGATCTCGCGGTGCTACGTGCGCTCGGCATGACGCCACTGCAACTCGGCGGCATGATCACGCTGCAAACAAGCGTTATTGGCCTGCTGAGTGGCCTCGCCGCTATCCCTCTGGGCCTGGTCATGGCCTACGTGCTTATCGAGGTAATAAACCGCCGGGCATTTGGCTGGCAGATCGACATGGCAATAGCGCCGAACATTTTGTTATCCGCCGTGCTGTTCGCCGTTTTCGCCGCGCTGCTGGCGGGCCTTTATCCTGCCTGGCGGGCCGCACGGAGCCAGCCGGCGCTGGCGATGCGCGAGGAGTAGCGAGTGCGACTCAAGTTTTCGTTCTGGAATGACAAGCAACGGTGGTCTGTCGCTGCCGTGGTGGCGTTGGTCGTTGCAGCCAGCGCGCTGGCTGACAGCACCCAGCGATCAGAGCTGTCCGCACTACTAAGCGCCGACAGCAATGCCGGCTTTGCCCTCGCAACCGAGCCACGCAGCTTCCAGTTTCCTCTCGACCACGGACCGCACCCCGAATTCCGAAACGAATGGTGGTACATGACGGGTAACCTCGACGGCGCCGACGGCCGTCGCTTCGGATTCGAGCTCACACTCTTCCGCTTCGCCCTTGTTCCGCAGATAGCCGCCTCAGACTCCCGCTGGCGCACGAACCAGGTTTATATCGCGCACTTTGCTGTCACCGATGTCAGTGGCAAAACATTCCATGTCGCAGAGCGTTTCTCGCGCGGCGCCCTGGGGCTTGCAGGAGCCAGTGCAAACCCGTTTCGGGTATGGATTGACGATTGGGAAATTGCGGCGACCGAAAACGACCACGGTGGGGAACGCTGGCAACTGAGCGCAAACGATGAAAACTTCGCACTGGAGCTCACGCTGATCGCCATGAAAGAGCCGGTGCTGAACGGCCTCGACGGCCTGTCGCAGAAGTCCGCGGAAGCCGGCAACGCTTCGTACTATTACTCGATCACTCGCTGGCAATCAGCGGGTCGATTGCGCCTGGGTGACGAAACATTTGCCGTTTCAGGGCTGTCCTGGCTCGACCGTGAGTGGAGCAGCAGCGCGCTGGCGAAGGACCAGCAGGGCTGGGACTGGTTTGCATTGCAGCTATCCGACGGCAGCGAGCTGATGTTCTATAACCTGCGAAAGACGGACGGCACGCCGGATGTTCATAGCGGCGGCACCTGGATCTCCGCCGACGGGGAATCCCGGCATCTCGGTCACGACGATATTTCCCTATCGGTGCGCGATCGATGGACCAGCCCTGAAGGCGGCACTTACCCGGCTGCATGGAACATTCGTCTGCCAGATCTCGGACTGGGGCTTGACGTCGTTCCGGTGCTGGATGACCAGGAGCTATTTACGACCGTTCGCTACTGGGAGGGAGCGGTTGACGTCACGGGCAGTCGTGACGACGTCGAAGTCACCGGCCGCGGATACGTCGAGCTGACCGGCTACGCCGACTGAAGGGATCGATGCCTCCGCCCCCTCAATGTGCAGACCATCGAGGACCGTCTGAGTATCGATGAGCAGGACATGCTCGCCTATATGGTCTGCGTACGCGAGTTCGATCCTCCGGGGCGACGGCGCCAGCGGGAAGAACACGTCCAGCGCCGCCTCTTCCATAGCAGACAGGTCCAGGGGAAATTGGCTTTGCCGACTCTCGATCTGCTTGTTGACGGCGCTATTATTGACGCCGCGAACGACTCCGCCGACGGCTATTGCGGGGCCAAGCAGCAAAACGCCGCCGACGGCTGCGCCGGCACTGCCGGCCGCTGCCGCACCGGACAGTGCGGATCCAGCAGCGACCGCGCTTGCGGCGCCAACTCCGACAGCCGTCACCGCGGCACCGGCGACCAGCATTGTGCCGGCACCCCGACCGGCTTTGACCTTCAGCCCGGAATCCTTATAGCGGCGCGCGGTCTTTTTGCTTGCCTTGACGAGCTTCTTGCGACTCGGCTGCGAGGCTATCGGCGTGTTCAGGGAATCCACGACCATCAGCCGGGTTATCCGTACCGGCTGGTCGGACAGGTTGCTGACGCGCAGCAGGTACTCGTCCCAGTCGGCGTTCTTCGCCCAGGTTCCGGGCCCTTCGCGAACGATAACCCAGTCAAGTGTCGCTCTGAGGCGCTGGTCCGCGCTGGCCGCCAGCGGCTGTGTGGCCTGCATCGGCTGGGGTTCTTTAAGCACCTTGGTGCCGCCGCAGCCGCCCAGTAGCGCTGCGCCGAGCAGGACGACGGCCAGCGGCCGTGACTTCCGGATTGAGTTGCTCATGATTTCCTCCTCATCGCGCAGCGCAATGGGCGCTGACCAGGGATGAGTGTGCTCGGGCAGGCCGAAAGAATCCTGATTATCAGCGGATGGACTGCTGATGATGCGGTGTTCTGGGCCCCGCTGAGGCGATACCTACCAGGCGACGCCGTAGTCTTCGCCGTAGTCGCTGGCGCCGCCCCACATCGTTCCGTTCTCGGTATCGAAATAGATGGCGGTAATCGGGCTGTAGGTGCGGTCCACCGCTTCCACTCGGTACCCCATTTTCCCTAACTCCGTGCGGACCCATTCGGGCACCTTCGTGGTGACCTGGATGCGGCCGGGCTCCGCTTTATGCGCGCCAAAAGAACTCTGCATCTGGTAGCTCGCGATATTGTGGGCCTCCACTGCCTGCTGCACGTTCATGCCGAATTCGACGATATTCAGGAAGAACTGCAACAGATTCTGGTCCTGAGAATCGCCCCCCTGTACGGAAAACGCGAGGAGCGGCTTGCCCTCCTTAAAAGCCAGACTGGGCGTCAGGGTCGCGCGTGGCCGCTGTCCCGGGCGAACGACGTTGAAAGGATTGAGCGCCTCGTCGAGGACGAAACTCTGCATGCGTTGACTCAAACCGATACCCGTTCGGCCGGCAATAAACGCCGGTATCCAACCGCCGCTGGGGGTAATGGAAACAACCCAACCCTCGGCGTCGGCCGCCTGGATCGACGTTGTGCCGGCGAGGAAGCTTTCGTCATCGCCGGTCAATCTGGCCTGTTGAAAACCCTCGGCGCCCTCGGCTTCGGCTGCCGGTGGAATCGGCGTCCACTTCTCCAGCAGTTCGAGGTAGGGATTCTCATCACCCTGGAAGGGGTACGGGTCGCCCGGCTTCGTCTGCGGATTGTTGCGCTGCCAGTCGATCTGCCCCCGTCGAGACTCCGCGTAGTCTTTCGAAAGCAAGCCCTCTATGGGCTCGACAGGCGGCATATAGGGGTCGCCGTAGTAGAAATCACGATCGGCGAAAGCGAGATTCATGGTTTGGTACAGCGCGTGGATATAACGCGCGGTGTTATAGCCCATGCTCTTGAGGTCGATGCCTTCCAGTATGTTCAACGCCTGCAGCAAGACAGGGCCCTGCACCCAGTGCGTGAGCTTGTAGACGTCGATGCCTTTGTAGTTGGTGCTGACCGGTTTCTCGATGTATACCTGCCAGCCGTCGAGGTCCGCCATCGTTATGAGGCCACCATACTCGGACGAGCCACGAACCAGCTCCTCGGCAATGTCGCCACGATAGAAACGATCGTAAGCCGCATAGATCGCCTGCTTCCGAGTCTTGCCATCCAGAAGTGCTGCTTTTTCCGTATCAACCAGCTTCTGCAGTGTCGCCAGCAGATCCGGTTGCCTGAAAATTTCTCCGGGTTTTGGTGCTGCGCGCTCCTGGCTGTCATCATCCTTCAAGTGCGGCAGAAAAACCTTCGCCGAATACGACCACTGCGTAAGGACCTCCTTGCGCCTCTCCATGTTATCGGCCTGAGACTTTTCGATCGGGTAGCCTTCGGCCATTTGCATTGCAGGCGCAAGCACTTCGGCAAGGCTCAGTTCGCCGTATTCAGCCAGCATCACCATTAAGCCGCCCGGCGTACCCGGCGTTACAGCCGCCAGCGGGCCGTACTCAGGCGGATACAGCAGGCCACGCTCGCGGAAAAACTCCGCCGTCGCTCCGGTGGGCGCGACGCCTAGCGCATTGATTCCCAGGACTTCTTTCGTGTGCGGATTGTAAATCAACGCCTGCGTTTCACCGCCCCACCCCAGCGTGTCCCACATGGTCGATGTCGCGGCCAGCATCGCGCATGCGGCATCGACCGCGTTGCCGCCACGGGTGAAGGTCATACCTCCGGCGGTGGCTGCGAGGGGTTTGCCCGTTATTGCGACCCAGTGCTTCCCGTGCAACACCGGCTTGGCGGTTTTTTGCGCCACGGCCAGGTCGGCAATGCACAAAGCAACAAGACACGAAGCAACCGCGGCAAGATGCATAC
>CAMYMR010000066.1 GCA_947259285.1 uncultured Woeseiaceae bacterium | reverse complement strand
CTGAAGTTTCTCAACTTGCGATAAACCCAGCCACTTTTTGCCATATCGTCCACCTCCAGCCCCCGCTTTTTGTGGAACGCCATATCCTTAACATTCAATGATTTTGCAGTGGTTAAATTATCCATGCTGGCATAGCCACCATCGGCGGCCATTTGACGCGGTGCTTTTCCATAATGGGCAATGTGTCGTTCCAGCATCGGGATGCATTTATCGCTATCGGCTGGATTGCCTTGCTCAATAACAACATCCAAAACCAGACCACTTTTACCGGTACTTAAATTGATCTTGTGACCATACTGAATGTCACGGCTACCTTTTACAATAATGTCGCTATGCGCTTCAAAAATACTCAC
This sequence comes from uncultured Woeseiaceae bacterium, assembly GCA_947259285.1. Classification (GTDB taxonomy): domain Bacteria; phylum Pseudomonadota; class Gammaproteobacteria; order Steroidobacterales; family Woeseiaceae; genus UBA1847. Next base: position 12,432 of record CAMYMR010000066.1, on the reverse strand, counting down.
GATCTTTTCTGTGGCGGGTACTTTTTCATCACCCAATACGCGCCGTTTCGTTTGCTCTATAACCTGTTGTATCAATGGCTTGTAATGTATGATCTGCGTATGCCAGGCCTCTAATTTCAAGCGCTCTGTTATCGGAACTGAATTCACTTTTACCACCGCATCATCAATATAGGCGAGTGTTTTTTCTACTGCATTAACCAGATCTTTATACAGTAATTTTTTCTTTTCCCTGCCTCGTGTATAAACAATGGCACGTGACCGCTTCTTGGCTAATCGCCGATGGTTTTTATACTCAATCGTGGTGACGCCTTCCACTAATTCGTCCGCTGTTTTTAATAGCCGGATCAGCACTCGAATACTATCCCACAACAGGCTGCTATCACTGGGTTCATGAATGGGTGAATCAACCACCGTACTGTCGATACGCAGCATATCACCACGTTCCACTTTTTCCTGCTGCGCACTCTGCAACAAACACTGATTAATTCGCTCCCAGGTCCTGTCAGAAATCATACTGATGCATTCTTGTAACGCCGATCTTTTGGGATACCAGCCCGGTTTTAAACGCGCAAAACTGTCACAGGCCGTTGAATCCATCAGACAAAATGCCAGATCATGGTAGCTCACTTGATGGTATTGTTTGAGAATGCCACATCGTAATATGGATTCCACGGTTAACCCTTCTCTACCTGAATTATTTTTAACCGCTTGGTTTTTTACATCGTTAGCAACCCAATCTAAAAGCTCAGTATGTTGATCAAGCCAGTGCGAAATAGCCTTTAATTCATAACCGATCTCGTGCTCTGGATAGTATTCAAATATACTGCGTTGAGCTGTGTGTTTTTTACGCATGGTTATCTCCGGTGTTTAATGTTTTTCTTTATAAATCAAAAAATTATCTTACTTTCGATACATTCAAAGTGAATTCAGGGGCCTCATACACTGAAAATTAAGGCCTGCCGGAATCCTTGTGCATAAATGAACGATCCGGAAAATGCCTCCGTCATCGCCCGTCTACGTCAAAACCGGCCCGCCGGTGCGCAACATCGCCGTGGTTTCGGCCGGGATCAGGGGCTGTCGAGCAGAAATTCCGCCTGCAGGTCGTTCAAGAAGCGCGTCCCGAGCGACGTTGGCCGCCAGACCGCGTTGTCCTCGCGGACGACCAGGCCTTTCGTCGACGCGCTTTGCATGGCTTCGGCCAGTTGATCGGCGCTTCGGCCGGTCCTTTCGCAGAAGACCGACTCGCTGAATCCCTCGGTCAGTCGCAGCGCATTGAGCATGAATTCGAAGACCAGATCGTCCTTCTCGATCAGCGCCTGCTCCCTATGGTACGGGTCCGCCTCCATTGTCTGCATATACTGCAACGGATTCGCCGGCTTGACATAACGGAAGATGCCGCGCGAGTCGCTAATTTTGCCGTGTGCGCCTGCGCCGACCGCGAGATAGTCCCCAAATAACCAGTAGTTCAGATTGTGCCGGCATACCTGATTCTCGCGCGCGTAGGCAGAAACTTCATATTGCCTGAAGCCCTGCTCCTCAAGCAGCGCCTGGCCCTGATCCTGAATCTCATGAGCCGTTTCATCATCGGGCATGCCCGCGGGCGGACGGGCGAAGAAAATCGTGTTCGGCTCCAGCGTAAGCTGGTACCACGAGATATGCGCCGGTTCGAGACCTGCTGCGACCGCGAGATCCTGGCACGCCTCGGCTACGCTCTGGCCGGGGAGGCCGTGCATCAGATCGATGTTGATGTTCTCGATGCCCGCCCTGCGCGCGTCATCGACTGTGCTCAGAATGTCCCTGCTGTTGTGAATACGCCCGAGCTTTTTCAGGTGCTCATCGTTGAAGCTTTGACCGCCAAATGACAGGCGATTGACCCCTGCGTCCCGATAACCCGCTGGCTCCCCACATTCCACCGTGCCAGGGTTTGCCTCCATTGTGATTTCCGCATCTGCAGCGACATCAAACTGCGCCCGAACCGCCTCAAGCAAGCCTGCGATTTCATCCGGCGAGAACAGGCTTGGCGTGCCGCCGCCGAGAAACACGGTTTCGATCGTTCTACCCGCTGCCACCGACGCTTCGGCCTCAAGGTCAAGCAGCAGTGCATCCAGATAGCGCTGGCGGGCTGCCGGGTCACCGCCGGCGTGTGAGTTAAAGTCGCAGTAGGGACACTTTTGCACACACCAGGGCAGATGCACGTAGAGAGAAAGTGGTGGTGTCATCGAAAGCGTTTCTTGATCTGCTCCACCAGTGCTCGCAGAGCCTGCCCCCGATGACTGCGCGCATTCTTTTGCTGCGGCGTCAGCTGTGCGGAACTCAAACCGCTTGCCGGATCGAGGAAGATCGGGTCGTAACCAAACCCACCATCACCCTGACGCTCTTTGAGTATCGTACCGTCCCATATGCCCTCGGCAACAACCGCGCCGGATTCGCCTGGCATTACGAAGGTCGCGACACAGTGAAACGCCGCGCCTCTCGAACCCTCACCGACGCCGGCAAGTTCCGTAAGCAGCTTGTCGATATTTTCGTCATCCGTAGCGTCTGCTCCGGCATAGCGTGCCGAATAAACACCGGGCCGCCCGCCGAGCGCATCTACGACCAGGCCGGAATCGTCGGCGATTGCCGGAAGCCCCGTCTCACTGGAGGCATGTCGTGCTTTTATCAACGAATTTTCAGCGAAGCTTGTGCCTGTTTCATCGGCGTCGCTTACGCCCAGCTCGGACTGTGCTACAACCTCGACGCCAAGGTCGTCAAGCAGCCGCGCGATCTCGGAAATTTTGCCGGGGTTACCGGTCGCCATTACGATTTTCCGGGGCAGGTGAATCACCTGCTGGCAGAGGCTATCGCCTTGTTTTGCTCGACGATGATATCGTCGATGCCGCGGCGCGCGAGGCTGATCATTGCGGCGAATTCGTCGTCGGTAAACGCATGGCCTTCGGCCGTGCCCTGCACTTCGATAAAGCGACCGGCGTCGTTCATGACAATGTTCATGTCGGTTTCGGCCTCCGAGTCCTCTTCATAGTCGAGGTCAAGTACCGGGACGCCGCCGTATATGCCGACCGAAATCGCCGCGACCTGTCCATGCAGCGGGTTCTTTCTCATCCGGCCGGATTTCCGGTGCCTTTTCATCGCAATCGCCAGCGCCACGAACGCGCCACTGATAGACGCCGTTCGGGTCCCGCCATCCGCCTGAATGACATCGCAGTCGAGGGTAACAGTACGTTCGCCCAGGGCTTCAAGGTCGGTAACCGCGCGCAGGGAGCGGCCGATCAGACGCTGGATTTCGAGCGTGCGGCCGCCCTGCTTACCTCGTGACGCCTCGCGCCCCGAGCGTGTGTGAGTCGCGCGCGGCAACATGCCGTATTCGCCGGTTACCCAGCCACGACCGGTATTGCGCATCCAGGCCGGGACGCGTTCTTCTATGCTGGCCGTGCACAGTACCTGAGTGTCGCCGAAGGAAGTCAGGACGCTACCCTCGGCGTGTTTTGTGAAGTCCGCAATGAACCGTACTTCACGCATCTGTGACGCTTCGCGACCACTGGGGCGCATCTGTACTCTCCTGCTAATGTCCTGCCCTGGAATTGGCTCTCGGCTGACGGGCCGCGACTATACGAACTTGCGGCGCGGGACGCTAATGACCGATCCACCTTAACGCCGTACCCGTCGTGTTGTCACTGTACGGCGAGTTAATGCTCAACGCCTTGATACTCAGGGCCTTGAGGTTCTCCACAAGACGGTTCTCGCCTGGCTTACCGATCTGGGCCACTTGCGCATCACTGAGCCCGGACCATAATCCATCTGAACAGGCGAGCAGGACGTCACCCGACTGCAGATCGATCTTGTGAGTAATACTCATGTCCGGTACGGGAGCATCGCCACCAATGCAGCACTCGACGAAATTACGCATTGGATGATCCTTGGCTTCTTCCTCGGTGATGGCGCCTTCCTGAATCAGTACTTCGACATGGCTGTGGTCACGCGAACGTTGCAGAACGCCACCGTCACGAACGTGGTAGATACGGCTATCGCCTATGTGCGCCCAGAAGGCGCCGCCCTCCTGTACCAGACAGATCGCACAGGTTGCTCGGGGTCGAAAGTCGACGTCCAGGTCCTGACCGAGACCGACGACCTCATCGTGAGCCCGCGACAACGCCATGTACAGGAACCCCTGCGGATCGAACAGCGGCAAGGGGGCGGACATGAAAAAATCCTGCACAACTTTGAGACCGGTTTCGGCCGCACGCGCGCCATCTGAATGCCCGCCCATGCCGTCAAAAACGAGCATCAGTGCCGCGTTCTCGGCAACGACAACCGCGGCCCGGTCCTGGTTGTCCTGTCGATCTCCTAGCGCGGAGACTTTGGCATATTCGATTTGCATGGCAGTGTGGTGACGTTGATTGGCCTTAAGCAGCGACCAAAGCTTAGAATGACCGTCGCTATGAGAATGTGATCCAGACAGCACGTTTCAGGATTTGTCGGGAGAAAGTTGCTGATGTTACACAGTATGACAGGCTTCGCGCGAGAGTCGGTGGAAACTGGCATTGGCGCGCTGACGTGGGAGATTCGCGCTGTCAACCACCGCTATCTCGATGCGCAGTTCAAGCTACCCGAAGACCTGCGGCCAAAAGAACAGTTTTTTCGTCAGCAGGCAAGTGACGCGCTGGGTCGCGGCAAGGTCGAGTGCGCCCTGTATTTCCGACGCGCGGTGCACCAGGACACCGAACTTCAGCTGGATACCGATCTTGTCGAACTGATCGGCCATCGAATTTCCGAGCTAACCGCAAAACTACCCAACGTAGCCGCAGCGAACCCGATCGAGATTCTGCGCTGGCCCGGTGTGGTCGTACAGACCGACGTGGATACCGGCCCGATGTTCGAACACGCCAGCGCGCTACTTGATACTGCCTTGGGGGCCTTAAACAGCATGCGTGCGAGTGAAGGCCAGCGCATTGCTGACATGCTTCAGTCGAGGTGCGCCGATATCGAAGAGATCTCGGCCAGCGTTCGCCGCCGCATGCCCGAGGTGCTTGCAGCCACCCGTGCCAAACTTGAGGAGCGGATCGAAAAGCTCAACGTCGAGACCGACCCGGCGCGACTCGAACTGGAGATCGCTTTGATCGCGCAAAAAATTGACATCGACGAGGAGCTTGACCGTCTCGACAGCCACGTTGTCGAAATTCGCGATACGATCGCTAGCCGAAAGCCTGTCGGCCGGCGCCTCGATTTCCTCATGCAGGAACTCAATCGTGAAGCCAACACGCTGGGATCAAAATCGGCCGATGCGGAAACCACAAAGGCCGCGGTCGACCTGAAGGTGCTGATCGAACAGATGCGCGAGCAGATTCAAAACGTCGAATAGGTTCACGGTGCCGAAGAGAGACGCGAAGCTGTTTGTTATTGCGGCACCCTCGGGGGCCGGGAAGACAACCATTGTCAAAGCGCTGGTCGCGCGAAATCCGCAGCTCAGATTTTCGATTTCTTACACGACACGCGCCAAACGTCGTACGGAAGTGGATGGCGTCGACTATCTCTTCGTCGGCGTCGATGAGTTCGAGCGGCTGAAGGAAGACGGCGAACTGCTCGAGTTTGCCGAAGTCTTTGACAACTTCTATGCGACCAGTCGCAGCCAGGTCGAGGAGTGCCTGGCCGAGGGTCAGAACGTCGTGCTGGAGATCGACTGGCAGGGCGCAAGACAGGTGCGCACGTCAATGCCCGAGTGCGTTACGATTTTCATTTTGCCGCCGTCGATCGAAGAGCTGGAACGACGCCTTCGCGACCGCCGCACCGACAGTCCGGAGGTCATCGAACGACGCCTCAGGGATGCGCAAGATGACATGTCACATTGGGATGAGTTCGATTACGTCATCATCAACGACGAGCTGGAGCAGGCCGTTAGTGACCTCGAGCGTGTGTTGGCGGGATCGGGTGAGGCGTGCGCGCGTTCGAACGTCGCCCTGCGACGAGTCGTTTCAAGGATCATTGGCTAAACGCAGCGCGAGCGTATATAGCGTTTGGTTATATGGCTTGGCGAATGATCGGGCTTGTGACTTACACTTCTCGCCTCAATTTGTTGGGTCAGCAATGGCCTCTTCGCATCAGGACAGGACAGATGGCTAGAATCACGGTTGAAGATTGCCTGGAAAACATCGATAACATTTTCGAGATGGTGCTGGTCGCTGCCAAGCGAGCACGCCGTCTGGCCCATGGCGCCGACCCGATGGTCGAGCTCGAGAACGACAAACCCACCGTTATAGCCCTGCGGGAGATCGCGGAAGGCCACATAACGCCAGCGATCCTCGAGGAGATCGACCAGCCTGCCGTTGATGAACTGATGAATCCTACGGAGCCTGCCGAAGACATCCTGCCGGTCCGGGGTATCTCGATCGGCGATTGAGCCGGCCTGCTCGACGCGGGCGCCACAGTTCCGATCAAAACCCGACTGCGGCAAGCGTTGTCCCCGAATGGGCGTAGCCGCCCGGAGGTTTCCCTGGTTGCTGGCGCCAACCGAGGAGCACCGTAGCAGGGCCTTCCAGGCCCGATTCTTTGGTTTTGTCAGTACTGGCCGCCCGTCAACACGGCCCCGATTCAGCGCTTCGGGCTCCCCGCCGCATGGGTATTCCCGTTATTATCGGTAGATGGATTACGCGGCGACACTACTGTCCAAGCTTCCCGGGGCCTCGAAACGAGACTTCGGCCTGGGTCAGCTGGTCGAGACCCTCAAGACGTATCTTCCGGACGACCACATCGAGCAGATTCTTAAGGCCTACGAGTTCGGCGCCAGCGCTCACGAGGGGCAGACTCGCAAGACCGGGGAGCCATACATCACACACCCCGTCGCCGTGGCAAAGGAACTGTCTGATATGCGCCTGGACGCACAGGCGATCAGCGCCGCGATATTGCACGATGTAGTGGAAGACACGACCGCCTCACTCGAGGATATCGAGGAGAACTTCGGGGTCGAAGTCGCTCAGCTTGTCGATGCCGTCAGCAAGCTGGATCAGATTCAGTTTCGCAGTCGGGCCGAGGCTCAGGCCGAAAGCTTCCGCAAGATGATGCTGGCGATGATCGAAGATATTCGCGTCATTCTCATCAAGCTCTCCGACAGGCTGCACAACATGCAGACGCTCGGCGCCATGCCCTCGGCAAAGAAGCAGCGTATCGCTCGAGAGACGCTGGATATCTACGCGCCCATAGCAAACCGGCTCGGCATCAATCGTATGAAGATCAAGCTCGAGGACCTCGGATTCCTGCATCTTCACCCGTTTCGCTATCGCGTCCTCGAAAAAGCACTCAGGAAAAGCAAGGGCAGTCAGCGGCAGATCGTCAAGCGAATATCGGACGAGTTCAGTCGGGCAATGGCCGAGGAGGGGATCGACGGCCAGGTCATCGGTCGCGAAAAACATCTCTACAGTATTTACAGGAAAATGGCCGAGAAGAAGCGGCCGCTGTCGGAAATCGTTGATGTCTATGGATTTCGTATCATCACTGACGACGTGAATTCCTGTTACCAGACACTTGGCCTCATCCATGGTCTCTACAAGCCAATGCCCGGCCGGTTCAAGGATTACATTGCGATACCGCGCATCAATGGTTACCAGTCCTTGCACACAACACTGTTCGGGCCCAAGGGCCTGCCGATGGAAGTGCAGATTCGGACGCGAGAAATGGATCGCGTGGCGGAGGCCGGCGTTGCGTCGCACTGGATTTACAAAGCCGGGGAAAAGACCGACGCGTCGCCGCAACGCCGCGCCAGAGAATGGTTGGCAAACCTGGCGGAGATTCAGCAGTCGGGCACATCTGAAGAGTTTCTCGAAAGCGTCAAAGTCGATCTGTTCCCCGACAAGATTTACGTGTTCACTCCGAAAGGAGACATCATGCCGTTGCCGAAAGGCGCAACGACGGTCGATTTTGCCTACGCCGTGCATACGGACATCGGCGATCGCTGTGTAGCCGCAAAGATAGACCGGCGCCTGGTGCCACTTCGAACACCGCTGCAAAACGGACAGACCGTCGAAGTCATTACCGCTCGCGGCGCCAAGCCGAACCCCAACTGGCTCACGTTTGTGCGCTCCGCCAAAGCGAGAACTGCCATTCGTAACCACATGAAGAACCTTCGCTCGGTCGAGTCGGTCGACCTCGGCAAACGACTGCTTGATAAGTCTCTAAAGGACCTGGGGTCGTCGTTGCGCAAGGTGGGCAAAGTGCGCATGTCCGAAGCGCTCGATGACCTGGGATTGAACAACACGGCTGAGCTATTCGAGCAGCTGGGGCTGGGCGAACGCCTGGCGCCTTTGACGGCACGTATGCTGGTCGGCGCTAATGAGGAGGGCGCATCCGGCGAGACCGCAACGAGCCTGGTTATTTCGGGCACCGAGGGCATGGTGGTCAGCTACGGGAAATGCTGCTATCCGATTCCCGGCGATCCGGTTATGGGTTACCTCACGGCGGGTCGCGGCGTCGTCATTCACAGAAATAACTGCGGCAACCTCAGGATCTTTCGCAAGCAGCCGGAGAAGTGGATCAGTGTCGGATGGGAAAAAAACCTCGATCGAGATTTTCATTCGTTGATTCACGCTGAAACCCGAAACCGCACCGGAGTGTTGGCAGAAGTTGCTGCGACCATCGCCGACTGCGGCTCGAACATCGAGCAGGTCGAAGTTCTCGGACGCCATGAAGACTGCTCGGTGCTGGCGTTTCTCCTGACCGTCAAACACCGCAGCCACCTGGCAAATATCATGCGCAGCGTACGCAAGATGCCGAACGTAATGAAAGTGACGCGCGAATGCGCCTAGAGAACTCAGGACATACTCATGACCAGGAAAGCAGTACACACCGACAGCGCGCCGGCGGCAATCGGCACTTACTCACAGGCAATACAGGCGGGCAATCTCGTATTTCTTTCCGGACAGATTCCGCTGCTTGCCGATACAATGGAGCTCGTAACGGGAGACTTCGACACGCGTGCGCGTCAGGTCTTCAAGAACCTCGATGCCGTTGCCAGGGCGGCCGGCGGTGATCTCAACAATGTTGTCAAGCTCACCATTTTCCTGACTGACCTCGACAACTTCGCCAGCGTTAACGCAATCATGGAAGAGTTCTTCGAGACGCCCTTCCCGGCGCGAGCCGCCGTTGGCGTCGCCTCGCTGCCCAAGGGGGCGGATGTAGAAGCCGACGCGATCCTTGCACTGTAAGAGGCCGGACGACGTAACTTTTTTCATCACGGGGTATCTTGCGGGTCGCTCGCCACCCTGTCTTTATCGCGCCTCTGTTGCTCGGCCCGTCACTATCTGAAAGCGCTTATCGTGGATCCACAATCACCCTTGACTTCATTGCACGGCGTTGGACCGGCGCTCGCGAAGAAGCTGGAAAAACTGGGACTGTTTCGCGTCGAAGACCTGCTCTTTCTGTTGCCACTGCGATACGAAGATCGGACGCAGCTCGTCAAAATCGGCGCGCTTGTCGCAGGCAATCGCTGTCTCGTCTCTGGCGAAGTGCTGTTATCCGAAACGGTTTATCGGGGTCGCCGCAACCTGCTCGTGCGCATTAGTGATGGCAGTGGTCAGCTAATGCTGCGTTTTTTCCATTTTTCACGCCAGCAGCAAGCGCAGTTTCAACCCGGCGTCAGGCTTACCTGCTTCGGTGAGGTCCGACGTGGCAGCGTGATGCTGGAGATGATTCACCCGGAGTATCGAATCCTTCGTGGAGACCAGGCGGCAGCGACGAATGACGCGCTTACTCCCATCTACCCGGCGACCGAGGGGGTGCAGCAGGGACGATTGAGAAACCTGACGGATCAGGCGTTGCGCTCGATGCAAGAGGCTCCGCCTGACGAGCTGCTGCCGAAGACGATCACGAAAAAGCTCGGCATGCCGTCGCTCGCCGAGGCCATCCTTTTCCTTCACAGGCCGCCGCCGACCGCGGACGTTGAGCAGCTGTTGGAAGGCCGGCATGCCTGTCAGCAACGCCTGGCTTTCGAGGAGTTGCTCGCACATTACCTGAGCTTGAGACGGTTGCGAGCGCTTGCCCAAACCGAGGCAGCTCCGGCGTTGACGGAAGGTGGCGCTGAAGTGAGTGAGTTTGTTCGCTCCTTGCCGTTCAAGCTCACCGGCGCACAGCAACGGGTTATCGACGAAATTCTCGTCGACCTGGCCGAGCCTCACCCGATGATGCGCCTTATTCAGGGCGATGTGGGTTCCGGCAAGACCGTCATTGCGGCGATTGCCTGCCTCAAGGCTATCGCCTGCGGCGTGCAGGCGGCGATCATGGCGCCTACCGAGATTCTGGCCGAACAGCACTGGCGAAACTTTTCCGACTGGCTTCGGCCCTTGGGCATTGAGCCCGCCTGGCTCAGCGGCAGCCAGCGTGTGGCTGCACGCCGCGAATCACTGGAGTCAATCGCCGATGGTCGGGCGCAGCTCGCGGTTGGCACTCACGCGTTATTCCAGGAGGGCGTTGAATTCAAGCAGCTTGCCCTCGTGGTGATTGATGAACAGCATCGCTTCGGCGTTCATCAACGCATGGCGTTGCGCGACAAAGGCAAGTTGTCAGCGGGCCATCCGCATCAACTTGTCATGACGGCGACTCCAATCCCACGAACACTCGCGATGGCGGCCTACGCCGATCTGGATACCTCGGTTATTGATGAGCTACCCCCGGGTCGTCGGCCGGTGTCGACGATCGCGGTTCCGGATACGCGGCGCAGCGAAATCGTAGAGCGCGTGCGCTCGGCATGCGCCGCAGGCCAGCAGGCCTACTGGGTCTGTCCGCTCATCGAGGAATCCGATGTCCTCGACTACCAGGCAGCGGAGGCCAGTTTCCATAGGCTGACCGAGGCGCTTCCGGAGCTGACTGTCGGCCTGGTACACGGACGCATGCGGCCAGTAGAAAAAGAACGCGGGATGCGGGCGTTCAAAGAGGGGCTGATTCAGCTGCTGGTTGCCACGACCGTGATCGAGGTTGGTGTGGATGTGCCCAATGCGAGCCTGATGATCATAGAGAACGCGGAGCGGATGGGCCTGTCGCAACTACACCAACTGCGTGGCCGGGTTGGACGCGGCGCGGCGCAAAGCCACTGCGTGTTGCTCTACAAGCCGCCGCTCGGCCGCCTGGCAAAAGAGAGGTTGGCAGTATTGCGAAACACAAACGATGGTTTTGTTGTCGCGCAACGTGATCTCGAATTGCGGGGTCCCGGCGAACTGCTCGGCACGCGCCAGACCGGATTACCGGACTACCGCATCGCCAATCTGGCTCGCGATGCGGACCTCATGCCAGAGGTGCAGATGACCGCAGAGACCCTGCGCCATCACTCGGCGTCGACGGCCAGCGCAATCGTCCGCCGGTGGCTCGGTGATGCGGGACGCTACGGCAAAGTGTAGAAACGCGCCCCGGTGCTCGACCGATACCCAGGAATAGAATCGCGCGCTGGGGCGCGCTCCTACAATGACCGCTTGTAAAGTACACTACGCGCCATGAAAACCCTGTCCGCCAGCGTCTTCAGCCCGCAGTTGGTTCGGCAGCTGCGTAACTACGGCAAGCTGATGCGCCTCGACAAGCCGATTGGCATCTGGCTCTTGCTCTGGCCAACCCTGTGGGCTCTCTGGCTTGCCGGAGACGGAACACCGGATCAGGGCCTGTTCGTTATCTTTGTCATCGGCGTCGTCGTAATGCGTTCCGCGGGCTGCGTTTTGAACGACTACGCCGACCGCAACATAGACCCGTACGTTGAACGAACGAGAATGCGACCGATCGCCTCGGGAGCCGTCGCCCCGATGGAGGCGCTAACCTTGTTTGCAGCACTCGCGCTTATCGCAATCGGTCTGGCGACGATGCTCAACACGCCCGCGAGGCTGCTGGCCGTCATTGGGGCAATACTGACGGTGGCTTATCCATTCGTAAAACGCTTCCTTTCTATTCCACAGTTCGTACTCGGCGCCGCCTTCGGCTGGAGCGTGCCGATGGCGTTCGCTGCGCAGACCGGTAGTACACCGGAGCTCGCCTGGCTGGTCTTCGGAACAACCATGATCTGGGCCGTCATCTACGACACGTTTTACGCCATGGTTGATCGCGAAGATGACCGAAAAGTCGGCGTCAAATCAACCGCCATATTGTTTGGTGAAGTCGATCTGTTTGTCATCGCCGGTTTACAAGCGTTGATGCTCGTTGCGCTCGTTTTGGTCGGCGTGCGTGCGGCGCTTGGTTTCTGGTATTACCTGTCCGTTGTTGTTGCGGCAGGTCTGATGGTTTGGCACCAATGGCTTGCACGCGATCGCCAGCCAGCCGGTTGTTTTGCCGCTTTCTTGCACAACCACCTGATTGGCATGGTCGTGTTCATCGGAATCGTGTTGCACTACACCTTCAACAGCCCGGTGGGCTGATTCAGACGGCTCTCGCAACCGCGAGGACGCTGACGCGTTCCACACCACCTTTGACCAGCGC